>NZ_JBSFNK010000011.1:0-95687 GCF_053587055.1 Nonomuraea sp. NPDC003707 | reverse complement strand
CGGACACGGTAGCATCGCCACGCCCAGCCCCGCCGCGTGGGAGGACCGATGCCGCACCGCCGTACCGCCGTGTTGCTGCCGGTCCTCGTCCTGCTGGCCGGCTGTTCGGGCGGTGCCGCGCGCGATCTCGGCATGACGGTGGACGGCCCGTTCGGGGCCAGGCCGACGATCACCTTCGCGGGCGGCGGACCGGCGGCCGGGCTCAAGGTGGAGGAGTTGGCGACGGGCGGCGGCGCCCGGCTCGGCGCGGACGACACGGCGATCGTCCAGTACACCGCGCACGTCTGGGACGGCGGGGACAACCGCCTGGTCGACTCCACCTTCGACCGTGGCACCCCGGCCGCGTTCCCGCTGGGGGAGCTGCCGCCGGGGCTGGACGGCGCGCTGCGGGGCCGCAGGGTCGGCAGCAGGGTCCTGGCCGTGCTCCCGCCCGATCAACGCCGTGGCGCGCGCCTGCCGCCCGGCGTCGGGCCCGATGACGAGCTGGTCTACGTGGTCGACATCCTCGGCGCCCACCCCAAGGGCGCCTCGGTCGAGGCGGGCGGCGGCTCGCTGGCGGGCGTGCGCGTCACCGCCGGCGCCCCGCCCGGGCTGGAGGTGCCCGCCACCGCCCCGCCGGCCGCGTTCGAGGTCAAGGTGCTGACCAGGGGCGAGGGGCGCGGCACGCAGGCGGGGCAGCTCGTGGTCGCCCAGTACGAGGGCGCGATCTGGAGCCGCCGCCGCGTCTTCGAGGCCACCTGGACGAGCGGCCGGCCGAAGGCGTTCAGGATCGGCGACGGCGGCGTGCCCAAGGGGTGGGAGGCGGCCCTGGTCGGGCTGCCCGCCGGCAGCCGGGTCCTGATGGTCGTCCCGCCCTCGTACGGGTACGGCCCCGCCGGCGACCCCGCCCACGGCATCACGGGCACCGACACGCTCGTCTACGTCGTGGACGTCATCGCCGCCTATTGAGGCAGGATGAACCTCATGATCCGCACTTTCCTGGTCATCGCATCCGCCTTAGCCGTCCTCCTCGGCGGCGCCACGGCCGCGTCCGCCGCCGATGACCCGCCCTTCTGCAAGGGCGTCAAGAAGCCCTGTGTCGTCGGCGGCGACGCCGGCACGACGTGGGTGAACACCTCCGCTGCCAACAAGGCCCAGGCCAAGGCCGTGGCCGCCCGGGTGCTGAAGAACGCCACGGCCGCCCACCGCCGTTACCACGCGCCCGAGTGGGTCGACATCTGGGTGATCAAGAAGGGGGCGTGCTGGCGCAGGTACGGCAACGTCCCGTCCGACGCCAGCCGCGCGTGCACGTACAAGCACGTGAAGCGGAAGCTTTCATAGACTCCCGTTGTGAGTAGCGACGACCTCGACGCGCTGGCCCTCCTGCACGACCCCGTACGCCGCAGCCTGTACGCGGCCGTCGCGGGCCGCGGCGGCGACGTGGGCAGGGGGGAGGCGGCCGAGGCCGCGGGCGTCTCCAGGACCCTCGCCGGCCACCACCTCGACAAGCTCGTCGAGGCGGGGCTGCTCGAGAGCGGTTTCCGGCAGCAGGAGAAGAAGGGGCCGGGCAGCGGCCGGCCCGCCAAGGTCTACCGCCGGGCCAGGGGCGAGCGGTCGGTGAGCCTGCCGCCGCGCGACTACGGCGCGCTCGCCTCCGTCCTGGCCGAGGTCGTCGACGCGCTCGGCGCCGAGGAGCGGGCCGAGCGGGCGGCGCGGGAGGCCGGCGCCCGGCTGGCCAAGAGGCACGCCGGTGAGCCCGTCGAGCAGGTGCTCAGGGAGCGCGGCTACGAGCCGTACGAGGAGGGCGGCGCGCTGCGGCTGCGCAACTGCCCCTTCCACGTGCTGGCCGAGGAGCAGCCGCTGCTCGTGTGCTCCATGAACCTGGCGCTGTGCCAGGGGCTGCTCGAAGGGCTCGGCGACGAGCCGGGCCGGGCCAGGCTCGACCCGCGGCCGGGGGACTGCTGCGTCTCCCTCTCTAAAACAAATGAGGATTGACATAGAAGGCGGACGGGTGGTGTGCTGAGCGTCATGCATCTCGCTGAGCTGAACATCGCCCATCTGCGCGCGCCCATCGACAGTCAGGAGCTCGCCGAGTTCGTCGCCCTCCTCGAGCCCGTCAACACCATCGCCGACGAGGCCCCCGGGTTCGTGTGGCGGCTGAAGGAGAGCGAGAGCGACCCCACCGCCACCGTCATCCACGACTACGGCGACCACCTGCTGATGAACTTCTCGGTGTGGGAGTCGCTCGACACCCTGTGGAACTACACCTACCGCAGCGCCCACCTGGGCGTGCTGCGCAGGCGCAGGGAGTGGTTCCTGCGCCTGGCGGAGCCGTACATGGTGATGTGGTGGATCCCCGAGGGTCACATCCCGACGCTGGCCGAGGGCATGGCTCGGCTGGAGCGCCTCAGGGCCGAGGGGCCGAGCCCCGAGGCGTTCACGTTCAAGGACTCCTACGACAGCAGCGAGGCCGCCAGCCTGCCCGCCGCCGCCGAGGCCAGGAAGTAGGGCAGGTCCTCCTCCAGGCCCCTGCCCATCGTCGACAGGCGCACCGGGGACTCCCGCAGCGCCTCGTGCAGGCCCTCCACCGGCACCGGCACCAGGCGGTGCCGGACGGCCAGCAGCTCGGACTGGTCCCTGACCCGCTCGCCGAACTCCCCGGGCAGCTCCGGCACCGGCACGTCGGCGGGCGTCAGGGCGACCCGGCCGTAGGCGGTCAGCGAGTGGTGCGAGACCCCGTAGTGGCGCTCGCGCAGGTCGCCCTCGCTGACCCGCAGCGTCGCCACCGGGCGGCCGCGCAGCACTCCCGCCGCGTTCACCGCCTCGCCCGCCGACACCCCGGAGAAGCCCCACCTGGTGCCCGTGCCCAGGTTGCCGGGGCCCTGCGCGACGATCGCCACGTCGGCCTCCAGCACGTGGCGGGCCGCCAGCAGCCCGGTGTGGACGGTGACCGCCTCCACGTCGCCGCCGAACGACTGCCCGACCGTGACCACGCCCGCCAGCCAGCCGATCTCCCGCAGCCGGGCCGCCGCCATCGAGAACCACACCGGCAGCGCGCCGCCGTCCTGCATCACGTACGCCACCCGCGTGCCGGGCCGGTCGGCGTACAGTCCGCACAGGATCGGCGCCAGCGCCGAGTGCAGGTCGGCCACCACCACCGGCATCCCGTCGAGGGAGTCGGCCTCGCGCAATCTGTCATGATGCGGGGAGTCCTGCTCGTCGGCGCCCAGCACCGTGGCCTGCAGCGGCGTGTAACGGGCCTTCACCAGGTGGCCCGGACCGGTGGGATCTTGCGGCAAACGGTTCGGGACGGCCACCACCATGGCGTAACCTCCCGTACCGAGACCCATCGCGAGTGCCGTCGTGTTGAGCAGCACCTCGTCGCCGGGTTCCGGGCGGCCGACCAACGGCGGATAGGCCAGCGCCCGGCACTCCCCTTCGGGGACGGCGACGTCCAGCTCCACCGCTCCCGGCCACTCGCGTCGGATCCGTACAACCTCGCCCTTGCGCCATCTGATCACGGGGGCAGGGTAGCGTCGATGGAGGAGGAGTGAGGCAGATGTCGCGCCGGAAGACCGAACGGTTGCTCAATCTCGTGATCTGCCTGCTCGCCACCCGGAGGCCACTGTCGGCCGAGCAGATCCGCCAGGCCGTCCCCGGCTACGACCGCGATGGCGACGAGGCGTTCCAGCGCATGTTCGAGCGTGACAAGAACGAGCTGCGCGAGATCGGCATCCCCATCGACGTGGTGCGCGACCCCTGGGAGGACGAGCCGGGCTACCGGATCGAGCGCGAGTCGTACGAGCTGCCGGAGATCACCCTGGAGCCCGACGAGGCCGCCGTGCTCGGCCTGGCCGCGCAGGTGTGGCAGCGGGCCAGCCTGGCCGAGGCCGCCTCGGGGGCGCTGCTGAAGCTGCGCGCCGGCGGCGTGGCCACCGACCGGCCCGTCGGCGCGTCCATGGGCGGGTCCATGGGCGGCGGCGCGCTGGAGCTGCGCGTGGACACCCGCGACCCGGCCTTCCCCGCGCTGTGGGACGCCGTACGCGACCGGCGCGTGGTGCGCTTCGACTACCGCAGCGCCGGCAGCGAGAGCGTGCGCGCCCGCACCGTCGAGCCGTGGGGCGTGGTCAGCCGCAACGGCCGCTGGTACGTGGCCGGGTTCGACCGCGACCGGCAGGCGCCGCGCGTCTTCCGGCTCAGCCGCGTCACCGGCCAGGTCACCGTCATGGGCAGGCCCGGCGCCGTCGAGGTGCCCGAAGGGGTCGATCTCCGGGGTATGGTCGGCTTTCCCGACGACTCGACGGACGAGCGGCTGGCCGTCGTCCGCGTACGCCAGGGGACGTGCGAAGGGCTGCGGCAGCTCGCGGCGGCCGTGCGCACGGGGGAGCAGGGGTGGGACGAGGCCGAGCTGCCCTTCACCGACCCCGAACGCCTGGCCGGCTGGATGGCCAGCCTCGGCGCCGACGTGGAGGTCGTCGGGCCGCCGGACGCCCGCGAGGCCGTCATCCGCCGACTGAAGGGGGCAATGGCATGACAGAGGAGCTGCGATGAGCGGGTCGGCCGACCGGCTGCCCAGGCTGCTGGCCCTGGTGCCGTACCTGATGTCCCACCCGGGGGCGCAGGTCGACGAGGTGGCCGCGGTGTTCGGGCTGAGCGAGAAGCAGCTCATCGACGACCTGCAGCTCGTGTGGATGTGCGGCCTGCCCGGCCACACCCCCGGCGACCTCATCGACGTCTCCTGGGACGGCGGCGAGATCATCATCGACAACGCCGAGACCATCGCCAGGCCGCTGCGGCTGGGCATTGACGAGGCCAGCGCGCTGCTGGTCGCGCTGCGCATGCTCGCCGCGACCCCCGAGCTCGCCCTGCCTGCCAACGAGGTGCCGGGCGACGCGCTGCCCCGCGTGACGGCCAAGCTGGAGCGGGCCGCCGGCGAGGGCGCCGCCACCCTCAGCAGCCAGCTCGCGGTCGACGTGGACGCCGCCCCCGACGCGCTGCCGCGCGTGCGCGAGGGGCTCACCAGGGGCCGCCGGCTGTCGCTGCGCTACTACGTGCCCGGGCGCGACGAGGTGACGCCGCGCGAGGTCGACCCCACGCGGGTCGTGGTCGTCGACGGCCGCACCTACCTGGAGGGCTGGTGCTACCGGGCCGAGGCGATGCGGCTGTTCAGGCTCGACCGGATGCTCGGCGTCGAGGTGCTCGACGTGCCCGCCGACCCGCCGGCCGAGGCCGAGCCCATCGACGTCACCCGGGGCGTCTTCCGGCCCTCGCCCACCGACGAGCTGGTCGAGCTGGAGCTCAGCGCCGCCGGGCGGTGGGTGGCCGAGTACTACCCGTGCGAGCAGGTCACCGAGCTGGGCGAGGGGCGGCTGCGGGTGGCGCTGCGGGCCCGCGACGAGGACTGGATCCTCAAGCTGGCGCTGCGCCTGGGCGACACCGGCCGGGTCGTCTCACCCCCTGCGATGGCCGAGACCGTGCGCCAGGAGGCCGAGCGGGCCCTGGCCCTGTACGCTCACCAGTCATGATGTGGATCTACGTGGCCGGCGGGCTGTGCGTCGCGGGGCTCGGCGTGGTCGGGGTCGCGGGTGCCCGCGTCGTCGTGGCGGCACGTAGCCTGAAAAGGGAAATCGCCGAGGCGACGGCCCAGCTGGAGCCGCGGCGGGCCAGATTGGCGGGCCAGGGGGGTGAGACCACGCCCCAGGCAGCGTACGATCGTGGCTGAAACAGGCACTCGCTAGAAAAGGGCGTTTCATGTCGCAACTCGGAGTCCCCGAACTTCTGATCATCGCGCTGGTGCTCGTCCTGCTTTTCGGTGCGAAGAAGCTGCCCGAGATGGCCCGCGGCGTCGGCCGTTCTCTGCGCATCTTCAAGTCCGAGACGGCCAAGCTCCGTGAGGACGACGACGACAACCACACCGTCCAGGCCCAGGCGCAGGCCCCGGCTCAGCCGCAGCCCCCGGCGGCGCAGCCCCCGCAGATCCAGGCCACGCCCGCCCCCGCGCTCTCCGCGGAGGAGCAGGCCAGGCAGCTCGAGGAGCAGGCCGCCCGGCTGCGCGCCAGCGCCGCCGCCCAGGCTGACAAGCGCGTCTGACCCCATCCCTCCTCCTCACCTGGACTGCTAGATGGCGCTGCTCAAACGGTCGAGCCAGCCGGCACCCGACCACGACACCGAGGGCCGCATGCCCCTCATGGAGCACCTGCGCGAGCTGCGTAACAGGTTGCTCATCGCGGCCGCCGCCGTCGTCGTGGGCATCATCATCGGCTGGATCTTCTTCGATCCGGTCTGGGCGTTCATCAAGGAGCCCTTCTGCGAGACGCCGCAGGCCCAGCAGTTGCGTGTCGGCGAGTGCACGCTGACCTACGGCGGCATCTTCCAGTCGTTCTTCCTGACGTTGAAGGTCTCGGCGATGGTGGGCGTCGTCGTGTCCTCGCCCGTCTGGCTCTACCAGGTCTGGGCCTTCGTCACCCCCGCCCTCTACCGCAACGAGAAGCGCTACTCGATCGCCTTCCTCGGGCTGGCGATCCCGCTGTTCCTGATCGGCGCCTTCCTGGCGTACGTGATCATGGACACCAGCCTGGCCATCCTGCTCGGGTTCGCGCCGAGCGACACCGTGGCCATCATCCAGATCGACGAGTACGTCAGCTACGTGCTGATCATGCTCGTGATCTTCGGCATCTCGTTCGAGCTGCCGCTCCTGCTGGTGTTCCTCAACATCATCGGTGTGCTGCCGCACGCCACGGTGAAGAAGTACCGCCGCTGGGTGATCTTCTCCATGTTCGTCTTCGGCGCGGTCATCACCCCCGGCGGCGACCCGCTGACGATGATGGCGCTGGCCATGCCGATGATCGTGCTCTACTTCCTGGCCGAGTTCTTCATGTTCATGCGTGAGAAGCGCAGGCCCGCCACCGAGGACTTCTCCCACCTGTCCGACGACGAGGCCTCCCCGCTGGTGGAGGACTCCACTCCGGTCGACGACGATCGCCCCGGGGAGGATTCCGGTTCCACGCGATAGGCGATAAGTTCCGGGCGTGTCCCCTCAAATCGCCCTGCTCGTCAACCCCGCCGCACGCGGCGGCCGTACGCTGCGCCTGATCGAACCCGTGGCGCGCCGGCTGCGCGCCGGCGGGGCCGAGCTGTCGGTGATCGTCGGCGCCGACGCCGCCGACGCCCTCGCACGTGCCTGCACCGCCGTGGCCGAGCGCCCCGACGCGCTCGTGGCCTTCGGCGGCGACGGGCTGGTCCACCTGGCCGTGCAGGCCGTGGCCGGCACCGACGTGCCGCTCGGCATCATCCCCGCGGGCACCGGCAACGACATCGCGGCCGCGCTCGGGGTGCCCTGCGCCGATCCCATGGCCGCGGCCCGCGTCGTGCTGCGCATGAAGTCGCGCCTGGTGGACGTCGCCCGGATCCGGGCCGGGCAGGCCGACGAGCTGTTCGCGGGGGTGATGTGCTGCGGGTTCGACTCGCGGGTCAACGAGCGGGCCAACCGGAAGACGTGGCCGCCGGGGATGGCGCGCTATCTGGTGGCGACGGTGGAGGAGCTGCGCTCGTTCCGGCCGATCCCGTTCCGGATGACCCTCGACGACGGTGAGGTCGTCGAACGCGAGGCCATGCTGGTGGCGGTGGCCAACACGTCCTCGTACGGCGCGGGGATGCGGGTGTGCCCCGACGCCCGGCCCGACGACGGGCTGCTGGACGTGATGATGCTGGACGCGGTGTCCAAGACCGAGTTCCTGCGGGTCTTCCCGAGCGTCTACCGGGGGACGCACGTGGGGCATCCGGCGGTGTCGGTGCGGCGGGTGCGGAGCGTGCGGCTGGAGGCTGCGGATGTCATCGCCTACGCCGACGGTGAACGCGTGGGCCCGGCGCCGGTCCACTGCGAGGTGCGCCCGGGGGCGTTTCGGGTCATCGTTTGAAATCTACATTGTAAAGGCGCCCGGCTCGGACGCCGGCTGAGGATCGGCCGGACCACTGGGGGACCGACCGGAAAGGCGATTTCGGTAGGCTGACGGGTATGACAACGCCAGCGGAACGCTATGCGGCCTTCCGTCACAAGTATGGGGACGACGGGGCCGCGGTGAGATCGTTCCGAGGTCTCTACGACTTCGAGCTGGACGACTTCCAGCTAGACGCCTGCCGCGCCCTGGAGGCCGGAGACGGCGTGCTGGTGGCGGCGCCCACGGGGTCGGGCAAGACGGTGGTCGGCGAGTTCGCCGTCCACCTGGCCTTGGAGCAGGGCCAGAAATGCTTCTACACCACCCCCATCAAGGCACTGTCCAACCAGAAGTACAACGACCTGGTCAAGCGCTACGGCACCGCCAAGGTCGGCCTGCTGACCGGCGACAACAGCGTCAACGGCGAGGCCCCCATCGTCGTCATGACCACCGAGGTGCTGCGCAACATGCTCTACGCGGGGTCGGCGACCCTGGCGGGGCTCGGGTTCGTGGTCATGGACGAGGTCCACTACCTCGCCGACCGCTTCCGCGGCGCGGTGTGGGAAGAGGTGATCATCCACCTGCAGGAGTCGGTGCGGCTGGTGGCGCTGTCGGCGACGGTGAGCAACGCCGAGGAGTTCGGCGAGTGGCTGGGCGAGGTGCGCGGCGACACCACGGTGATCGTGGACGAGCACCGTCCGGTGCCGTTGTGGCAGCACATGATGGTCGGCAACCGCCTCTACGACATGTTCGTGAACGACGACCTGACCCCGCGCGTCAACCCCACGCTGATGCGGGTGACGCGTGACGCCGAGCGGCTGACGGAGGGGCGGGGCAGGCGCGGCTACGGCCGGCCGCAGCGTTCGCGCCCGCCGGACCGGGTGCAGGTGATCGAGAAGCTCGACGCCGAGGGGCTGCTGCCGGCGATCACGTTCATCTTCTCCCGTGCCGGGTGCGACGCCGCCGTTCAGAAGTGCCTGTACGCCGGGATCCGGCTCACGACCGACCGCGAGCGGCACGAGATCAGGCAGCTCGTGGACGAGCGCACCGCGCATCTGCCGGACGAGGACCTGGCCGTCCTGGGCTACCTGGAGTGGCGTGACTGCCTGGAGCGCGGGCTGGCCTCGCACCACGCGGGCATGCTGCCGGCGTTCAAGGAGGTCGTGGAGGAGCTGTTCACGCGCGGGCTGGTCAAGGCCGTGTTCGCGACGGAGACGCTCGCGCTGGGCATCAACATGCCGGCGCGCAGCGTGGTGATCGAGAAGCTCGACAAGTGGAACGGTGAGACCCACGCCGACCTCACGCCCGGCGAGTACACGCAGCTGACCGGGCGGGCGGGGCGGCGCGGCATCGACGTCGAGGGCCATGCGGTGGTGCTGTGGCAGCAGGGCATGGATCCGCTGTCGGTGGCGGGGCTGGCCGGCACGCGTACGTATCCGCTGCGGTCGAGCTTCCAGCCGTCGTACAACATGGCGGTCAACCTCGTCGGGCAGTTCGGACGGGAGCGGGCCAGGACGCTGCTGGAGGAGTCGTTCGCGCAGTTCCAGGCCGACCGGGCGGTGGTCGGGCTGGCCAAGCAGCTGCGCAAGCACGAGGAGGCGCTGGAGGGCTACCAGGAGGCCATGACGTGCCATCTGGGAGACTTCCCCGAATACGCGGCGCTACGCCGCAGGCTCTCCGATCGTGAGGCCGAGCTGGCCAGGCAGCGCGGCGCCGCGCGCCGTGCGGCGGCCGTGCGGTCGCTGGAGGCGTTGCAGCCGGGTGACGTCATCCGGGTGCCGGGCGGGCGCCGGGCGGGGCTGGCGATCGTGCTCGACCCGGGCCGCAACCCGCGCGGTCAGGGGCCGAGCCCGCTGGTGCTGACGATCGGCAAGCAGATCAAGAAGCTCGACCCGGCGGACTTCCCCGTCCCGGTCGAGCCGCTGGAGAAGCTGCGCATCCCGAAGAACTTCAACGGCCGCTCGCCCAAGGAGCGCGCCAACCTCGTCTCCACGCTGCTGGCCAAGCTCGGCGACCGCGACCTGGGCAAGCCGGACAGGGCGCGTGACCACACGGTGGAGGACGACGAGGTCAACGAGCTGCGCCGGCTCATCCGCCAGCACCCGTGCCACGGCTGTGACGAGCGTGAGGACCACGCCCGCTGGGCCGAGCGCTACTACAAGCTGCTGCGCGAGACCGAGGGGCTGCGCCGCCGGGTGGAGGGGCGCTCGCACGTCATCTCGCGGACGTTCGACCGCATCTGCTCGGTGCTGGAGCAGCTGGGCTACCTCGAGGGTGAGGCCGTCACCGACGAGGGCCGCCGGCTGGGCCGCATCTACACCGAGCTCGACCTGCTGACCGCCGAGTCGCTGCGGCAGGGGCTGTGGGAGGAGCTCGACCCGGCCGAGCTGGCGGCGTGCGTGTCGGCGCTGGTGTTCGAGTCGCGGGCCGCCGATGACGCGCGCCGCCCGAAGGTGCCCGCCGGGCGGACGCAGGAGGCGCTGACGTCGATGATCCGGCTGTGGGGGGAGCTGGAGGGCATCGAGTCCGACCATGGGCTGTCCACGATCAGGGAGCCGGATCTGGCGTTCGCGTGGGCGGCGTTCCGGTGGACGAAGGGGCACGCACTGGACGCCGTCCTGCGGGACGGGGTGAACGGCAACGAGCTGGCCGCCGGTGACTTCGTACGGTGGGTCAAGCAGCTGATGGACCTGCTCGGTCAGCTCGGGAACGCGGCCCCGCCCGGCAGCAAGATCAAGCAGACGGCGGGCAAGGCGGTCGACGCGATGCGGCGCGGCGTGGTGGCCTACTCCTCGCTTACCTGACCTTCCGGGAAAGGTCCTACCCGCCCTCTTCGGAGGGCGGGTCCTCAGGAGTCCTTGCTGATGGCGCCGATCGTCAGGAGCAGGCCCGCGACGCCGACCACGGCGCTCACGACGGTCAGGGCGGTGCCGTCGAGCACCAGGTGCAGCAGGCCGAAGTTCTTGCCGAAGAAGTGATCGGCGATGAGGCCGCCGAAGCCCTGGATCATGAGGATGACGCCGATGAATGCCATGCGCCCATGATCCCCGGCGCAGACGTCCGATCCATCGGACCAAAGTATCGGGTGACCTACACCTTGGAACCAGTTCTGAGCGGCATCCTTTGGGATTACCGTTACCCGAGTTAGTGGTTCTTTTTATTTACGGTCGATTTAACGGCGGCAGGCAACGGCCTTTGTCGGGCGGTTTCACTGGTCAAGTTCCTTTTAAAAAGGCGATATCTCGTGCTTTGTCGCTTTTCGGGTGCTAACGTGCGATTTGTGCAAGTCAGCAAACGGGGGAGGAATCATGGCTGGCTCTCAGCTCACCAGGATCGACTTCCAGCAGGGTTGCTGCCGTCGCCGTAGGCGCTGGCGTTGCGGTTGGCGCGGTTGGCGCTGCCGCTCCCGGCGCTGGTGGTGGGGGTGGTAAATCGCTCCCGTGAGAGCCGGTGGCCTGGCCGCCGGCTCTCATTGACTGTCTCCGGCCGCGAACTCGCCCCGGCGATTTCCATTCGCCGCACTTTTCGCGAGTTCTGGCCGGACACCCGCGGGTTGCGCCGCCTATTCGCGGCCGGCGTCGTGTTCGCCGTCGTGGCCGCGCTCTGCGAGGTCGCCGCGATCCGCCTGTTCGGCCACATCACCGACGAGGTGCTGACCACCCGGCGGTTGAACGAGTTCTGGGTTCCGGCGTTCGCCTGGCTCGGGCTCGCCGCGATCGCGGGGGTGACGTCCTTCGCGGCGACGTACGCCACCGCGCTGGGCGCCGAACGGTTCCTGCTGGCCCTGCGCGACCGCGTCTACGCGCACCTGCAGACGCTCGCGCCGGACTTCTCGGAGAACCGGCGCCTCGGCGACCTGATGGCACGGCTGACCGACGACATCGAGGCCATCGAGGAGCTCGTGGGGTCCGGGCTGGTCAAGGCGCTCACCACGGCGGCCAGCGTGGTGTTCTTCGCCGGGGCGGCCTTCTTCATCCGCTGGGACCTCGCCCTCGTCACGATGGCGCTGATCCCGCTGTTCCTGGTGGTGTCCAAGGCGTTCGCGGGCAGGTTCAGAACGGCCGCGGCCCGGGAGCGCTACAGCAACGGCGCCATGAACAGCGTCCTGGAGGAGGGGCTGGCCAACCAGCCGCTCGTGCAGGCGTACAACCGGCAGGAGGCCGAGTCGGGCCGCCTGCACCGGGAGGGCGGCATGTGGCTGCGCGCCAACATGTCGCAGGCCTGGCTGTCCGGCCTGTACGGGCCCACCGTCCAGGTCATCGAGACCGTCTGCCTGATCGTCGTCCTCGGGTTCGGCGCGTGGGAGATCGCGGCGGGCCGGCTGACCCTGGGCGGCCTGCTGGCCTTCGCCGCGTACCTGGCACTGCTGTACCCGGCGGTCCAGGCGCTGGGAGAGCTGGCGCTGACGGTGTCGGAGGCGGCGGCCGGGTCCGACCGGGTCATCGAGATCCTCAAGGTCAGGCCGGCCGTCACCGACGCGCAGGACGCCGTGCCCGCCGGGCGGAGCCGGGGCCTGGTCGAGTTCGACCGGGTCGGCTTCACGTACCCGAGGCGCGGGCGGCAGGTGCTGCGGGACGTGACGTTCACCGCCTCGCCCGGCAAGGTCGTCGTCCTCACCGGGCCCAGCGGGGTGGGCAAGTCCACGCTGGCCAAGCTGATGCTGCGTTTCTACGACCCGGAAGCGGGCCGCATCCTGCTGGACGGGGTCGACATCCGGCGCCTGACGCGGCAGTCGCTGCGCGAGAACATCACGATCGTGCACCAGGAGACGCTGCTGTTCTCGGCGTCCGTACGCGACAACATCGCCTACGGCCGCCCCGACGCCTCGCTGGAGGAGATCGTGCGGGCGGCGGAGGCGGCGGGGGTGCACGAGTTCGCCGAACTCCTGCCGCAGGGCTACGACACGCCGGTGGGGCAGCGGGGGCGGCTCCTGTCCGGCGGTCAGCGGCAGCGGATCGCCATCGCCAGGGCCGTCCTGCGGGACGCGCCGGTGCTGGTGCTCGACGAGCCCATGACGGGGCTGGACGAGGCCACGGCCGCGCAGGTCATGAAGCCGCTCCTGCGGCTCATGGCCGGGCGGACGACGCTCCTCATCACGCACGACCTGCGGTTCGTGCCGGAGGTGGCACGCATCGTGGAGCTGTCGCCCGTGCACCGGGAGGAGCGCATCCGCCTCAAGCGCTTCGCCCGCGCCCACCCGCGCCCGCTGACCACCCCTCCCTGACCGGCCGCCGCACCACACCCCCGAGCCCGACACCCGCCTCTTTTCGGGGGCGGGTGTTCCGGTGTCCGGGGTCGGCGGCTGCCCGTCCTTCGAGCGGGGGAGAGCATGATCGGGATAGGTGCGGGGGCGAGGGGCCGTCGATAGAATCGGAGAGATCCCTCCGGTTGTTGAAGGCAGGTTCGTTCATGGGCGACGACCACAGCTCGGCCCGGCCGTTGCGGGCCGACGCCCGGCGGAACCGGGAGCGGGTGCTGCAGATCGCGCAGGAGGCCCTGGCCAGTGACGGCCTGACGATCTCCTTCGACGAGATCGCGCGGCGGGCCGGGTTCGGGGTGGGCACCGTCTACCGGCACTTCCCCACCAAGGAGGCGCTGTTCGAGGCGGTGCTGCTGGGGCGGATCGAGCGGTTCGTGGCCGACGCCCGCGCGCTGGCCACGGCGGAGGATCCCGGGAAGGCGTTCTTCGCCTGGTTCCCCAAGGTGGTCGAGCAGGCGTCGGGGAACCAGGCACTGTGCGACATGCTCGACAGCGGGGCCGGGATGAAGGTCTCGCTGCAGGACGATCTCGGCAGGGCCGTCGCCCGATTACTGGTCCGGGCGCAGCGGGCCGGGGCGGCGCGCGGGGATCTGGCGGGGGAGGACGTGCTGGATCTGCTGCGCGGGTGCCTGGTGGCCGAGCGCCGGGCGCGGGCCAGAGGGGCCTCGGTGCGGATGGCGGACGTGATCTGCGACGGGATGCGGGTGAAAGGGGCCTGAGCCTCATGGCGGGAGACTGACCGGCCGGTCAAAGCGGTGTCGTCATTCGTTCACGGAACGTCACCTTCGGGGCAGTTTTTCGGCCGATCGTGCTGGAAATCCCCATGTCAGAGACATCCTCGGACGCGCTCGCCGAGGCCCCCCTCGGCTGCGTGGCGTCCGGCCGGCCCCGTTCGGAGGTAGCCACCACATGTTCGCCCTCGTCGCCGCACTGCTGTTCGTGCTCGCCCTCGTCTTCGAGATCGCCGGCCTCGCGGTCGGCAGCGTAGTCACGGTCGCCACGCTCGGTACCGCCGGGCTGCTCTGCGTCGCGCTCCACCTCATGGGTGTGGGCGCGGGTTGGAGCCTGCTGAAGAAGTGACGCCCGATGCGGGACCGCGCGCGGAACATGCCGTGCGCGGCCCCGCGGGACGCCCGAGGTTCACGTCGCCAGGGTGAAGCGGACCTCGCGGGTCGCCGGGTCCGCCTGCGTGAGGCGTACCGTGACCTGCTCGCCGAGGGGGAGCGGGCCGTCGCAGCGGGCGATCACGGCCGGGTCGGCGAGCTGCACCTGCCCGCCCCCGCGGCGCTCGTCCACGTCGATCACGACCGCGTCGAACGCCTGCCCGATCCGTTCCCGCAGCAGGAACGCCTCCACCAGGTCCACGCACGCCCGCTCCACCGCCCCGGCGCGCCGTCCGGTCGAGCCCATGACGGCGGGCAGGGCCGCCAGCCCCGCCCGGACGTCGAACGGCACCGGCACGCCCGCCGCGACCGCCAGGCACACCTCGGTCGCGTACCGGTCGACCAGGCGCCGCAGGGGAGCCGTGACGTGCGCGTACGGCGCCGCCACCGCAGCGTGCTCGGCCAGCGCGGGCGGCGCGCCGTCGAAGGCCACGTAGCCCGCGCCGCGCAGCAGCACCTTCGACTCGTGCAGGAACGCCGCCTGCTGCGGGTTCTTGGGGTCCAGGTCGTGCACCACGGCGCCGTAGGCGGCCCCGTCGGGCCAGGGGACGTCCAGCGCCTGGGCGACCCTGCGGACCTTAGCCAGGTCGTCGGCGTGCGGCCGGGGCAGCACGCGCAGGATGCCGATCTCGGCGTCGAGCATCATCGAGGCCGCGGCCATGCCGGTCAGCAGGGAGATCTGCGCGTTCCACGCCTCGGCGGGCAGCGGCAGCCGGAACTCCAGCCGGTAGGCGCCGTCGCCGTCGGAGACCACCTCCTGCTCGGGGGTGGGCAGGGTGACGCCGCCGCGCTCGCGTTCGAGGGCCAGCCGCAGGCGGCCGATCTCGGCCAGCAGCCCCAGGACGCCGTCGGCGGTGCCGGTGTCGACGGCCGCCTGCACGTAGGCGTAGTCGAGGCGCTCGCGGCTGCGGACGAGCGCGCGCTGCACGTCGGCGCCGACCATGCGGCCGTCAGCGTCGAGGTCGATGCGCCAGACCGCGGCCGGCCGCAGCGCGCCGGGCAGCAGGCTGGCCGCGTCCTCCGACAGGACCTTGGGGTGCAGCGGCACCTTGCCCGCGGGAAGGTAGACGGTCTCGCCCCTGGTGCGGGCCTCGGTGTCGATGAGGCCGCCCGGCCGGACGAAAGCGCCGACGTCGGCGATCGCGTACCAGACGCGGTAGCCGGCGCGCAGCCGCTCCAGGTGCACGGCCTGGTCGAGGTCCATCGAGCCGGGCGGGTCGATGGTGACGAACGGAACGTCGGACAGGTCTTCGGCGTCGAGCCGCGGCACCCGCGCCACCCACGCGGCCTCGTCGAGCACGGCGCGGGGGAAGTCGTCCGGCAGGTCGAGCTCCCGCCTGACGCGTTCGAACCCGTCCTCCAGCTTCAGGGGTATCTGATCGGGAACCTGAATCACGCCTGACAACCTACAGGTGGCGGGTGTTCAGGTGAGGCGCGCCTCCAGGCCGGTGAGGCGCAGCAGCCGCCGGACGGCGGGCGGGACGCCCGTGAGGCGCAGCGGGGTCTGCTGGGCCCGGGCGTGGTTGTGGGCGCAGACGAGGATGCCGAGCCCGGCGGCGTCGATGAAGGTCAGCCGGCTCATCTCGATGACCAGCGCGACCTGCTTGTGCGGGGCTCGTCCGGCCTCCTGCAGCAGGCCGAGCAGGTGGGCGCGGAGTTGTTCGGTGGTGGCGATGTCGAGCTCGCCGGACACGCTGACGGTCAGGCTCCCGTTGCGGCGGGTGGTGGTCAGCTGGAGTGGCTCCATGAATCGGCTCCGCGCTCTGTCAGGGCCGGGAACCTCCTGCCGGTTGCGCGGGCCAGCCCTTGCGTTGGGCACTTGTTGCCATGAAGGCGTCACTGAGAGCGACAGTGTTGGATCTGAGTGTACATGTCTGTTCAGGGCTGAACAGAGATGCGGGGGACAGGACTAATCCCCCAGGACAACAATTCCGGTTACCAGATGTAAAAACATCACACCATCAGCGGACTTCCAGCCCGAGAAGGATGAGATCGCACAAAGCGGTGAAGTCATCCTCGATGCCCGGCCGGCTCCATTCGGCGGCGTGCGCCGGGTTGTGGAAGCGTACCGCCGCGTCGAAGACGGCGCGGGCCGTGGCGGCGGGGTCGGGGGCGGCGAACTCGCCCCGCTCGAGCCCGGCGTCCACGATCTGCCGGATCTGGCCGACCAGGTCGGCGACGTGCCCCTCGACGACCTGGCTGGACTCGGTCACCAGCGCCACGTACGTGGCGAACAGCTCGGGGTCGTCGAGCGCCCGCTTGCGCTTGGAGCGGAACAACGCGCCCAGCCATTCGCGCAGCCGCACGCCGGCCGGAGCGTCGGAGGCCAGCACGGTGGCCAGCTCGGCGTGCGACTGGTCGAGCCAGCGCTGGGTCACGGCCTCGCGCAGGGCGGTCTTGCTGGGGAAGTGCCGGTAGACGCTGCCGTGGCTGACGCCGAGCGCCCGGGCGACGTCGACGACCGTGGCCTTGGCCGGACCGTAGCGGCGCAGGACGTCCTGGGCCGCGGCGAGGATCTGGTCCGGTGTCAGGATGCCATCTGTCACCTTTCCAATTCTGTCAGCCGCCCGGGTATACACGACCCACGGGTGCGGCCAACCACATTTGCAGAAATTTGTGCATTCATCCGGTCGGAGCACACTACGCTGCTACCGCTGGCAGGTACGAGGGGAAAGCAAACAACATCGTGTGGATCGCAGTCGTGGCGCTGGCCGCCATTGTCGTGGGGGCGATGGTCTGGTGGTTCCGCCGTGACCCGGCCGGCAGTGCCGCCGGTGCCGCCTCCACCACGGTCGAGGCGGACATGGACCTCGGGATCCCGGCGGAGGTCGAGCCCGCGTTCATGGAGGGCCTGCGGGCCTACCCGCTGCGGGTGAGTGGCCGGCGGGGGGTGCTCACGACGTACGAGCCGCCCCGGCTGATCTCGCTGCACCTGCTCGCCGACGCCTTCGCGGCCAGGGGGGACGCCGCGCTGCACGATCCGCAGGGCACGGTCGTGGCCCTGATCGCGCACCTCGGGGCGGTGGAGCGGCCGGGCGTGCTGCACCTGCGCGAGGACTGGCTGGACGGCGAGGTGGACGGCATGGACCGGGCCGCCTTCGCCGAGGCGGTGCGCGAGGCCGTGTCCGGCGAGTGCCCCTGGTCGGCCGAGCCGGCCATTGGAGCGTTGCAGGTCACCGTGCGTGAGGCCAATACGATGATGCTCGACCTGGCCAGGGTGCTCGAGCTGTACCGGGAGGCCAGGGAGAAGCAGCCCGAGGCCGCGGCCGGGGAGCTGCTGCGCGATGCCGCGCCGCGCCTGATCGCCGCCGGCGGGCCGGGGCTCACCTGGACGAAGCCGCCCACGCAGGCGGACCTGCGGGTCGTGCTCGGCAGCACGCCCGAGCCCGCCTGACGTCCTGCTCCACGGCGGACATCCGGCCTGACGGGCACGGCAGTCGTCGCGGTGGCCGCTGCGACGACCACCGCGGCCGCCGCGGCCCCCGCGCCGGGGGCGTACACGGTGGTGAACAACGGCAGCGGCCTGTGCCTCACCGTGCCGGGATCCAGCACCTCAGACGGGGTCCAGCTCACCCAGAGCGGCTGCGGCAGCGCCGCTCAGACCTGGAACCTGGCCGCCGGCGGCAGCGGCTACACCCTCAAGGCCGCCCACAGCGGCAAGTGCGCGGGCGTGCAGGACGCCAGCACCTCCGCGGGCAAGGCCGTGCAGCAGGAGAGCTGCTCCGGCGCCTCGTCGCAGACGTGGACGCTGCCCGAGTCGGGCGCCACCGTCAGGATCGTCAACGCCAACGGCGGCAAGTGCCTCAACACCAAGGACAACGCGACCTCCTCCGGCGCCCTGGTGCAGCAGAACTCCTGCGACTCCGTGGCCACCAAGCAGTGGCGGCTCGTCCCCGCCGGCAGCAACCCGACCAACCCGCCCACCGATCCACCGCCGACCACGCCTCCGGGCAACGCGAACGGGCTGGTCGGCTGGGCCACGCAGGGCGGCGGCACGACGGGCGGCGGCAACGCCTCGCCGGTCACCGTCAGCAGCGCCTCGGCCCTGACCAGCGCGCTGTCGGCGAGCGGCGCCTCGGTGATCCGGGTGTCGGGCACGATCTCCTGCTCGGGCATGCTGAAGGTGGCCTCCAACAAGACCGTGCTCGGCAACTCGGGCGCGACGATCGCGGGCTGCGGGTTCAACATCTCCCAGGCCTCGAACGTGATCGTCCGCAACCTCACCTTCCGCGACTGGGGCGACGACGCGATCAACGTCCAGTACTCGACCCGGGTCTGGCTCGACCACAACTCGTTGAGCCACGGCTACGACGGCGCCATCGACATCAAGCGGGCCAGCGACTACGTCACCGTCTCGTGGAACAAGTTCTCCAACCACGACAAGACCATGCTGCTCGGCCACAGCGACGACAACGGCGGCGAGGACCGCGGTCACCTGCGCGTGACGTACCACCACAACTGGTTCGACGGCACCAACCAGCGCCACCCGCGCGTGCGGTTCGGCAACCCGGTGCACGTCTACAACAACTACTACGGCAGCGTCGGCAGCTACGGCGTGGCCTCCACCGAGGGCGCGGGCGTGCTCGTCGAGGGCAACTACTTCGAGAACACCCAGGACCCGTTCCACCTGGGCGAGGGTGACTCCGGCCCCGGCACGCTGGTCGCGCGCAACAACCACTTCGTCAACTCCGGCAGCGGCCAGAGTGGCGGCAGTGTCGGCTCGATCCCCTACTCCTACTCGCTCGACACCGCCTCCAACGTCAAGTCCGTCGTCACCGCGGGCGCCGGCGCCGGGCGGATCTCCGTCTGACGCTCACCCCCTCGCGGCCCCTCCGGCTCCCGCCCCGGAGGGGCCGCCCCATGATCGAGGCAAGTGTGCTGTTCATGTAGGTTCGCGTCGTAACGCCGAGCTGAACGAGGAGCCTGACTTGTCACCCCTCATCCTCTCCGCCGCGGGGGCCGCCCTGGTGCTGGACGCCTCGGGCCCCGGCCTGCCGCGCGTGCGCCACTTCGGCGCCGACCTCGGGTCCGCGACCGGCGCCGACCTGGCGCCCGCGCTGGCCTCCCTCACCGCCGCGCCGCCGCTGCTGCCCGCCCAGGGAGACAGCTGGTACGGCAGGCCGGGCCTGTCGGGCGGCCGGGATGGCGAACACTGGCCGGTGCGCTGGACGCTGGACCGGCTCGACGCGGACGCGACGCCCGGTCGGGGCGGCACGGTCACCGTCGCGGCCTCCGACGCCCGCGCGGGCCTGGAGCTGGTCAGCGAGCTGGGCATGGACGCCGGCGGCCTGGTGACGATGCGGCACACGCTGACGAACACCGCCGCCGCCCCGTACCGGCTGGAGGGGCTGGTCTGCGCGCTGCCGGTGCCGGCGCGCGCCGGCGAGCTGCTGGACTTCACCGGGCGGTGGGCGCTGGAGAAGGTGCCGCAGCGCACGGCGTTCGGGTACGGCGTGTGGTCGCGGGAGAATCGGCGCGGCCGGACCGGGCACGACGGCACGGGGCTGCTGGTGGCCGGGACCGCGGGGTTCGGGTTCCGGGGCGGCGAGGTGTGGGGGGTGCACGCGGGCTGGAGCGGCAACCACATCCACTACGCCGAGCGGCTGGCCGAGGGCCCGGCGCTGGTGGCGGCGGGCGAGCTGCTGGAGCCCGGCGAGATCGTGCTGGCCGAGGGGGAGAGCTACCGCACGCCGCTGGTGTACTTCACCTGGTCGGGCGGCGGGCTGGACGCGGCGAGCACGCGGCTGCACGACCACCTGCGCGCCGCCCGCCCGCTGGGGGTCCGCCCGGTCACCCTGAACAACTGGGAGGCCACCTACTTCGACCACGGCCTCGACCGGCTGCTGGAGCTGGCGGACAAGGCCGCGGCGGCGGGGATCGAGCGGTTCGTGCTCGACGACGGCTGGTTCCGCCACCGCCGCCACGACCGGGCCGGGCTCGGCGACTGGTACGTCGACGAGGGCGTCTGGCCGGACGGCCTGAACCCCCTCGCCGAGCACGTGCGCAAGCTCGGCATGCAGTTCGGGCTGTGGTTCGAGCCGGAGATGGTCAACCCGGACTCCGACCTGCTGCGCGCGCATCCCGACTGGATCCTCGGGCAGGCCGGGCGCGTGCCGCCGCCGCAGCGCAACCAGCAGGTGCTCGACCTGGCCAGGCCCGAGGCGTACGACTACCTGCTGGAGCGGCTGGACAGCCTGGTGAGCGAGTACGCGCTCGATTACATCAAGTGGGACCACAACCGCGACATCGCCGAGCCGGTGCACGACGGGGTGCCCGGGGTGCACGCGCAGACGCTGGCGGCGTACCGGCTGCTGGACGAGCTGCGGGCCCGCCACCCCGAGCTGGAGATCGAGTCGTGCTCGTCGGGCGGCGCCCGCGTCGACTTCGGCGTCCTGGCCCGCACCGACCGGGTGTGGACGTCCGACTGCAACGACGCGCTCGACCGGCAGGCGATCCAGCGCTGGACCGGGCTGCTCGTGCCGCCGGAGCGGATGGGCAGCCACGTCGGCGCGCCGCAGGACCACAGCACGGGCCGGTCGCTGCCGCTGGCCTTCCGGGCCGCGACCGCGCTGTTCGGGCACATGGGCGTGGAGTGGGATCTGACCTCGGCGAGCCAGGCGGAGCTGGAGGAGCTGGCCGAGTGGATCGCCCTGCACAAGCGGCTGCGGCCGACGCTGCACGCCGGTCGGGTGGTGCGGGCCGACCACCCGGACCCGTCGGCGCTGCTGCACGGGGCGGTGCTGCCGGAGCGCGGGGTGTTCGCGTTCGTCCAGCTCACCTCCAGGGTCGCGATCGGGCCCGCGCCGCTGCGGCTGCCCGGGCTCGACCCGGCGGCGACGTACGAGGTGCGGGTCGCGGGCCCCAAGCCCCGCGCGGCCGGGCTGCCGGAGTGGACCTCCGGTCCGGTGCGGCTGAGCGGCGCGGTCCTGGGCGAGCTGGGGCTGCCCGCTCCCGTGCTGCGGGCCGAGTCGGCGCTGGTCTTCGAGGTCGAGCGGGTGTAAGGGGCCTGTCATGAACGGGCCATGCGGTTAGGGCGGTTTAATGCCGCCGCAACCGCGCCGTTCGTGATCACGAAACACGTCCCGCGGACACTGGGGTGCATGAGCGATGCACCGAAGGTCATGAACGGTAATCGGCGCTCCTGGCGGCGGGAGATCGTCGAGCTGGCCGCGCTGTTCCTCGCGGTCGGCCTGGCGCACCTGCTCGCGACCCTGCTCGGCCACCGCGAACCGGGTCCGGTGGTGATGGTCGGGCTGGGGGCGGCGTTGATCGTGGGGGCGGCGGTCCACAAGCGGATGGGCCACCGCCCCGTACGCAAGGCCCCGGCGCTGCCCGTGGGGGAGGGCGCGGGGGCGGCCATGGTGTTGTGGCGCATCCGCATGCGGGTGGTGGAGCGGCCGGGGCGGCTCGCCGCGGTCGCGGGGGCGTTCGGGCGGCTGGGCTGCAACATCCTGGCGCTGCACATCGCGCCGACCGGGAGCAGCGCGATCACGCCCGCGGGGTGTGACGCGCTGGACGAGTTCGTCATCGAGGCGCCGCCGGGGCTGGCGCTGGAGGCGCTTTCCGGGGCGCTGACGGAGGCGGGCGGGCATGACGTCGTGATCGTGCCCGCGCAGGTCAAGGACCTCACCGATCCCGGTGTCCAGGCTCTGGTGCTGGCTCAGCGGGTGAGCGCGGACCCGGACCGGCTGCCCGAGGCGATGGCGGAGCTGCTGCGGGTGCCGGAGGTGGAGTGGCGGCGGCCGGGGGACACGGTGGACGAGGGGGCCGAGCTCAACACCACGATGGTGATCTCGGTCAATCCGGACCGGGCGCTGCTGATCCGGCGTCCTGAGCTGCCGTTCACGCCGACGGAGGCGGCCCGTGCGGCGGCCCTCACCGCCACCGCCCGCCAGGCCCGCTACAGCAGCTCACCCTGACCCGGCGGCCCGTCCCCGGGGTGGGGCGGGTTCTTCCGGCGCCGTGTGGGGTGGTGCCGGGAGAACCCGCGGGGGTCAGACCGTGGACTCCTTGGCCCAGCGTTCCAGGCCGGAGGCGTCGATGGGCAGGGCGTCCGACAGGATGTCCGCGCCGGACGGCGTCACCAGCAGGTCGTCCTCGATCCGCACCCCCACCCCGCGCAGCTCCGGCGGGACCGTGAGGTCGTGGGCGTGGAAGTACAGGCCGGGCTCGACGGTGAGCACCATGCCCGGCGCCATGGCGGCCCCGTGGTAGGCCTCCGGGCGGGACTGGGCGCAGTCGTGCACGTCCAGGCCCAGGTGGTGGCCGATGCCGCAGATCAGGTAGCGGCGGTGGTGCTGGCCGGTGTCGGACAGGGCCTCGTCCACCGAGACCGGCAGCAGTCCCCAGTCGTCCAGGCCGCGCGCGATGACCTCCATCGCCGCGTGGTGGAAGTCGGTGAAGCGCCGGCCGGGGCCGACCGCCGCCAGGCCCGCCCGGTGCGCCTTCTCCACCAGGTCGTGCACCTGCCGCTGGGCGGGGGAGAAGGCGCCGGAGGCGGGGAAGGTGCGGGTGACGTCGGCGGTGTAGTGGCTGCGGACCTCCACGCCCATGTCGAGCAGCAGCAGCTGGTCCGGCAGGACGGGTCCGTCGCAGCGCACCCAGTGCAGGGTGGGGGCGTGCGGGCCGCTGCCGACGATGGTGGCGTAGCCGGGGCCGTTGCCGTACGCCCTGGCGTAGCGGTCGAACGTGCCCTGCAGCCACCGCTCGCCCGCTCCCTCGATCGCCGCCGGGACCTCGGCCAGCACGGCCGCGAAGCCCTCGACCGTGCGGTCCACGGATTCGCGCAGCTGGCCGATCTCCCACTCGTCCTTGATCATGCGCAGCTCGGCCAGCACCCGGGGGAGCTCCTCCACCGGTTCGGACGTGTCCGTGAACTCCGACAGCGGCCGCACCGCGACCCCGAGCGCCGCCGACCACTCGGCGAGGGACGGGGACGGGCCCACCCACAGCTCCCCGTACGCCGCGTCGGCGAAGAAGCCGATGTCGCCGGGTCGGGCGGGCGGCGGCAGGTAGAGGGTGGCGGCGCCGTCCGCGATCACGGCGACGGCGCTCTCCACGGCGCAGCCGGTGAGCCAGTAGAAGTCGCTGTCCACGCGGAAGTCGTAGGCGGTGTCGTTGCTGCGTACCGGAGCCCGGCCCGCCTTCACCACCACGGTCCTGCCGGGCAGCGCGGCGGCCAGGCGCTCGCGGTGCGCGGCGGCCGCCTCGGCCGCCCCGGGCACGAGGTCGGGGGTACGGGCGGGGGCGTCCCAGCCCTGGGCGATGAACTCGCGGAACGCGGGGACCTCTGTCAGCTTGGGGGGTTTGCCGTCACTCACTGGTGATTCCTCCTCCTATGTCGCGCACCAGTCCGGTCAGGCGGGCGAAGACGCGCTCCTCGCCGATGCCGTCGTGCTCGTACTCGTTGGTGACCCAGGCCTGCGTGTTGCCCACCCTGGAGGCGGTGTCCAGTTGCAGCCCCGAGTCGACGTACATGTCGTCGAAGTAGACGGCCGCCGCCACCGGCACGTCGTTGGCCGCCAGGCGGTCCAGGTCGTACAGCGCCGGCCACTCGGCCCGTTCGGCGAGCAGGTCGACGGCGGCGCGGAAGGGGCGCAGCGCGCGGATCTCCGCGAACATCCACGGATAGATCATCTCGCCGGTGAACAGCAGCGGCCGGGCGTCCTCGGCGAAGGCGGGGTGGTTGGCGCGCTCGCGCTGCGCCGCCCAGGCGGTCGCGCCGGGACCGGAGCCGTAGATGCTCTCCTGCAGCGCGGCGAACAGCGGGTTGTCGGCGTAGGAGGAGCGGGCCAGCACCTGGTGCAGGAACGTCTCCGGCAGTTCCCCTCCTTCCAGCAGGGCTTCGTCGAGCAGCCAGTGCATGCGCTCGTACCCCGGCTTCATGCCGAAGTCGATCCCCAGCGACTGCAGCCGCCGCACGGTGAGCGTGTCGCCGTCGGGCAGCAGCACGTCGCCGTAGGCCAGCCGGTCGGCCAGCCGGGCCACCGTCTCGGCGTGGTGCGGGTAGCGGCGGTAGAACTCGGCGTTCTTGGCCGCGACCCGGGGATAGGTGCGCCGGTAGACCTCCGACGCGTCGGGGTCCACGGAGGGCAGCCCGCCCGCCACGTAGCAGGCGCTCAGCCCTTCGGGCGCCTGCGACAGGTACGTCAGCGTCAGGAAGCCGCCGTAGCTCTGCCCGAGCGTCGACCAGCGCCGCCCGCCGAAGACGGTCTTGCGCAGGTGCTCGGCGTCGGCCACGATCGAGTCCGCGCGGAAGCGGGCCAGGTAGTCGGCGCCCTCCTGCGGGTCGAGCGCGCTCATCACCCGCCCGTCGATCCGCGAGCTGCGGCCGGTGCCCCGCTGGTCGAGCAGGATCACCCGGTACTTCTCCAGCGCCTGGCCGAGCCAGCCCGACGTGCCGACGGGACGCGGCCCCTTGCCGCCCGGCCCGCCCTGCAGGTAGAGCAGGCACGGCAGGTCGTGGCCGTCCCGGGTGGGGTCCACGAGCTCCCTGGCGAAGACCCTGATCGTGGCCTCCGGGTCCGACCAGTCGAGCGGCACCTCCACGACGTGGTCGCGTACCCGCATCCCCGGGATCGTGTAGGTCGCGGTGATCACAGCTTCTCCCTCCTGCGGCGGTCCCACTCCGGGTTGATGCGCGGGATGGCCGCCAGCAGCGTACGCGTGTAATCATGCCGGGGCTCGCCGAAGACCTGCTCGGCGTCCCCCAGTTCGACGATCTGCCCCTTGCTCATCACCGCGACCCGCTGCGCGATCTGCCGGACGACGGCCAGGTCGTGGGCGATGAACACGTAGCTGAAGCCGCTCTCGCGCTGCAGCCGCCGCAGCAGCTCGATCACCTGGGCCTGCACCGACACGTCCAGCGCCGAGACGGCCTCGTCGCAGATCACGAGCTTGGGGTTGACGGCCAGCGCGCGGGCGATGCCGATGCGCTGCGCCTGCCCGCCGGAGAACTGCGCGGGGTAGCGGAGCGAGTGGTCGGGGTTCAGGCCGACCCGCTCCATCAGCTCCTTGGCGTGCGCCCGCCGCCCGCCGTCGGGCGCGATGCCCTGGTAGTCCAGCGGCGCCATCAGGATCCGCTCCACCGTGTGGCGGGGGTTGAGCGAGGAGAACGGGTCCTGGAAGACGACCTGGACGTTGGCGCGGAAGCGGGCCAGCGCGGCCCCCTTGGCGTGGGTGACGTCCTCGCCGTCGAACTCCAGCGTGCCCTCGCTCGGGTCCATCAGCTTGGCGATCATGCGGGCGGTCGTCGACTTGCCGCTGCCGGACTCGCCGACCACGGCCAGCGTCTCGCCGAGCCGTACCTCGAAGCTGACCTGGTCGACCGCCGTGAACTCGGCCCTGGCGCCCAGTGGGCCGCGCGAGACGAACCGCTTGGTCAGGTCCTTGGCCCGCAGCAGCGTCATGCCTTCACCCCGCCGTCTACTGGATCGTCGATGCGCGGGATGCTCTCCAGCAGCATCTTGGTGTAGTCGTGGCGCGGCTCGGCGAAGACCTGCTCGGCGGTGCCGTACTCGACCTGCTCGCCCTGCCGCATCACCAGCACGCGGGTCGCGATCGAGCTGATCACGGCCAGGTCGTGCGTGATGAACACCATGCCCATGCCGCGCTCCTGCCGCAGGCCGGCCAGCAGCTTCAGGATCTGCGCCTGCACGGTCACGTCCAGGGCCGTGGTCGGCTCGTCGGCGATCAGCAGCGCCGGCGAGCACACCAGGGCCATCGCGATCATGACGCGCTGCCGCTGCCCGCCGGAGAACTGGTGCGGGTAGTAGTCCACCCGCCGCTCCGGTTCCGGCAGGTCCACCTGCCGCAGCGCCTCGATCGCGACCTTCCGCGCCGCCGCGCGCGAGCCGCCGCGGTGGGCACGGTACATCTCCTCGATCTGCAGGCCGACCGTGTAGTACGGGTTCAGGGACGACAGCGGATCCTGGAAGATCATCGACATCTGGTCGCCGCGCAGGCGACGCAGGTCCCGGTCCGGGCGGCCGAGCAGCTCCGTGCCGTCCAGCCGGATGCTCCCGCTGGTCCTGGCGCCCTTGGGCAGCAGCCCCATGACCGCCAGGCTGGTCATGGACTTGCCGGACCCGGACTCGCCGACGATGCCGACGGTCTCGTCCCGTCCGACGGTGAAGGACACGCCCTTGACCACGTCCACCGGGCCGCGCGTGGTGGGGAAGGTGACGGTGAGGTCCTCCACGACAAGCAGGTCGCTCATTTGGCCGTGATCCTCACTCTCGGGTCCAGCCTCGTGTAGACGAGGTCGATCACCACGTTCCCGATCACCACGAAGAACGCCGCCAGCAGCGTCACGGCCATGATCACCGGCTGGTCGTTCTTGGTGATGGAGTCGGCGGCCATCTTGCCGACCCCGTTCAGCCCGAACACCGTCTCGGTGATCAGCGCGCCGCCCAGCAGCGCGGCGAAGTCCATGCCGAAGATCGTGGCGATGGGCGTCAGCGCCGGGCGCAGGGCGTGCCTGCGCATGGTCAGGGCCGGGCTCAGGCCCTTGGACCGGGCCGTGCGCATGAAGTTCTCGGCGAGGGTGTCGATCACGTTCGCCCGGGTGAGCCGGCTGTAGAGGCAGGCGTAGCCGGTGGCCAGCACGATCCACGGCATCAGGTACGACTGGAACCACACCACCGGATCGTCGGCGAACGCCACGGCCCGCGGGAACGGCAGCACCTGCAGCTGCACCACCAGCACGTACTGCAGCGCCAGCGCCAGCACGTAGTTGGGGACGCTGGAGCCGCCCAGCGCCAGCCCCATCGCCGTGCGGTCCCACCAGGTGCCCTCCTTGACCGCGCTGAGCAGCCCCGCCGCGATCCCGATGAGCAGCCACAGCACCGCGGCCCCGATCGCGACGGTGGCGCTGACCGGCAGCCGCTCGACCACCATGTCCCACACGGACTGGCCGGTCTGGAAGCTGTAGCCCAGGCACGGGGCGCCGCAGTGCACCAGGTTCGCGCCCTGGCCGTAGTCGCGCCCGGCGAAGATCCCGACGAGGAAGCCGAAGAACTGCTTCAGCAGCGGCTCGTCCAGCCCCAGCACGGCGTGGATCTGGTCGATGCGCTCCTGCGTGCACGTCTTGCCGCAGATCATCACCGCCGGGTCGGGCTGGAGCGTGAAGAAGATGATGAACGTGAACAGGCACACCAGGAAGAGGATCAGCACCACCCCGGCGAGCCGCCCGGCGATGTAACGCGCCATCATGAGGCCTCCCCGGCGTCGAAAGCGGCCCGCAGCCGGTCCCCGAGCACCGTCAGCGACAGCACGGTGAGGAACAGGAACACGCCGGGGATCGCGAAGTACATGGGATCGACGGAGTACCAGGCGACCGAGCTCGAGATCATCTGCCCCCACGACGGCGTCGGCGGCGTGACGCCGACACCCAGGAACGACAGCCCCGCCTCGGTGCCGACGTAGCCGGGCACGGCCAGGGTGGTCATCACGATCAGCGAGCTGCGCAGGTTCGGCAGGATCTCCTTGAACACCAGCGCGCCCGTGGAGGCGCCCGACGCGCGGGCGGCCTCCACGAACTCCCTGTTCACCAGCGTCATCGTCTGCCCGCGCACCACCCGCGCCAGGTACGGCCAGCCGAACACGCTGATCACCAGGACCAGCAGCACCGGCCGGTTCCCCTGCGGCAGCGACGACAGGATCGCGATCATGAAGATGAGCGCGGGGAAGGCCATGAGGAAGTCCATGACCCGGCAGATCACCTGGTCCACCCAGCCCTGGTAGAACCCGGCCAGCATGCCCAGCACCACGCCCAGCAGGGTCGTCAGCGCCGTGGCGGAGGCCGCGATCAGCAGCGAGACGCGCGCGCCGTAGGCGATGCGGGCCAGGATGTCGCGGCCGTTCTGCGGCTCGACGCCGAGCAGGTGGTCGGCGCTGATGCCGCCGAGCGACCCGCGCGGCACCCCGCCCAGGTCGGTGTTGACGGCGGCGGTGTCGAAGTCGTTCGGGCCGTGGCCGGTGATCGCGCTGATCAGCGGCGCTCCGATCGCCATCAGCACGATCAGCGACAGGAACGCGGTGCTCAGCACCGCGCCCCTGTCGCGCAGCAGCGCGCTCGTGACCCGTGCCCTCGACGTGCTCGGGGAGTAAGCGACGACGGCCATTTACTTCGTCGGCTTCGCCAGGCCGACGGAGATCAGGTCGATGCCGCCGGAGAAGGAGTTGGACTGGTAGGCGCCCGCGATGTTCGAGCCGACCAGGAGGATGAGCTTCTCGTAGGCCAGCGGGACGATCGGCGCCTCCTTCATGATCTGCTTGTCCAGCTCGCCGTAGGCCGCGTTGGCCGCCTGCACGTCCGTCATCGCGGCGATCTCGTCGATCCGCTGGTTGATGCCCTTGTCGTTGATCTGCGCGAGGTTGGCGTTGCCCTTGTCGGTGATGTTGCGGCCGTCGAACAGCGGGGGCAGGAACGTCGCGCCGGAGGCCCAGTCGGGGCACCAGCCGGTGACGGCGGCGTCGTGCTGCTGCGCCGGCGTGCCGATGACCTCGTAGTACGTCGAGGTGTCGATGTTGTTGATCTTGACGTCGATCTTCACCTGCTTGAGCGCGTCCTGGATCGCCACCGCCACCGCGGCCATCTTCGGGTCCGGCCGGGTGTCGAGCGTCAGCGTGAACCCGTTCGCCTGGCCGGCCTCGGCCAGCAGCTTCTTGGCCTCCTCGGGGTTGTACGGGTACGGGTCGTAGTCGACCCGGCCCGCGACCGTGGGCGGCTGGATCGAGGTGCCCTTGGCGGCCAGGGCGCCGCCGCCCATGCCCGCGACCACGGTGTCCTTGTTGATCGCCAGGTTGATCGCCTGGCGCACGCGCACGTCGTTCAGGGGCTTCTTGGTGGTGTTCAGGCCCATGTACGTGGTGCAGCCGTTGAGCCCGGCCAGCGTGCGCTGCTTGATCTGGGGCGCCTGCACCCGCGCCACGGTCGCCGCCTGGATCGACGGGCCGATGGCGTCGGTGTCGGTGCCTTGCTCGGCCAGCATGCGCTCGTCGATGGTGGCCGCGTCGAGGCCGAACGTCCATTCGAACGCGTCCGGCTTGGCCGCCCGGACGGTGTCGGTCTCACGCTTCCACTGCGGGTTGCGCTCCAGCTTCAGCGACACGCCGCGCTGGTAGCTCGCCACCTTGTACGGCCCGCTCGAGATCGGCTTGGTGTCGAAGGCCGCGCCCGCCCCCGTGCCCTTGGGGAAGGGGGTGAAGTTGGCCAGCGCGAGCGCGCTCGGGAAGTCGGCGTAGGGCTTCTTGAGGTGGAAGACGACCGTCTTGTCGTCGGGCGTCTCAATCGTCTTCAGGTCGCCGTCCAGGTACGGGCCCTTGTAGTCCTTGGGCGCGTCCAGCAGCAGCTTCCCGTACGGGGAGCCGATCCCGGCCTCCGGGTCGAACGTGCGCGAGAAGCCGAACTTCACGGACTCGCTGTTGATCGGCGAGCCGTCCTCGAAGAACAGGTTGTCCTTGAGCTTGAACGTCCACGTCTTGCCGCCGTCCGACGGTGTGCCGGTGTCGGTGGCCAGGTCGGGCACGATCTTCGTGCCCTCGGCGCCCGGACCCGCGCCGAACATCGTCAGCCCCCGGTAGATGAGCCGGTAGAAGTTGTTCACTCCACCGTCGAAGCCCCGCGTCGGGTCCAGATGGGAGAAGTCCGCCTTGTTCAGGATGTGCACGGTGCCGCCCGTCGCGGCCGGCGCGCCCGGCCCGCCCGAGGCGCCCGTGCCCGTGCCCGCGCCGGGGGCCGCCGCGCCGCCGCCCCCGCCACAGGCGCTGAGCGCCAGCACGGTGGTCATGGTGACGCTCGCGAGCGCCGCCGATCTCCTCATCATGATGCCTTCTTTCCGTTGGTCCAGGGGGTCCTGACCCAGACCCGCATGGCTTGGGGGCCGCGGTTGCCCCACAGGAAGTAGGGGACGAAGGTCGCCGCGACCCTCGTCTCCGGGAGCGCCTCGTGCAGAGGGAGCTCGGGGTAGAGCTCGGCGGTGGGCGGGGGAGCCGTGTCCGCCTCCACGCGCAGCACGACGGCCGCGTCGCGGCGCTCGGTGTGCGCGTTAACAACGTCGTGGGCGTCGACGAGCAGGTCGTCGACGGGGGCCTGCGGGCTGTCGTGCTGCTCGACGCAGTACACGAGCGGCCCCCGGGCCAGGCTGACCGCGCCCCGGGTGGCGTCCAGGTAGGGGTGCGAGCCGTGCGCCCGGACCGGCATGGGCAGGGTGAGGCGCACCTCGTCGCCCGGCGACCACGTGCGGTGCAGGGTGACCCAGCCGCCGGACTCCGGCGCGTCGCAGGGCTCGCCGTTGACGGTGACGGTCACGTTCCGGGCCCAGCCGGGGACGCGCAGCACCAGCCCGTACGGCCCGGCCGGGGCCCGCTCGACGGTGATGCGCACGTCGCCGTCCCACGGGTAGGCCGTCTCCATCGCCAGCTCCAGCTCGGCCGTCCGGATCGTGGCCTGCGTGTAGGCGGTGATCAGCACGGCGCCGTCCCGCTCGGCCGCCACGTAGTCGGCGAGCTGGGCCATCCACCGCACGATGTTGGGCGGGCAGCACGGGCAGGTGAACCAGGCGCGGCGCAGCGCCTCGCCGCCCGCCTCCGCGCCGCTGCGCTGCGCGTGGTCGGGGCGGCGCTGCAGCGGGTTGTCGTAGAAGAACGCCGTGCCGTCGGCCGACAGGCCCACGGCGTAGGCGTTGTAGAGCACGCGCTCGAACACGTCGAGGTACTTCGCGTCGCCGCCGGCCAGGAACATCCGCCACGCCCACTGCATGACGCCGATGGCCGCGCAGGTCTCGCTGTAGGCGCGCTCGGACGGCAGCTCGTAGCGGTCGCCGATCGCCTCGTCGGAGTGGCGGCTGCCCAGGCCGCCGGTGACGTACAGCTTGGTCGCCACCATGTCGTCCCAGAGCCGCTCCAGCGCCTCGAACAGCGACCGGTCGCCGGTCTCCAGGAAGACGTCGGCCGCGCCCGCCGCCAGGTAGGCCATGCGCACCGCGTGGCCGGTCACCGACGGGAGCTCGCGGAAGGGCACGTGGTCCTGGAAGTACTCGCCGGGGAAGATGCGGTGCTCCATCTGCCCGGTGCCGCGGCGGTCGACGAACGCCGCCGCAAGCGTCAGGTAGCGGCGCTCGCCCGTCTCCCTGTACAGCTCGACCAGCGCCATCTCCACCTCGGGGTGGCCGCAGACGCCCGTCTCATTGAATCGCTCCACCGCCAGGTCGGCGAAGCGCGTGGCCACGCGCAGCAGCCGGTCGTCGCCCATCCGCCGGTTCGCGGCGACGGCCGCCTGGATGAGGTGGCCCAGGTTGTACAGCTCGTGCCCCCAGGCCAGGTCCTCCCACGGCTTCTTTTCCGAAGAGGGGTCTTGGAAGAAGGAGTTGAGGTAGCCGTCGCCGGCCTGGACCCGCTCCAGCAGGCCGACCACCTCGTCGAAGAACTCCCCGGCCGAGGTGTCTCCGTCGCCGAGCTCGTACGCCAGACCTTCGAGGGTCTTGTACAGGTCGGTGTCGAGGAACGGGTACCGGCCCCGGTAGGGGGCGGGGTCGTCCTCCAGGAGGCGGCTCAGGTTGGCGACGTTGCCCGCCGCGCGGAGCTGCTCGACGGTGTGGGGGATTGTGGCCCTGCGGTTGCGGCGCTGCCAGTCATGCAGCAGTCCGCCGGTGATACGTGCTCCGGACAGCGGCCGCACTGCTCCTGCGATGGTGCTTACGGCGCCGGCCAGGGGCCTGACCTGCTTGGACGTCATGAACCTTCCCAGTAATGTGTGGCATTGCACTGAACCTTAGGTGTCTGGGAGGTAAGTTGCCAAGGGTTAGGACCGGATGGAAAAAAGAACGTAACCCGTCCGGAAACTACCGGACGGGTCGGTCTGGCGCTCGGCTCCTATGCGCCGTACGGGGCGGGGCGCCAGGACGCCCAGTCGATGCGCACCCGGTCACGCCGCTGCGGGTCCACCTTGACCGGCACCACCGCGCCGGGCACGACCATGCCCATGGGCAGGCGCGGCAGCGACTGCCGGTGCGTGACCCGGTGCACCTGCCCGTCCTGCGTCCGCACGCCCAGGACGAAGCTGACGAGCGGCTGCCCGTTGATCGTCACGCCGGTGTCGGCCATCGACTCGATCACCGCCTGCGCGGCGATGCCGGTGGACAGGAGCTGCCGGCCGGTCCAGGAGGCGATCAGGAACGGCAGCCCGACGCACGCCAGGACCAGGAGCGCCACCCCTGTGATCACCATCGACATCCACAGTCCCGTGCCCATCGCTCTCCCCGCCCTCTCCTCGCCCGCCGCAGGCGTCTCCCGAGTTGTACGCGGGACGGATTGCACGCCACTTGATCGCCGATTACACGGGGGCGATTGAGTAGCCCGTACTCAGGCGTTCATCGCGCCGCCGGGGCTGTACTGGGTGCCCAGCGGAAAACCGGAGGCGACCATGCACGCGCACCACGACCAGGGCCATGACCGGGCCCAGCCCGAGACGTTCGACGTCCACGGAATGCTGCTCTTCGGCGACGACCCGCTCTATTTCTCGCACCTGCCGATGTTCCACGTCCCGGCGCACCGCTTCCAGGTGCTCATGGAGGTCGGCTTCCGCGACGACGTGCGCGAGGTGGTGCGCAAGGTCGACGACCTGCGCACGTTCGTGCCGGACCCGTTCGACATCCTGGAGCTCGACCCCGACGGCGGGCCGGTGCGGACCTCGGTGCGGGGCACCGTCTTCCAGGGGCACTTCGAGCGCGGCGGCACCCCGATCGCCGAGGACGTCACGGCGCGCATCAAGCGCGTCTTCTTCTTCCGGCGGCTCGACCCGGCGGCCCGTCACGACGACCAGGCGCCGCTGAGCTACCTGTGCTTCGGCCGGGCGGGCGGGCTGCACCTCGCGCACGAGATCACCGCCCGCCCCGACTTCGACCAGGTCCTCGCCGTCCGCCTGGTCCCGGGGACCGTGCGCCACGAGCCCGGCGTCACCGGCGAGCCGCCCGCGGACTTCGAGCGTCCGGTGCCGGTGACGTTCGGCCGGGCGGACACGCCCCGGCGGCGGCTCGTGGTGGGCGACACGGCGGAGGGGGACTTCGACCTGGGCGTCTCCCGTACCGGGGAGCACGGTTTCCACGCCCAGGTGGAGGTGGTCGACGAGATCTACATGGAGACGGGGGACCTCAGCATGTGACGCGCCCGTCGAACCGCTGCGGCCACTCCCACGTGAACGTGCTGTACGTGGAGCGCGGCTCCTTCGGCCGGCCCGCCCGGCAGTAGATTGTGCCGGGTGAGACGCGTGTCCGTGGTGGGGAACTCCGGGTCGGGGAAGTCGACGCTGGCGGCCGCGCTGGCCGGGCGGCTGGGGGTGCCGTGGCTGGAGCTCGACTCCGTCTTCCACATGGCGGGGTGGACGCCGCGCCCGCCGGAGGAGTTCCGGGCCGAGGTCGACGCGTTCACGGCGGCGGACGGGTGGGTGGTCGACGGCAACTACTCCGCCGTACGCGACCTGGTGTGGTCGCGGGCCGACACCGTGGTCTGGATCGACCTGCCCAGGCCGGCGGTCATGCGCCAGCTCCTGGTCAGGACGCTGCGCCGGATGGCCACCGGCGCCGAGCTGTGGAACGGCAACAGGGAATCCCTCCGCTTCCTCCTCGACAAGGACGAGTCGATCATCCGGTGGGCCTGGACGAAGCACGCCGTCTACCGGGAGCGCTACCGGCGGGCCGCCGCCGATCCCGCCAACGCGCACCTCGACTTCGTCCGCGTGGCCTCCCGAGCCGACGCCGAGCGGATCGGACGACGGACTGACAAAAATTGAAATCTGTCAGTCCAATGGGCATACTGGCCGTATGAGAACTCTGGGAACCGGCGGACCTGTCGTGTCCGACCTCGGGCTGGGCTGCATGGGGATGTCCGACTTCTACGGGCCGGCCGACACGTCCGAGTCCATCGCCACCATCCACGCCGCCCTCGACGCCGGCATCACGCTGCTCGACACCGGCGACTTCTACGGCATGGGCCACAACGAGCTGCTCATCCGCCAGGCGCTCGACGGCCGCTCGCGCGACGACGTGCGGATCAGCGTGAAGTTCGGGGCGCAGCGCGACTACGACGGCAACTGGCTCGGCTATGACGGCCGGCCCGCGGCCGTCAAGAGCTCGCTCGCCTACACCCTGCGCCGCCTCGGCACCGACCACGTGGACGTCTACCGGATCGCGCGGGTCGACCCGGCCGTGCCGATCGAGGAGACCGTCGGCGCCATCGCCGAGGAGGTCGCCAAGGGGCGCGTGCGGCACGTCGGGCTGTCGGAGGCCGGGGCCGAGACCATCCGGCGGGCCCACGCCGTCCACCCGATCGCCGACGTGCAGCTCGAATACTCGCTGCTGTCCAGGGGCATCGAGCGGGACATCCTGCCGGCCTGCCGCGAGCTGGGCGTCGGCGTGACCGCGTACGGGGTGCTGTCCAGGGGGCTGCTCAGCGGCCACTGGTCCAAGGACCGCGAGGTGGTCGCCGGCGACTTCCGCGCCGCCAGCCCGCGCTTCTCCGGCGACAACCTGGCGCACAACCTCACGCTGGTGGAGGCGCTGCGGAACCTCGCCGAGGCCAAGGGGGCCACGGTCGCGCAGCTGGCCATCGCCTGGGTGCTGGCCCAGGGCCAGGAGATCGTCCCGCTCGTCGGGGCGCGGCGGCGCGAGCGGCTGGCCGAGGCCCTGGGCGCGCTGGACGTGAGCCTGACCGCCGAGGACCTGGCGGCCGTCGAGGCGGCCGTCCCCGAGGGCGCCGCCGCCGGCTCGCGGTACGCCGAGGCGCAGATGTCCATGCTGGACAGCGAACGCTGACCGTCCGGTGCGGAAGGAAGGTCTCGATCGCGGGTCTTGTGGTGATGTGACGGCGCTAGGGTTGCGCGCGTGCATATCGACGAATGGTTGCAGGCGATCCCGGCCGGCTGGCTTTACGCCATGGTCGCGCTGGTGATCGGGTTCGAGAGCCTCGGCATCCCGCTGCCCGGCGAGATCGTCCTGGTCAGCGCCTCGATCCTGGCGTCCAAGGGCGTGGTGCACCCCTTCTGGGTCGGTGCGTGCGCGAGCGCCGGGGCCATCCTGGGGGACTCCGCGGGCTACGCGATCGGGCGCAGGGGCGGCGCGCCCCTGTTCGAGCGGCTCGGGCGGCGCTTCCCGAAGCACTTCGGGCCCCGGCACATCGCCAAGGCCGAAGGGTATTTCCAGCGGTTCGGGGTGTGGGCGGTCTTCGTCGGGCGGTTCATCGCGCTGCTGCGCATCCTGGCCGGGCCGCTGGCGGGGGCGCTGCGCATGCCGTACTGGAAGTTCGCCGTCGCCAACGTGCTCGGCGGGATCGTGTGGGCGGGCGGCACCACCACGGTGATCTTCTATCTCGGGCTCGTCGCCGAGAAGTGGCTGAAGGGCTTTTCGTGGGTGGGGCTCGTGGTGGCCGTGGTGTTCGGGATCTGCACCACGCTCTACCTGAAGCGGCGGGCCGCCTCAGCGCTCGATGAGAGTGACCTCGAGGGAGTAGTGCGAGGCCCGGTAGACGTGTGAGCCGTGCTCGACGGCCCGGCCCTGGTCGTCGTACGTGGTGCGGATCATGGTCAGCAGCGGCGCGCCGCGGCGCTCGTCCAGCAGCCTGGCCTCGGCCTGGGTGGCGGCCCGTGCGCCGATCCGCTGGTTGGCGACCCGCATCCGCACGCCCGCGGCGCGCAGCAGCTCGTACAGGCCGCGGCTCTCCAGGTCGGCGGCGGTGAGCTTGGCCAGGCCGAGCGGCAGCCAGTTGTGCAGCACCGCCAGGGGCTCTCCGGCCGCGAACCTCAGGCGCTCGAGATAGAGGATCTCCGCGCCCGCCTCCACGCCCAGGATCTGGGCGACCTCCTCCTCGACCGGGCGCGGCTCCAGCGCCAGCACCTGCGTGGCCGGCTCCTGGCCCGCCCTGCGCAGGTCGTCGTAGAGGCTCGTCAGCTCCACCGAGCGCTTGACCTGCCCGTGGACGACCTGGGTGCCGACGCCGCGCTTGCGCACCAGCAGGCCCTTGTCCACGAGATACTGGATGGCCTGGCGGATCGTGGGCCGCGACAGGCCCAGCTTGTCGGCCAGCAGGATCTCGTTGTCCAGCCGGGAGCCGGGCGCCAGGTCCCCTCGCCGGATGGCCTCGGCGATCTGCTCGGCCACCTGGAAGTAGAGCGGCACGGGACTGGATCGGTCCAGGTCGATGGCGAGATTCGCGGTCATGCTGATCAGCTTAACGCAGGTCAGAATGTCCTGACAAACAACCGGGCCGGGCGAAGTGGGCATAGAGGGTCATGATGCCCTTTCCCCTGCTTCGGGAGTGAAGATGGACGTGACGTACCTGCTGGACATCGCCACCGAGGCGGCCAGAGCCGTCGGGCCCCGGCTGCGCAAGGCCTTCAGATCCCGGCCCGAGGTGTCCACCAAACGCGACTTCCACGACCCGGTGACGGAGCACGACCGCGCCGCCGAGGAGACGATCCGCGCGGTCATCGCGGCCCGCGTGCCCGAGAGCGTGATCGTCGGCGAGGAGGGTGGCACGACCGGCTCCGGCGACCTCGTCTGGTACATCGACCCCATCGACGGCACCGCCAACTTCGCCGCCGGGCTGCCGTTCTTCTGCGTGTCGATCGCGGTGGCCGCACGCGGCGAGCTGGTCGCCGGCGTGGTGTACGACCCCGTACGCGAGGACGAGTTCGGCGCCTCCACCGAGGGGGCCTGGTGCAACGGCACGCCGTTGAGGAGCGCCGGAGCCACGAGAGACCGGGAGGCGATGCTCCTGTCGAGCTATCCGACGCCCGCGGACCTGGAGGCGGACGGAGAGGAGGCGCTGCGCCGCTACGGCCGGTTCCTGGAGTCCTTCTCGGCCGTGCGCAAGCCGGGCAGCGCCGCGCTCAAGCTCGCGCACGTCGCCGCCGGCTGGTCGGACGCCGCCTACGGCACCCGCGCCCACCCCTGGGACGTGGCCGCGGGGGCGCTGCTGGTGCGCCAGGCGGGCGGCGTCTACCTCGGTGACCCGCTGGCACAGGGGTCCTACCTGGCGCATGTGGGCGGCTTCGACCTGGACGGCTCGGTGCTGGCCGAGCTCGCGCCCCGGTGACGCCGCTAGCGAAGCAGCCGCGGGAGCTCGGTCAGTGAGGTGATGCGCGGGAAGCCGGCGGGTGGCGGCTCGACCCCGAGCCGGTCGAGCCAGACCGAGCGCATCCCGGTCGCCGCCGGCCCCGTCACGTCGTTGATCACGTCGTCGCCCACCAGCAGCACCTGCTCCGGCGCCAGCCCCAGCGCCGCGGCGGCGCCGGTGTAGGCGGCGGGCGACGGCTTGAAGTGGCCGCCCAGCACCTCGCCCGTCAGCACCGGCCCGACCAGGTCGGCCAGCCCGATCGTGCGGACCTTCGCCTCCTGCATCGGCAGCACCCCGTTCGTCAGCACCCCGAGCGCGAACCCGCCCAGCTCCGCCACCGCCCCCGCCGCGTCCGGGTAGGCGATCCAGCCCTGCCGGTAGCGTTCGCCGAAGTCCGCGTAGGCGGCGTCCAGGTCGCCGGGCGCCGGCACGGCCAGTTCCTGGCAGAGCGCGCGCAGGCGGCGGCGCCGCTGCTCCTGCGCGGAGCACTCGCCCGCCTGCCACATCGCCAGGTACACCGCCTCCAAGCCGGCCCAGAGCGCGGGCACCTCGTCCAGGCGCGGATGACCGGGGGAGTGTGCCGTCACCCACGCGACGATCGCGGCGTCGGCGGCGCCACGGTGGTCGAACAGGGTGCCGTCGAGGTCGAACAGGACCCCTTTGACGCCCGGCATGAATCTCGCGGTCACAGCGGCGCTCCGGTGGTGGGTGCGGTCACGAAAGGGCCGCGGCGGCGATGCGGGCGGCCGTCTCCCGTGGAGGGTATCCGAGGGTGAGGCCGCGGACCGACAGCGGCGCCCGGGCGAAGCGGGCTTCGCCGTTCTCGCTGAGGATGTAGTGCAGCGCGGGGGAGTGGCCGCCGTGCGCCTCCAGCGCCGCCACCTCCGGCTCGGCCAGGTCGGGCGGCAGCGCGCCGCGGTAGTCGGCGATCAGCGCGTCCAGGTCGAACAGCTGCGCGTAGCGCTCGGCCGTGCCCGCCACGACCCTGATCAGCCCGCCGACCGGCTCGGCGTGGTAGACGAGGCCGGTGCCGCCGCTCTTGGCGAACCAGCGCAGCGCCTCGGCCGCGGGCAGCGTGAACGCCCCGTACGGCTTGCGCCCGTACAGCAGGGCGTCGGCGATCCACCGGTCGCACCACAGTTCGTCGTGGTACGGCGAGGGGGAGCCCGGGTCGACGGCCAGCCCCTGGGCCAGCACCGGGTTCCAGGCCGAGACCAGCGGGCTGCTGAACCGCGGCATGCGCGGCCCGCTCCAGTGGCTGAGCGCATAGCCGTACCAGATGGTGACGACCTCGACCCGCCGGTCGGGAAGGGGCCGTTCGTAGGTGCCGTTCATGACCTGGCCGCCGTCGGGGTGCCGCCAGGAGCCTGGGACGATGCCTGCGGCTGCGGGGACCGGAGGGGTCCGGTAGTCGGGATGCAGTGTCCACGCGTCCGCCACAGTCCCTGCCCCCTCGGGTGCCAGACCACTTGAGTGGCCATCGTGCAACAGGTGTAATCGAGTTGCAATAGAGCAGAGCCGAACGCTGATTTTTGTCATCGGCGGCCATGACGTACGTATTCGGTCAGTGCTGTTGCCGGTAATCCCCGGCCCGGCGCACGTGGTCGATCATGATGCGTTCCGCGGCCTCGGCGTCGCCGGCCGCCAGCGCGGCCAGGATGCCCTCGTGCGCGTCGAGCTGGGCCCGCACCTGGGCCTCGTCCAGCCACAGCGACGCGTCGGCGGGCACCGGGACGCTGTTGCGCACCGATCTGGCGTGCGCGCCCAGGAAGGCCGGGCCGCCGATGTCCACGATGCGCAGGTGGAATCGAACGCTCTGCTCCCCGAGCCGGTCGTGCCTGCCGTGCGCGGCGTCCTCGGCCATCGAGGCGTGCAGCTCGCGCAGCCCGGCCAGCTCCTCCGGGGTGATCCGGCCCGCCGCCAGGCGCGCGCCCAGGCCCTCGACCACCGCGCGCAGGCCGTAGTACTCGGCCAGGGCATCGTCGCCCAGGTCAACGACGGTCGCGCCGTGATGCGCCTCGTAGCTGATCAGCCGGTCCTTCTCCAGCCTGCGCAGCGCCTCGCGCACGGGGGTGACCGACACGCCCAGCCGGCGGGCCACCTCCCCGGCCCGCAGCGCCGTGCCGCCCGGGATCCGCGCGGTGCGGATCTCGTCGAGCAGCACGCTGTAGACGTACTCGGCCTTGCTCATCGGCGGCCGCGGCTCAGTAGGCGACATGTCCCCATTTTCCATAGATTGACCTATGACATATTTCTTATAAGTTACATACCTATGACGAGCCTCGCAGACCTTCGGGTCATCGACGCGGCGACCCTGTTCGCCGGTCCCTCCGCCGCGATGATGCTGGGCGACTTCGGCGCCGACGTGATCAAGATCGAGCACCCCCGGCGCGGCGACCCGTCGCGCGGGCACGGCGCGTCCGTGGACGGCGTGGGCCTGTGGTGGAAGACGCTCGCGCGCAACAAGCGCACGGCGGCCGTGGACCTGTCGCACCCCGACGGCCAGGGGATCCTGCGCCGCCTGGCCGAGCGGTCCGACGTGCTGATCGAGAACTTCCGCCCCGGCACCCTCGAACGCTGGAACCTCGCCCCCGAAGACCTGCTCGAGCTCAACCCGCGGCTGATCGTGGCGCGGATGACCGGGTTCGGGCAGTCCGGGCCGATGGCCAGGCAGCCGGGATTCGGGACGCTGGCCGAGGCGATGAGCGGGTTCGCGGCCATGACCGGGCAGCCCGACGGGCCGCCCACGCTGCCGCCGCTGGCGCTCGCCGACGGCATCGCGGGCCTGGCCATGTCGTACGCGATCATGGTGGCCCTGCGCGCCAGGGAGCAGAGTGGACGGGGGCAGGTCATCGACCTGGCGATCATCGAGCCGATCCTGGGCATCCTGGGGCCGCAGATGACCGCGTACAAGGCGCTGGGCGTCGTGCCGCGCCGCACCGGCAACCGGTCCAGCAGCAACGCGCCGCGCAACACGTACCGGACCCGGGACGGGCGGTGGCTGGCCATCTCCACCAGTGCCCAGCCCGTCGCCGAGCGGGTGGTCGCCCTGGTGGGGCGGCCCGACCTGGTGGAGCAGCCGTGGTTCGCCAGCGGCGCCGGGCGCGTCCAGCACGTGGACGAGCTGGACGAGGCCGTCGCGTCCTGGATCGCCGAGCGGGACGCCGACGAGGTCATCGCCCGCTTCGAGGAGGCGCAGGCCGCGATCGCGCCCATCTACGACGTCTCCGACATCGCCGAGGACCCGCAGTACGCGGCGCTGGAGACGTTCGTGGAGGTGCCGGACGAGGAGCTCGGCAAGGTCACCCTGCAGAACGTGCTGTTCCGCCTGTCGGACACGCCCGGAGCGATCCGCTGGCCGGGACGGCGGCTCGGGCGCGACACCGACGAGGTGCTCGCGGAGCTCGACTACACCGGCGAGGCGATCGCCGCCCTGCGCGAAGAGGGCGTGATCGCGTGATCGTCACCTGGCTGTACGTGCCCGGCGACCGGCCCGAGCGCTTCGACAAGGCCGTCGCCTCCGGGGCGGACGTCGTCATCATCGACCTCGAGGACGCGGTCGTGCCCGCCCGCAAGGACGAGGCCCGCGCCAACGCCGTCGCCTACCTGCGCGCCCGCCGGGGCTCCGAGGGGGAGACGCGGGTGCACGTGCGGGTCAACGACCTGGCCACCGGGCGAGGGCTGGCCGACCTCGAGGCCGTCGGGGAGCTCGCCGACGCCGTGCGGCTGCCCAAGGTCGAGTCCGTGGCCGTGCTCGACGCGGTCACCGGCGCTCCGGCGTACGCGCTGCTGGAGTCGGCGGCCGGGATCGTCGCGGCGCGCGAGATCGCGGCGCACCCGAAGGTCGCCGGCGTGGCGCTCGGCGAGCAGGACCTGTCCGCCGAGCTGGCCATCACCGACGAGCGGGCCATGGACCACCTGCGGCTCCAGGTGGTGCTCGCCGCGGCGGCGGCCGGCCTGCCGCCGGTGCCCATGGCCGTCTACCCGAACGTCAAGGACGAGGCCGGCCTGCTGGCCTCCTGCCTGGCGGGCCGCGGGCTCGGCATGTTCGGCAGGACCGCCATCCACCCCCGCCAGATCCCCGTGATCAGGCAGGCGTTCCGCCCCTCGGAGGAGGAGGCGGCCAGGGCCGCGGAGATCGTCGAGGCGGCCGAGCAGGCCGAGCGCGCGGGCCTCGGCGCGGTCGCGCTACCCGACGGCCGCTTCGTGGACGCCCCCATCGTCGCCCGGGCCCGCCGCACCGTGGCGCTGGCGAGCCGCCTGGCCGACCAGGAGGGTTAGGACGGGTACCAGCGCGTCGACAGCTCCTCGTCCACGGGGGGTGGGCCCGGCAGCTCCCGGTGCGCCGGCGGCACCCGCAGCGAGTCCATCACGAGCGCCAGGTAGCGGTGGCGCAGCTGCGCGGTGCGCTCCTCGTCGCCGAGCTTGATCGAGGCCAGCTGCTCGAACAGCAGCGCGATGTCCGCCGTGGTCACGTCCGGACGCAGCACGCCGGCCTCCACCGCGCGGCGGTGCGCCTCGGTGGCCAGCGACGAGGCCCGGAACGCGGCGCGGCCCAGCTCCTCGGTCGGCGTGAACGTGCCCGCCAGCTTGATCGTCAGGGAGTTGGTGTCGGCGTCCACGATGCCGCGCAGGTAGGCGGCGAACGCCTCCCACGGGTCGCCTTCCCGGGCCAGCGACCGCTCGGTCACCTCGCTGTAGAGCTGGAGACCGTCGCCGCACAGCTTCTGCAGCAGCGCCTCCTTGCTGGGGTAACGGCGGTAGAGCGCGCTGATCCCGACGCCCGCCTTCTCGGCCACGGCCGCGATGGGGGCGCCAGGGTCGGCGGTGAAGACCGCCCGGGCCGCCTGCAGGATCAACTCGTCGTTGCGGGCGGCCTGCGCCTTGCGGCCGCTCATGGGTGCGCTCGTCATACCCGCCAGTATATCGGAACGTAAGATTCCGTTCTAGTGTGAACAAGTCCGCATGTCTATACATAGAAATGATATTGAGGTAGAACCAGGGCGAGCCCGTTGGTCTTGGAGGTGTCCTATGAGACGTACCCCGATCGTGCTGGCCCTGCTGGGCGCGCTCGCCGTGAGCGGCTGCTCCTCCTCCGGAGGGCAGAGCGCGCAGAGCGCTCCCGCCGCGAGTTCCGCCGCCGCCCCAGGCGAGAACTCCGCCGCCGCGAGCGCCAGCTTCGCCGTCATCACCCACGCAGGCGCCGGCGACTCCTTCTGGGACGTGGTCAAGAACGGCGCCGAGGCCGCGGGCAGACAGTACGGAGTGAAGGTCACCTACCAGGGTGACGGCGACCCCGCCAAACAGTCGCAGCTCATCGACCAGGCCGTCTCCGAGAAGGTGGACGGCATCGTGGTCTCCATGGCCAACCCCGACGCGCTCAAGGAGGCCATCGGCAAGGCCGTCGCGGCGAAGATCCCGGTGGTCACCATCAACTCGGGCGCCGACTCCTCCAAGGCGTTCGGCGCGATCACGCACGTCGGACAGTCGGAGGACGTGGCCGGGCGCGGCGCGGGCGAGCAGCTCAAGGCCGCCGGCGTCACCAAGCTGCTGTGCGTCATCCACGAGGCCGGCAACGTCGGCCTCGACCAGCGCTGCAAGGGCGCCGAGCAGACGCTGGGCGGCACGGTCGAGCGGCTGCAGGTCGACGTGAGCAACCTGGCCGACGTCACCTCCAAGGTCACCGCCAAGCTCCAGTCGGACAAGCAGGTCAACGGCGTGCTCGCGCTCAACCCGGCCGTCGCGATCGCCGCCAGGGACGCCATCAAGGACTCGGGCTCGCCGGCCAAGCTGGCCACGTTCGACCTGTCGGGCGACGTGGTGAGCGCGATCAAGGACGGGGAGATCCTGTTCGCCGTGGACCAGCAGCAGTACCTGCAGGGCTACCTGCCGATCACGTTCCTCAACCTGTACAAGAACAACCTCAACACCGTCGGCGGCGGCCTGCCCGTCAACACCGGGCCGGGCTTCGTGACCAAGGACAACGCCGAGCAGGTGGCCAAGCTGGCCGAGGCGGGCACGCGATGACCCTGGCGGCCGACGAGCGGGTCGCCGACGTCGGTCTGGCCCGCCGGCTGCTGATCCGGCCCGAGCTGGGCGCGGTGGTCGGGCTGGTCGTGGTGTTCGTGTTCTTCGCCTCCCAGTCGCCGGTGTTCCGGTCCCTGGACGGCATCGCGAACTGGCTCGACCCGGCCGCCACGCTCGGCATCATGGCCGTCGCGGTCGCGCTGCTCATGATCGGCGGCGAGTTCGACCTGTCGGCCGGCGTGCTGACCGGCACGAGCGGGCTGATCCTGGTCACGCTGGCCACCCGCTACGGGTTCAGCGTGTGGGCGGCGATGCTCGTCGGGCTGGTCGTGGCGCTGGCCATCGGGTTGGCCAACGGCCTGGTCGTCACCAGGACCAGGCTGCCCAGCTTCATCGTCACGCTGGGCACGTTCCTCATGCTGCAGGGCCTCAACCTCGGCGTCACCAAGGCCATCACCGGGACGGTGCAGGTCAGCGGCCTGCGCCGGGCCCCCGGCTTCGAGGCCGCGAACGCGATCCTCGCCGGGACGATCCAGATCGGCGGGACCTCGTTCCGGGTGGCGATCCTGTGGTGGATCCTGGTGACCGCCGTGGCCACCTGGGTGCTCATGCGTTCCAAGGCCGGAAACTGGATCTTCGCGGTGGGCGGCAACGAGCAGGCCGCCCGCGCGGTCGGCGTGGCCGCCGCCCGTACGAAGATCGCCCTGTTCATGACGACGGCGTTCGCCGCCTGGCTGGTCGGCACGATCCTCGCGCTGCGCTACACCTCCGTGCAGGCCAACATCGGCATCGGGCAGGAGTTCATCTACATCATCGCCGCCGTCATCGGCGGCTGCCTGCTCACCGGCGGGTACGGCTCCGCGATCGGGGCCGCCATCGGCGCGGTCATCTTCGGCATGGCCGACAAGGGCATCGTGTTCCTGGGCTGGAACGCCGACTGGTTCAAGTTCTTCCTGGGAGCGATGCTGCTGCTGGCGACGCTGGCCAACCGCCTGGTCAGGCGGTACGCCGAGGAGGTGAAGCATTGATTCTGGAGACCAGGGGCATCGGCAAGACGTTCGGGTCGGTGCTGGCGCTGCGCGAGGTGTCGATGGGCGTGCGGGCCGGCGAGGTGACCTGCGTGCTCGGCGACAACGGCGCCGGCAAGTCCACGCTCATCAAGATCCTCGCCGGGGTGCACCAGCACGACGCCGGCTCGTTGCTGGTGGACGGCCAGGAGGTGCGCTTCGCCAGCCCCCGCGACGCGCTCGACCGCGGCATCGCGACCGTCTACCAGGACCTGGCGATGATCCCGCTCATGTCGGTCTGGCGGAACTTCTTCCTCGGCTCGGAGCCGAAGAAGGGCCTGGCCTTCGACGTGGCCAGGGCCAGGAAGGTCGCCCGCGAGGAGCTGCGGGCCATGGGCATCGACATCCGCGACGTGGACCAGCCGGTCGGCACGCTCTCCGGCGGCGAGCGGCAGTCGGTGGCCATCGCCAGGGCCGTCTACTTCGGGGCCCGCGTCCTCATCCTCGACGAGCCCACCTCCGCGCTGGGGGTCAAGCAGGCCGGGGTGGTGCTGCGGTACATCGCCAGGGCCCGCGACCGGGGGCTCGGCGTGGTCTTCATCACCCACAACCCCCACCACGCCTACCCGGTGGGCGACCGGTTCCTGCTGCTCAACCGGGGCGCCGGCGTGGGCGAGTACGGCAAGGCCGACATCACCACGCAGGAGCTGACCGCGCTCATGGCGGGCGGGGCGGAGCTGGAGGAGCTGGCGCACGAGCTGCAACAGGAGTGACCATTTTGGTGGGAATTTGACCATTTTGGGCGGTGGTCTGGAGGTGCGAATAGGCACAAATCCCTCGGCGTGACATTCACCGGGGGGTCATCGTGACCACAATGATCAAGCGGGTCGTCCTGGAGCCGGCGGCGCAGGAGTTCGCGGACGCCACCGCCCGGCGCCCGTTCATCTACGAGCTGCCGCCCGAGGACGGTCGCGAGGCGCTGGAGCGGCTCCAGTCGGACCCGAACGTGCCCAGGCCGGAGATCGACGAGGAGTGGATCCAGGTCCAGGGCGGCCCGACCGGCCTGGTGCCGGTCCGGATCGTCAGGCCCAAGGGCGCCACGGGGACCATGCCGGTCATCTTCTACATCCACGGCGCGGGCTGGGTGTTCGGCTCCGCCCACACCCACGACCGGCTGGTGCGGGAGCTGTCCGTGCGCTGCGGCGCCGCCGTCGTCTTCCCGGAGTACGACCGCGCTCCCGAGGCGAAGTACCCCACGCAGATCCAGCAGAACTACGTCGCGGCCCGCTGGGTGTCGGAGCACGGCAAGGAGAAGAACCTGGACCCGGCGCGGATGGCGGTGTGCGGGGACTCGGTCGGCGGCAACATGGCGACCGTGCTGGCCATGATGGCCAGGAAGCTCAACTTCGTGCAGCTGCGCGGGCAGTGCCTGTTCTACCCGGTCACGGACGCGAGCTTCGACACCGAGTCCTACCGGCAGTTCGCCTCCGGCTACTACCTCAACCGCGACGGCATGAAGTGGTTCTGGGACCAGTACACCCCCGAGTCCTCCCAGCGGGGCGAGAGTCACGCCTCGCCGCTGCGGGCCCGGTCGGAGGAGCTGCGCGGCCTGCCGCCCGCGCTGATCATCACGGGCGAGGCGGACGTGCTGCGCGACGAGGGCGAGCTGTATGCGGCGCGGCTGCGCGAGCTGGGCAACGACGTGACGGCGGTGCGGATGGCCGGCATCGTGCACGACTTCGTCATGCTCGACAAGCTGCGCGACACGAACGCCTGCAAGACGGCCATGACCCTGGCCACGACCATGCTGCGGCGGTGGATCGAGTCTTGATCTACGCGCCCGCGGCGGTTCCCCCGGGGCCCTTATTACGCCGCCCGCCCCTGACGCAGGGCGGGCCGCACAGATCGTGCGGCCCGCCAGTGCGGCATGCACAGGGCCGCCGGACGAGGGCGGCTTTATGGTGCGGCCATATTCAGCGCCCCCCTCCGAGGAGCTTCCATGACCGCCGTCGACTCCCGAACGATCCCCATCGGCGCGGCATTCGATCGGATGCCGTTCACCCGCAGGCACGTGCTCATCGCGCTCGCGCTGTTCATCGCGTTCGTCATCGAGTCGTGGGAGCAGCTCGCCCTCGTCTACGTCTCCGGCGACCTCGGCACCGCCTTCGGGATCGACGAGGCCGGGGTCGGCGTCGTGCTGTCGGCGGTCGCCTTCGGCATGATCCCCGGCGTGCTGGTGTGGGGGCCGGTGGCCGACCGCGTCGGTCGCAAGCCGGTCGCGTTCTGGTCACTGCTGGCGTACGGGGTGATCGCGCTCGCCTCGGCGTTCGCGCCGAACATGACGGTGCTGGTGACGCTCCGGGTGGCCTCCGGGCTGGCGCTGGCCGGCGTCTACACGATCACCTTCCCCTACTTCCTGGAGCTGCTGCCGACCCGCTCGCGCGGGCGGGCGGCGGTCTACCTGTCGATCGGGTGGCCGATCGGCATGCTGGCCGCGATCGGGGCGTCGATGACGCTGGGCGGCCTGGGCTGGCACGTCGTGGTGATCGCCAGCGCGGCGGCGGGGCTGTGGGCGTTCGCGATCCGGGCGTGGGTGCCGGAGTCGCCGTACTGGCTGGCCGCCCGGGGCCGCCAGGAGGAGGCGCGCGCCGTGCTGCGCGCGCTGAACAGCCCCGACTCCGAAGCCACGTTCACCGTGGCGAGCGAGCGGGTGGGCCGGCCGCTCGACCTGTTCCGCGGCGGGCTCGCCCGGATCACCGTGGTCATGTTGCTACTGAACTTCGTCTTCAACTGGGGCTACTGGGGCCTGCAGACGTGGCTGCCGACGCTGCTGCAGCAGAAGGGCCTGACGCTGTCGGCCTCGCTCGGCTTCGCGGCGCTGAGCGCGCTGATGATGATCCCCGGGTACGTGAGCGCCTCCCTGCTGACCGGCCGGTTCGGCCGCAAGAAGGTGTTCCTCGTCTACGTGGTGGCGGCGCTGCTGGGCGGCCTCTGGTTCGCCACCGCCTCCTCGACCACCGGCCTGTACCTCGGCAACTTCGTGCTGTCGTTCTTCAGCCTCGGCGCCTGGGGCGTCTGGAACACCTGGAACGGCGAGTTCTACCCGACCGCCCTGCGCGGCACCGGGTACTCGTGGGCCACGGCCGCGCAGCTCGTGGCCACCACGGTCGCGCCGTCGGCGGTGGGGGCGCTGCTGGCCCACGCCACCGGGTTCACCGCTACCATGCTGATCATCAACGCGTTCATGGTGGCCACGGCGCTGCTGGCCGTGCCGCTGCCGGAGACCGAAGGACGCGAGCTGGAGTGATCCTCGGCGTCGCCCTCGTACGGCCCTCGCCGGTGCTGGTGGCCGTCAGGGACGGCGCGCCCGAGTGGCCGGTGAGCCGCGCCGCCGCCCGCGCGGCGGCGCGGGCGTGCGTGGCCGTGGACCTGGGCGACGTGCCCACCGCCGCGGTGGCGGCGATCCGGGTGGGCGGGCCGTGCCCCGAGGCGCTGCGCCCGCGCGTCGGCTCCGGGACGGCCACGATCGTGCGCGGCGGCCACAGCCTCACCGGGCGCGTGCTGGCGCCGCTGGACACCGAGGCGGTCCGGCGCTTCGCCGCCACGTGCGGGCTGACCGACTTCGCGGTGACCGCGACCGGCTCCCCCATGCTGGCCGACCACGAGCTGGCCGTGGCCGCGATCATCGCGGCCGAGGTGCCGCAGGCGCGGATCACGCTGTCGTACGAGTTCGGCCATCCGGGGCTGCGCGAGCGCGAGCAGGCCACGATCCGCAACGCGGCGCTCGGCCCCGAGGCGGGGCGGATCGCCGACGAGGCGGCCCGGGAGCTGCCCGGGGTGCCGGTGTTCTTCGCCAGGTCGGGCGGCGGGCTGGTGTCGGCCCACTACTTCCGGCGCTACCCGCTGGCCTGCGACCTGGGCGGGACGGCGAGCCTGGCGCGCGGGCGGGTGGTGCTCCCCGGCGTCCCCGGCGAGGTGGCGGCGGCGTACGGGGCGGCGGTCGGGCGGCCGGAGGCGCAGGTGGAGCGGATCGTGCAGGCGCGGGGGCGGGCGGAGCTGGACCGGGTGCTCCAGGACGCCAGGGACGAGGCGCTCACCCGCGTGGTCAGCGCGGGCGCCCTGCCCGGCTCGGCCAGGATCGCGGAGACGACCGTGAACCCGCTGTCGTACCTGCCGGACGGGCTCTACCGGGTGCGGGTGACGGCCGAGGGGACGATGCCGTGAACCCGCCCATGAATCCGCCCATGAACCCGCGCGGGGCCGTGATGATCGACGAGGACGGGCTCGCGCGGCTCTCGGCGGGGGCGAGGATGTTCGCGACCGGGGCGGCGGAGTCGGCGCACACCCTCACCCTCGACTGGGCGGGCTCGCTGATCGGGCCGGGCGTCGAACTGGTGACGGCCGAGAAACTGGCGCCGGACACGTTGTGCGTGGCGGTCAGCCTGGTCGGGTCCACGACCGCGCTGGGGGAGCAGCTGCCGAGGGGTGACGAGCCCGCCCGTGCCGTGCGGGCGCTGGAGCGCAGGCTGGGGGAGCGGGCCGGGGCCGTGGTCGCGCTCAACCTGGCCGCCGAGAACGCCCTCGTCCCGCTCATCGCGGCGGCCCAGCTGGGGGTGCCGCTGGTGGACGGCGACGGCACGGGGCGGGTGTTCCCGCTGCTGGAGCAGACGACGTACGCGCTGGGCGGGATGAGCCCGGCGCCCCTGGCGCTGGCGGGCGGATCGGGCGAGCTGGTGCTGCTGGAGACGGCCGGCGACCGGGTGGAGGAGCTGATGCGCCCCGTCGTGCTGTCGGTCGGCGGGTGGGCGGTGGCGGCCTGCTACCCGATGGCGGCCGGCGACCTGGCGCGGGTGCTCGTGCCCGGGACGGTGAGCCTGCTGCTGCGGGCGGGCGAGCCCGGCGCGCCCCGCTCGACCGCGGCGCCGTTCGGCGTGCGGACCCTGTGCAGGGGACGGATCCTGACGGTGGAGGGCAGCACCGGGCACGGCGCCGACGTGTCGCTGCCGTCGTTGCCGTCGAGCATCGTGGTGCAGGAGACGGAGGGGCTGCGCCGGCTGGTACGGCTGGAGGCCCACAACGAGATCGTGCTCGCCCTGGCCGACGGGGCCGCGGTGGCGATGACGCCGGACCAGATCTGCATGATCTCCACGGCCGACGGGATGGTCGTGGACGTCGACAAGGCGGTGCCCGGCCTGGAGGTGGACGTCATGGTCGTGAAGGCCGCACCGGTGTGGCACACGGATCGGGGGCAGCGGCTGGGCGGGCTGCAGGCGTTCGGGATCCCGCTGTGACGGGGCCGCGGGCGGGGTGGGAGGCGCCGGTCACGGTGGCCGAGCTGGTCAACGCCGGGCCGCTGGCCGGGGCCAGGATGTACGGCTCGGGCGAGAACCCCGTGCACCAGGTGCGGATCGTGGACGAGCTGTCGGTGTTCGGGACGGTGGCGCCGCACACGGCGGTGGTCCTCATCGGGACGGCGGCCAGCGGCGGGTGGGCCGTCGAGATGGCCACCCGCCGGGCGTGGGAGCAGGCGGCGGCGTGTGTGATCGCGCCGGCCGGCGGGCTGGGCGAGGGCTCCGGCGAGGTGCTGGCGGAACGGCTCGGCGTCACGCTGATCTTCGTGGACGAGGATCCCCTCATCGTCGCGGTCCGGATCGCCTCGGCCGCCGCCCGCCCCGAGGCGGCCCGCACCCAGCTCGTGGCCCGCTGCGCCACCCGCCTGGCCGAGGCCGGGCCCTCGGCCCGCCGCGTGCTGGGCGTCCTGAACGCCGAGCTGCCCGGCACCTCGGTGACCCTCATCGACCGGTACGGCCGGCACCTGGCCGGGGCCCGCGCCGTCGACCGGCCGGGCATCGCTCGCCTGAGCACGGAGGTCCAGGACGCCGATGGCCGAGGGCCGGGCCGCGACGGGCCGCCCGAAGGGGGTGCCCGGGTAGGTGGTGGGGTGGGGGCGCGGTGGTCGGCCGAGGTGGAGGTGCCCGATCTGGACGGCGGCGTGCTGGGCACGCTCGTGGCCGGCGGGTCGTCCCGGTCGCCCGGATGGCCCGCGGCCGTCCGTACCGTGCTGAGGCTGGCGGTGGCCCCGCTGACCGCCTGGGCCGCGCAGGAGCGGCTGCGCGCCTCCCGCGACTTCGCCCTGCGGCGCGCCCTCGCCGAACGCCTGCTCGCCGACGCCCAGCAGGAGCCCGGGGAGCCCGGGGAGCCGGAGGAGGGCGGGGCGAGGGCGGAGGCGATCGCGCTGGGCTGGCCCGTCGAGGGCGCGCTGACCGCCTACCAGGTCCGGCCGACGGCGGAGGCGGGTGACGCCGCGCTGGCCGGGACGCTCATCGCCGCGGCCGTTGGCCAGGTGCCCGTGCTGCCGCGCGGCGACGGCTGGGCGGGATGGTCGGCGCTGGACCCCGGCGAGCTGGCCGAACGCCTCAGCCGCTGCCTGCGGACGATGCCCTGGCCGTGCGCCGCCGGGGTCGGCGCGCAGGTGGAGGGCCTGCGGTCGGTCGAGGAGTCGCTGCTGGGAGCCGAGGCGGCGGCGTTCGTGTCGGGACCGGGCACGGTGGCGCGAGCGGATCGGATGGGCCCGGCCGAGCTGCTGGGCGCGCTGCCCACCGGCGTCCTGCGCACCCCGGCCACCGTCGTGCTGCGGCCGCTGCTGGCGGTCGACAAGGACGGCACGCTGCTGGAGACGCTGGCCGCGGTCCTGGACGAGGGCGGCGCCTTGAAGGCGGCCGAGCGGCTGGGCGTGCACCGCAACACGATCACGACCCGTCTGGAGCGCATCAAGTCCGCGGGCTTCGACCTGGACGACGCCGCCACCCGCCTGGCTCTGCAACTCGCCTGCCACGTCCTCCTCCGCTGAGCCCGCCGACCGCCCTTCCGACGGGGTCGCCGACCGGGCGGGATGCACTGGCGGGGGCCTCCTCCTGTGCGGGCCGCACATGCGGGCGGCGCCCGCGTCGGCGTACGGTGCAGCGCATGAGCTATCGCGTCGCCATGGACATCGGCGGCACCTTCACCGACGTCGTCTGCTACGACGAACGCAGCGGGACGGTCACCGCCTCGAAGGCGCCCACCACTCCGGGAGACCTGGCCGAGGGGGTGTTCGCCGCGCTGGGCCGGGTCGTCGAGGATCCGGCCGAGATCTCGTTCTTCGTGCACGGCACCACCCAGGGGCTCAACGCGCTGCTGGAGCGCAAGGGCGCCCGGGTGCTGCTGCTGGCCGGCCGGGGCGGCCGGGACGTCTACCAGATCGCCAGGGGCAACCGCGACCGCATGTTCGACCTGCGTTACCGCAAGCCCGCGCCGCTGGTCCCGCGCCAGGACGTCATGGAGGCCGGCGGCCGGCTCGACTACCTGGGGCGCGAACTCCAGCCGCTCGACGAGGAGTCGGTGCGGGCGGCGGGGCGGCGCGCGCGGGAGGAGGGGTTCGACGCGGTGGCCGTGTGCCTGCTGTTCTCCTACGCGAACCCGGCGCACGAGCTGCGGGCCGGCGAGATCCTGCGCGCGGAGCTGGGCGACGACGTGCTGGTCGTGCTCTCCCATGAGGTGGCGCGGGAGTGGCGCGAGTACGAGCGGACCTCGTCGGCGGTGCTGGAGGCGTACACCGGGCCCGTGGTGCGCCGCTACCTGGCCAGGATCGAGCGGCGCTTCGCCGAGCGGGGGCTGGCCGTGCCGGTGCACGTGATGCAGTCGTCGGGCGGGCTGGTGAACGCCTCCTACGCGATGCGCAGGCCGTTGCAGACGCTGCTGTCCGGGCCGGTGGGCGGCACGATGGGCGGGGTCGCGGCGGCCCGGTTCATGGGCAGGGAGAACGCCATCTGCATCGACATGGGCGGGACGTCGTTCGACGTGTCGCTCGTGGTGAACGGGCGGCCGGACGTCAGCGCGGAGGCCCGCATCGAGGGCTACCCGGTGCTCATGCCCATCGTGAACCTGCACACGATCGGCGCGGGCGGCGGCTCGATCGCGTACGCCGAGGCGGGCGCGCTGCGGGTCGGGCCCGAGTCGGCCGGGGCCCTGCCCGGGCCGGCCTGCTACGGCAGGGGCGGCACCCGGGCCACGGTCACCGACGCGAACGTGGCGCTCGGCCGGGTGGACCCGGCCTGGTTCGCGGGCGGGCTGATGACGCTGGACGTGGAGGCGGCGGGCACGGCGGTGGCCACGCTGGCCGACGAGCTGGACATGGATCCGCTGCTGCTGGCCGAGGGGATCTGCGACGTGGCCAACGCCAAGATGGCGCAGGCGATCCGTACGCTGACCGTGGAGCACGGGATCGAGCCGCGGGAGTTCGCGCTGGTGGCGTTCGGGGGCGCGGGGGCGATGCACGCCGTGTTCATCGCGCGCGAGCTGGGGATCTCCGAGGTGGTGGTGCCGCGCTTCCCGGGGGCGTTCTCGGCGTGGGGGATGCTGGAAGCCGACGTACGCCGGGATCTGACGCATCCGTACTTCCGGTCGCAGGACACGCTCGATGGCCCCGACATGTCCCGAAATTTCGTGACTTTGGAGGAAGATGCCCTGGCGGCGCTCTCCGCCCAGGGCGTTCCAGAGGAGCGGCACCGGGTCGAGCACGCCGTGGACATGCGCTACGAGGGCCAGGACTACACGCTGACCATCCCGCTGCGCGACGCGGCCGAGCCCGCCGAACCCGGATTCCTGGAGACGATCGCGGCCCGCTACGCCGAGGCGCATACCGGCCGCTACGGGCACGCCACCCCGGAGGCGCCGGTGGAGTTCGTCATGCTGCGCAGCACCGGGCTCGGCTCGTTCCCGCGCACCGCCGCCGCCGCGCAGGAGGCCCCCGAGGAGCAGGCGGCGTACGTACGGGATGTGATCTTCGACGGGGCCGTGCACAGCACCCCGGTGCTGCGGCGCTCCAGCCTCGACGGCGAGCTGGCCGGGCCCGCGATCGTGGTCGAGGAGACCGCGACGACGGTCATCCCGCCCGGCTGCGTGGCCACCGTGGACCCCAACGGCTTTCTCATCGTGAAGGTGAACTTGTGATCGACCCCGTCACCACGGAGATCATCCGCTGCGCGCTGCTGCAGGCGGCCGAGGACATGAACACCACCCTCATCCGCAGCTCCTACACCCCCGTCATCTACGAGGCCAAGGACTGCGCGGTCGCGCTGCTCGACCGCGACCACAACGTGCTGGGCCAGTCGTCCGGGCTGCCGATCTTCCTGGGCAACCTGGAGGTGTGCACCCGCGAGACCGAGCGCCTGTACGGGCGGGAGGTCTGGCAGGAGGGCGACGTGTGGGTGCTCAACGACTCCTACATCGGCGGCACCCACCTCAACGACGTCACGGTCTACGGGCCGATCTTCGTGGACGGGGAGCTGGCCGGTTTCGCGGCGTCGCGGGCGCACTGGCTGGACGTCGGCTCCAAGGACCCGGGCGGCTCCATGGACTCCACGTCGATCTTCCAGGAGGGCCTGCGGATGGGCCCGGTCAAGGTGTACGCGGGCGGCGCGCCCTGCCGCGACCTGCACGAGGTGATCGCCCGCAACGTACGCTTCCCGCACGCCACGCTCGGCGACCTGCGCGCCCAGGTGAGCTGCGCCATGACGGGCCAGCGGCGGCTGAAGGAGATCGTGTCCCGGTGGGGCCTGGACACGGTGCTGGCCGCCCGCGACGAGATCTTCGCCCAGACCGAACGCATGGAACGCGCGGCCATCGCGGCCATCCCCGACGGCGTCTACGAGGCCTCCGGCTTCCTCGACAACGACGGCATCGACCTCGGCACCCCGCTGCCGGTCAACGTCACGGTCGCGGTGTCGGGCGAGTCGATGCACGTCGACCTGACCGACTGCGCCGACCAGGCGCTCGGCCCGGTCAACTGCGGCGCGGCCCAGGCCGTGGCCGCCGTCCGCGTCGGCTACAAGCTGCTGGTCTCGGGCGACGTGCCGCTGAACGGCGGCTCGTTCCGCCCGCTGTCGGTCGAGACCCGGCCCGGCTCCATGCTGGCCGCCGAGTCGCCCGCCGCCTGCCAGTACTACTACTCGCACCTGGGGCTGCTCATCGACCTGGTGGTCAAGGCGCTGGCGCCGGTGCTGCCGGACAAGTCGGCCGCGGCCTCGTACGGGGACTCGATGATCGTGCAGTTCACCGGCACGGACCCGCGTACCGGCAAGCTGTACGTCTCCCAGGAGGCCACGGTCGGCGGCTGGGGCGCCTGGGACGGCGGCGACGGCGAGACCTGCCTGATCAACAACGTCAACGGCGCGCTGCGGGACATGCCCATCGAGGTGCTGGAGACGTTGTTCCCGGTCCGGGTGCGCCGCTACGAGATCCGCCCCGACACCGGCGGCGCCGGTCAGTGGCGGGGCGGGAACGGGGTGGTGCGCGAGTACGAGTTCTGCGGGGACACCTCGCTGTCGCTCTGGTTCGAGCGCTCGGTGACCCCGGCCTGGGGCCTGGCGGGCGGCGAACCGGGCGCGCCGCCCCACGTCACCCTCAACCCGGGCACCCCGGACGCCCGCGAGATGCTCAAGGTGAACGCGCTGCCGGTCACCGCGGGGGACGTGCTGCGCTGCGAGTCGGGCGGTGGCGGCGGCTACGGCCCCGCCGCCCGCCGCTCCCACACCGCCACGGCCACCGACCTGTCCCAGGGCCTGACCACCCGCTGACCGCGGAACCTGGGGGAGCGGGCTGATCGGGGCGGCGGCCGTCACCCGCTGGAACGTCCCGCCGTACCGGCGCTGCCCTCTGGCGCCGGTACGGCGGGAGGGCCGTGGCCGCGCAGCCGGTCCATCTCGCGCCACTCGGGACGCAGCCCGGTCAGGCTCGTGACCAGCGCGTAGGCGATCCCGCACGCCAGCAGCACCGGCGCCAGCCCGGCCGCCGTCACCGCCGCCCCGCCCAGCAGCCCGCCCAGCGGGATGCCGGCCCACATCACCGCACCCTGCAGCGCGCCCACCCGGCCCAGGAGGTGCCGGGGCACGCGCTCGTACGAGATCGCGCTCAGGATCGGGTTCAGGAACCCGCCGCTGAACCCGATCACCACGGACGCCGCCACCAGCCCCCACACCGGCATGTCCACGGCGAACATGAGGAACTTCGGCGGCCCGCCGAGCAGGAACGCCACGAAGAACACCGGCCTGCGCCGCATCCGGTGCGCCACCGCGGCGGCCACCAGGCTGCCCCCGACCGAGGCCAGCCCGAGCACGCTGACGCTCAGCCCGAGGACGGCGGGCCCGTGGCCGGACTCCATGGCCCACACGGGCGCGAGCACCTGGCTCCAGGCCGCGTCCAGCAGGTTCGTGGCGGCGATCATGACGATCACCGCGAGCAGCAGCGGCTCGCCGCGCAGGAACGCGAAGCCCTGGCCGAACCGCCGCCAGTAGCCCTCCTCCTCTTCGTGCGCGGGGGCGTCGGGCGCACGGTGCCCGAGGTCGCGTGGCAGCACCACGGCCACGACCACCGATCCGAGCGCGAACAGGGCGGCGCTGACGCCCAGGCCGGACAGCGAGCCGAGCAGCGTCACCATCGCGCCGCCCAGCCCCGGCCCCACGGTCACGGCCAGCCGCTCCGTCACGCCCATCAGCCCGGTGGCCCGCTCCAGCGGCACCCGCCCGCGCTCGGCCGCCTCCGGAATCATGATCTCCTTGGCCAGGTCGCCCGGCCCGCGGGCCGCGCCGATCACCGCCACCAGCGCGACGATCACGCCCAGCGGCAGCAGGCCGAGCGCGTGCAGCACGACCATCGCGGCGGCGGCCGAGGCGCTCACGACGTCGGCGACCCACGAGATCCGGCGCGGCCCCGCCCGGTCCACGAGCGGCCCCGTCAGCGCCTTGACCAGCACGTACGGCGCCATCTCCGCGAACGCCACCAGCCCCGTCCACACCGCGCTGCCGGTGCTCGTCAGCACGAACCAGGGCAGCGCGATGGCCGAGACCCGCGTCCCGGTCGTCGACACGGCGATGGCCGCCAGCAGCCCGGCCATCGGCCGTAAGGACCCGCGCGGCTCCATCATGCCTCCTCAGGGTCGTCCAGCTCGGGGATGACCTGCGTCATCAGGTAGACCCGGACCGCGTCCGCCGGCGCCTCGTCGCCGTCGCGCCGGTAGCGCGCGAAGAGCTCCGTCAGGTCTGCCCGCAGCCGAAGCGCCTCCTCCGGGGTGAGGCGGAACGGGACGGCGCTGAGGTCGAGCACGCCGCGCCACGGCTGCGGCATGGTCTGCAGCTCGTTGAGCGCCTGCTGGGTGCGCAGGTTGTAGAGGGCGGCGATGGACTGCATGTACGCCAGCACCGCCTCCGGCTCCCGGTCGGACAGGCCGCCCTCGTCGGTGAGCCGGGTCGTCCGGTGGACCGAGCGCCACCAGCGCTCCCGCGCGTTGCCGCGTTCGGTGTCCTCCTCCACGAACCCGGCGGCGCCGAGCCTGCGCAGGTGGTAGCTGGCCGTGCCCGAGTTCACCCCCAGGCGCTCGGCCAGGCGGGTGGCGGTGGACGGGCCGTGCTTGCGCAGCAGGTCGACGAGCTGCACCCGCAGGGGGTGGGCGAGCGCGCGCAGGCCCTTGGCGTCGAGGACGACCACGCTGTCAGGGGATGGCGTCATGATGCGAAGCCTAAACCGCAAACACTTCTTCGCAAACACTTCTTCGCGAAGAAGTGTTTGCGGTTCACGGAAGAGACCGCCGACGGCGCCAAGCCGGGGCGGTGGTCTGCGAGGGTGGGGCCGCTAGGTGACGATCACGTCGCGCAGGAGCTTGCGGCCGCCCGGCCTGCGCCGCCACTCACGGGGGTAGCCGAGCGACACCTCCTCGAAGCGCACGCCGTCGTACCAGGTGACGCGGGGGATGTGGAGGTGGCCGTAGATCATGGCGGCGGTCGGGTGGCGCGTGTGCCAGTCCCTGGTGGCGGTCGTGCCGCACCACTGGGCGAACTCCGGGTAGCGCAGGACGTCGGTCGGCTCGCGTACCAGGGGATAGTGGTTGACGAAGACCAGCGGCACGTCGTCCAGCCCGGCCAGCCGCCGCCTGGTCAGCTCCACCCGGGCCCGGCACCACGCCTCGCGGCTCGGGTACGGGTCGGGGTGCAGGAGATACTCGTCGGTGCAGACCACACCGGTGCTGTGCGCGTACGCGAGCGCGCTCGCCTTGGTGAGATGGCCGGCCGGCAGGAACGTGTAGTCGTAGAGCAGGAACAGGGGCACGATCCGGACCGGCCCGCCCGCTCCCTCCCACACCGGATAGTCGTCCTCCGGCGTCACCACGCCCAGCTCGCGGCACATGGCGACGAGGTGGTTGTAGCGGGCCACGCCCCGCAGCTCCGGCGGGTCTCCCGGCGGGGTCCACAGCTCGTGGTTGCCCGGCACCCAGACCACCCGCTCGAACCGCGCGGCCAGCAGGCCCAGCGTCCGGGCGATGTCCTCCAGCCGTTCGCCGACGTCGCCCGCGACCAGCAGCCAGTCGCCGGGGTCGTCCGGTTTCAGCTCCTGGACGATGGCCCGGTTCTCCTCGTAGCCGACGTGCAGATCGCTGACGGCCAGCAGCCTGCTCCCGCCTTCGCTGGGCAAGGGACGTCCCTCCTTCGCGTCAGAGGACGGGGGCGTTGTCCTCTGCCACGATCATGCCATCCGTCATCCTGGGCAACATGGCCGCGACCTCGCGGGCCAGGTGCGGGTCGGCGCGGAACGCCTCCATGATCGCCAGTTTCAACGCCGCGCGGCTCGGCTCGTCGTCCGGCTTGGCGCTCGCCATCGTCTCGATCACCTGTCTGGACGCGGCGTCACCGCGGCCGAAGACCCGCTGCAGGATGCGGGTGCCGCGGGCCACGGCCGTGTCGGCGGCCAGCTCGCGGGTCTTGGCCAGCACACTCACGCCGTAGGCGTCGATCGCCGACGAGACGAAGGGCATGAGGCCGTTCACAGTGTCCATGAGACCCTCCCTTAGGTCCTGACGGAATGACGAGATGGTAGCTTCCGGAGTTCGTCCGGCAAGGGCATAACCTGTCGAATGTGCCTGCGCCGTACCTGACCCTCACCTCCGTCGTCGAGCACGAGACGGAGGCGAAGCGCTCCCGGTTCATCTGCGCGCTGGCGCCCGCGCGCAGCGTCGAGGAGGCGGTCGCGTTCATCGGGGAGCGGCGGCAGAAGCATCCCGGCGCCACCCACAACTGCACCGCGTACGTCGTCGGGCAGCGCGTCCAGAAGGGCGACGACGACGGCGAGCCGGGCGGCACGGCGGGCACGCCGATGGTGCAGGCCCTGGTGGGCAGGGGGTTCAGCGACGTGGTGGCGGTGGTGACCCGCTATTTCGGCGGCACCCTGCTGGGGGCGGGCGGGCTGGTGCGGGCCTACGGCTCCGCCGTGACCGAGACCCTCGACCGGGCCGAGCCGGTGCGGATGGTGCCGGCCCGCGTCGTGCGCGTCGCGGTGGCCCACGACCAGGCCGGGCGGGTCGAGAACGACCTGCGGGCCTCGCGCCATCCGGTGCGCGAGGTGACGTACGCGGGCGAGGTCACCTTCGCCGTCTCCGTGGGCGAGGACGAGGTGGCGCCGTTCGCCGACTGGGTGGCGACGCTGACGGCCGGGCGGGCGCGCGTGGACGTGGGCGAGGAGATCCACGTCCCCGGCTGATCAGCCCTCCAGCGCGTACTGCATGACCCTGAACTTGGCCTGGGCCTCGGCCAGCTCGGCCGCCGGGTCGGAGTCGCCCATGATGCCGCCGCCCGCGAACAGGCGGGCCCGGCGGCCCTGCACGAGCCCCGAGCGCAGCGCGATGCCCCACTCGCCGTCGCCGTGGGCGTCTATCCATCCGACGGGCCCGGCGTAGCCGGCCCGGTCCATGCCCTCCAGCTCGCGGATGACCTCGATCGCGGTGGGGGTGGGGGTGCCGCCGACGGCGGCCGTCGGGTGCATGGCGGCGACCACGTCGAGGACGGAGGCCCCGTCGGCCAGCCGCCCGGTGACGTGGCTGGCCAGGTGCTGGACGTTGGGCAGCATCAGCAGCTCGGGCTCGTCCGGCGTCTCCAGCGAGGCGCAGAGGGGGGCGAGCGTCTGGCGGACCGAGGCGATGGCGCACTCGTGCTCGTGGCGGTCCTTGGGCGAGGCCAACAGCGCGGCCCCGCGGGCGAGGTCGTCGGCCGGGCCGGTGCCGCGCGGGGTGGTGCCGGCCAGCACGAGCGACTCGATCTCCTGGCCCGTACGCCTGATCAGCAGCTCGGGCGTGGCCCCCACCAGCCCCGCGACCGAAAACGTGTAGCACTCGGGATAGCGCCGGGCCAGCCGGGTGAGCAGCAGGCGCACGTCGATGGGCCGCTCGGCGGTGGCGACCAGGTCGCGCGCCAGCACGACCTTCTCCAGCTCGCCCTCGCGGATGCGCTTGGCGGCCCTGGCCACGACGTGCTCCCACTCGGGGGCGCTCAGGCTGCCGTCGCCGTAGCTGATGCGGCCGGGGTCGCGGATGGGGGAGAACGTCTCCAGCGGCGCGTCGCCGATCGTGGTGAGCCAGGCGTGGCCGTCGCGGCGGGCCAGCACGGCGCGCGGGACGACGAGGACGGAGCCATGGGCGTCCTCGTCGAAGGTGAAGCTGCCGAAGGCGACCGGGCCGGAGCCGGGGGTGCGCACGGCGTCGTCGACGTGGGCGTCGCCGAACACGGTGGCCAGCCACTGGCGGGCCCAGGCGAACCGGCCCGGGCCCGGGGGCACGGCCACCCGTGCGGCCTGACCCCAGCCGACCAGGCCCTCGCCGTTCCTGACCCAGGCGTACGGGGCGGTCCTGGGCAGGGATGCCAGCAGGTCGCCCGGGTCGCCGACAGGGGTGGTGCGAACCGGTAGCGGGCGGGTTGTTCCGAGCGCGACACTCACCCAAGACACTCTATGCGGGAACTGAACACGTTCGACTCAGACCCCCGTGAATGCGAGGTTACGGTCAACGAACCCGGATAAAACCAGACGTTGAGCTGCATTTACCCCATCCTGATCAGGTCTGGGCTGTCAAGCGGCGATATGAAGTCGGTCCTGAAATCACAGACGTGGCCCGTACGTCATGGCCGGTCACTGATCCGCTTCCTACCTTGGGTCCATGATCGGTCGCCTGGGCTCAGTCCTCGCCGCAACGCTGCTCGTCTCCGCCACAGGTCCGGCGCAGGCCGCCGCGGCACAGCCCGTCCCCGAGATCATGGCCGCGCTCGGCGACTCCATCTCCACCGGCTTCAACGCGTGCGGCTTCTACGTCTCCTGCATCCCGCGCTCGTGGTCCTCCGGCGACAATGCCGGGGTGAACAGCCACTACCTGCGCCTGTCGGCCATGTCTGGAACGCTCCAGCAGCACAACCTCACCTTCGCCGTCCCCGGGGCCACCAGCGCCGACCTGCTCGGCCAGGTGCGCAAGGCCGTCGAGGCCAAGGCCGACTACGTCACGATCCTGATCGGGGCCCAGGACGCGTGCGTGCGCACCGAGCAGGCCATGACGCCCGTCGAGACGTACCGGCGGCGGATGGACGCGGCGCTGGCCGAGCTGCGGGCCGGCATGCCCGCGGCCCGGGTGTTCATCGCCAGCATCCCCGACCTGCGGCGGCTCTGGCAGGTGGGCAAGACCGTCCCGCTCGCCCGCACGTTCTGGACGGCCGGCCACATCTGCCAGTCCATGCTCGCCCAGCCCACCTCGACCAAGCGCGCCGACGTCGAGCGCCGCCAGCGGGTGCGGGCACGGGTCATGGCCTACAACCGCACGGCGGCCCAGGCGTGCGCCAGGTTCGGGCCCGGCTGCCGCACCGACGGGGGCGCGGTGTTCGCCTACCCGTTCACGCTCGATCACGTCAGCAAGTGGGACTACTTCCACCCGAACATGGACGGGCAGCGGATCCTGGCCGAGCAGACGTTCGGGCACGGCTTCACCTGGGAGGACCCGCGCTAGCGGCCCAGTCAACGGCACTGGGCCAGCATCATCCTCTTGTCCGCCGCGGTGACGGGCACGTTGTACTTGAGCGCGACCTGCGCGAAGCGGGTGACGTACGCGCAGCGGACGCGCCGCTGCGGCGGTAACCAGCCCGCCGGGCCGGAGGCGTCCTTCTGCTCGTTGGCGTAGCCGGCCACGGGCAGCAGGTTCAGCGGGTCGTTGGCGAAGTCGAGCCGCTTGGACATCCGCCAGCGCGGCGCGCCCATGCGCCACGCGTAGTTCAGCGGCACCACATGGTCGACCTGCACCTCGTCCGGGTTGTCCTTGTGCCAGTGAATGGTCCGGCCGGTGTAGGGGTCGCTCAGCTCCATGGAGACGACCTCGCAGCTGGAGCCCGACCGGTATTTCACGTTCCGGCCGTCGCGGGCCAGCAGGTCGTCGCGGGTGCGGCAGCCGTTGCGCGCGTACGGCACCCCACTCGCGGTGTCGGCCCAGTTGTCGCCGTACCGGGTGCGCTCGTAGCCGGTGTTGGAGCCGAGCCCCTTGACGCGCACCCGTTTGATGAGGTCGCGTGCCTTGCCCTTGTCGGCGTCCGAGATGATGGGTGCCAGACCGGGCCGCGTCCCGCTGGTGTTGCCCAGCGGGCTGGTCGCCGTGGCCGGAGAGGTCTTGGCGCCGCCGACGAAGGAAACGACGATGATGGCTCCCGCTAGAAGGGCGATGGCGTCCTTCGTGCTCAAGCAGGCCTCCGAACATCAAAGGTTGTCTAGAGAAATTCCCGGCATCCGGTGTTTTGACACGGGGAGGGTTATGTGACTGATCGTCCGATCGACCCGGACGTCGATCTCCACATCCCGGCGCAGCGCGCCGAGCTGCACTGGCCCGTGCTCGCCGCGATCGCGGCCGGGGGCGCGCTGGGCGCGCTCGCGCGTTTCGGCCTGCAGTCGGCGCTGCCGTCCGGGCCGGCGGACTTCCCCTGGGCGACCTTCCTCATCAACGTGTCCGGGTGCCTGCTGATCGGCGTGCTCATGGTGATGATCACGGAGGTGCGGCAGGCGCACCGCCTCGTGCGGCCGTTCCTGGGGGTGGGGGTGCTGGGCGGGTACACGACGTTCTCCACGTACGCGGTGGACATCCAGCGGGCGGTCGCGGCGGGGGCGCCGCTGACGGGGCTGGTCTACCTGGCGGCCACGCTGGTGGCGGCGGTGGCGGCCGTGGTGGCGGGCATGTGGCTGACCAGGCGGATCGCCGGGATGCTGGCGGGCGTGCGATGACGGTGCTGCTCATCGTCCTCGGGGCGGCGCTCGGCGCGCCGCTGCGCTATCTCGCGGACCGGGCCGTGCAGGCGCGCCACGACACGGTGTTCCCGTGGGGGACGCTGACGGTGAACGTGGCCGGCTCGGCGCTGCTGGGCTTCCTGGCCGCGCTGCCCGCCGCCGGCGGGGTGATGGCGTTGCTGGGCACCGGGTTCTGCGGGGCGCTGACCACGTACTCGACGTTCGGGTACGAGACGGTGCGGCTGGTGGAGGAGGGCGCGCGCTTCCACGCGGTGGCCAACGCGGCCGCCAGCGTGGTGGCCGGGCTGGGCGCGGCCTACTGCGGGGTGGCCCTGGCGCAGGCCCTGTAAATGGTTCGCGGGTGCCCCCGCCGCGATGGCAGGATGGCCCGGCAACCGTCCGCCGACGATCAGGAGCATGAGATGCGGTGCCTCGGAATCTCCCAGCGCCCCATTGGCACGAGAGTTCCCGAGGACTTCCAGCACCGTGCACATCCTGAGCATCGGCATCCTCGCGCACGTAGACGCGGGCAAGACCAGCCTCACTGAGCGGCTGCTTTTCGAGACCGGGGTCATCGACCGGCTCGGCAGCGTGGACGAGGGCAGCACACAGACCGACTCCGGCGAGATCGAGCGCCGTCGCGGCATCACCATCCGCACGGCCGTCGCCTCCTTCAGCCTGGGCGACCTGCGGGTCAACCTGGTCGACACACCCGGCCACGCCGACTTCGTGGCCGAGGTGGAGCGCGCGCTCGGCGTGCTCGACGGCGCCGTGCTGGTGCTGTCGGCCGTCGAGGGCGTGCAGCCGCACACCCGGGTCCTGATGAAGACCCTGCGCCGGCTGCGCCTGCCCACGCTGATCTTCGTCAACAAGATCGACCGGGCCGGGGCCAGGGAGCGGGAGCTGCTGGCCGACATCCGGCGGCGGCTCTCGCCGTACTGCGTGGCCCTGAACACCGTGCGGCACCTCGGCTCCAAAGCGGCCGTCACCGCCGGCGTCGCCTCGCCCGAGGCGGCGGCCGAGGTGCTGGCCGAGCGGGACGACGGGCTGCTGGAGCTGCTCGTCGAGGGCAAGACGCCCGACTTCGGCCAGGTACGCGCGGCGCTGGCGCGGCAGTGCGCCGCCGGGCAGGCGCATCCGGTGCTGTTCGGCTCGGCGCTGACCGGGCAGGGCGTCGGCGAGCTGCTCGACGCCGTCCACCTGCTGCCCGCCGTGACCCAGCCGGCCGGGGACCGGGAGGAGGCGGCGCGGGCGACGGTGTTCGCGATCGAGCGCGCCCCGTCCGGGGAGAAGGTCGCCTACCTGCGGGTACGCGCGGGCGCGCTGCGAGCGCGCGAGCACCTCACCTTCCACCGGGGGCGGGACGCCTATGACGGCAGGCTGACCGCGCTGGCCGTCGCCGGCTCCCCCGGGCGGCGGCAGGCGGTGGCCGGGGACATCGTCAAGGTCTGGGGCGTGCCCGAGATCCGCGTCGGCGACCACTTGGGGGAGCCCGGGCCCGCGCACCAGGCCCATTTCACCCCGCCCAGCCTGGAGACCGTGGTACGGCCCCGCGTCCCCGGCCAGGAGCCGCGCCTGCACGCCGCGCTGCTCGCGCTGGCCGAGCAGGACCCGCTGATCGGCACCCGCACCCTGACCGGCGGCGAGACCTCGGTCCTGCTGTACGGGGAGGTGCAGAAAGAGGTCATCGGCGAGACCCTGGCCAGGGACTTCGGCGTCGAGGCGCTCTTCGAGCCGAGCCGGCCCGTCTACTTCGAGCGCCCGTCGGGCACCGCGGAGGTCGTCGAGGAGATCCAGCGCCACGGCCGCAACGAGTTCCTGGCCACCGTGGGCCTGCGCGTCGATCCGGGGCTGAAGGGCTCCGGCGTCGGCTACCGGCTGGAGGTCGATCTCGGCTCGCTGCCGCTGGCCTACCACCGGGCCATCGAGGAGAGCGTGCGCCAGGCCCTGGGCGAGGGCCCGCACGGCTGGCCGGTCACCGACGTGCTCGTCACGGTGACCAGGACCGGCTACGCCCCGCCCCTCACGGTCGCGGCCGACTTCCGCGGCCGCGCCCGGGTCGTGCTCATGCGGGCGCTGCGCCTGGCGGGCACCACCGTGTACGAGCCGTGCCACCGGTTCGAGCTGGAGGTGCCGCCGGAGACGTTCAGCGCGGTCACCGCCAGGCTCGCCGCACTGGGCGGTGAGCTCCACGACACCGGCAGGCGCGACGACACCTGGGTGCTGGAGGGCGAGATCCCGGCGGCCGCGGTGCACGAGGTCGAGCGGCGGCTGCCGGGGCTGTCGCACGGAGAAGGGGTCTGGTGGTCCGCGCCGGCGGGTGATCGACCGGTCCGGTAGGTGGTATGTCGGGTTTCCTGGCTAGATGGGTATTAAGTGGCACAGTGCACCATTCCGGTGCGCATGTCCGTACAGGGGGGAATCCCATGGCAGACACGAAGAAGAAACCCGCCGCCAAGTCCGGCAAGTCGAAGAAGCAGGCCATCAAGACCAGCAGGCAGACCAAGGAGACGAAGCGGGAGACCCGCAAGTCGCCCTCCGGCGAGGAGTGACCCGGACGGGGCAGCGGTGGCCCGGCTGCCCGGGCCGGCGACCAGGCGGTCGCGGGGGGAAGTTCTTGGCCGCCGGTCGGGACGACCGGGCAGTTGTGGCGAAATGTCTGACCCGGGTGATGTGATCTGACAGCCGGGGGCGCGCGCCCTCGGCTGTCGGCTCGACCAGGAGTGGCTCTCATGTCCGGCTACCTGCGCTTTCCCGCCGTCTTCCAGGACGTGGTCGTCTTCGCCGCCGAGGACGACCTGTGGATGGTGTCCGCCCAGGGCGGGCGGGCCTTCCGGCTGACCGCGGGGCTCGCCGAGGCGGGCTATCCGCGCATCTCGCCGCGCGGTGACCAGCTCGCGTTCGTCGGCCGCGAGGAGGGCCCGGAAGAGGTGTACGTCATGCCGTCCGACGGCGGCGCCGCCCGCCGGGTCACCTTCCACGGCGCGCGCTGCACGGTCACCGGCTGGGACCCCGAAGGGCGCATCCTGTACGCCAGCGACGCGGCCCAGCCGTTCGAGGCGCGCAAATGGCTGCACCGCGTCGAGCCCGGCGGGGTCCCTGAGCGGCTCCCGTACGGCCCGGCCAACTCGATCGCGTACGGGCCAGAAGGCATGATCGTGCTCGGCCGCAACACCGCCGACCCGGCGCGGTGGAAGCGCTACCGCGGCGGCACCGTCGGCGACCTGTGGATCGACCCGCGCGGCGACGGCGAGTTCCGGCGGCTGATCAGGCTGCCGGGAAACCTGGCCTCGCCCTGCTGGAGCGGCGGCCGGGTGTGCTTCATCTCCGACCACGAGGGCGTCGGCAACGTCTACTCGTGCGCCCCCGACGGCCAGGACCTGCGCAAGCACACCCACCACGACGACTACTACGCGCGCAACCTGTCGGGCGACGGGCACCGGCTGGTCTACCACGCCGGCGCCGACCTCTACCTGCTCGACCCCGGAGAGCCGGCGCACCGGCTGGACGTGCAGCTGGCCAGCTCCAGGACGCAGCGCAACCGCAGGTTCGTCGACCCCGCTGACTACCTCGACGGCGCCACCCTCAGCCCCGACGGCAGCGCGCTGGCCGTCACCGCGCGCGGCAAGGCGTACGCGATGGCCGACTGGGAGGGGCCGGTGACCCAGCACGGCTCGCCCGACGGGGTCCGCTACCGGCTCCTGACCTGGCTCAACGACGGCACCCGGTTGATCGCGGCGGCCAGCGACGACCGCGACGAGGAGCGGCTGGTCGTCCTCGAAGGCCACGAGGGCGGCGGCGGCACGGAGGTGGCCAGGCTGGGGCGGATCACCGCGCTCGTCCCCGACCCGGTCCACGACCGGGTGGCCGTCGTCAACCACCGCCACGAGCTGCACCTGCTCGACCTGGTCACCGGGCGGCCGGCGCTGGTGGAGGCCAACCCGCACGGCTCGCCCGAGGACCCGGCGTGGTCGCACGACGGGCGGTGGCTGGCGTACTCGAGCCCGCTCAACGCCCAGTCCAGCGCGATCAAGCTGCACCACCCCGAGACCGGGCGGACGCTGCAGGCCACGGAGCCGGTGCTGCAGGACGCGATGCCGGCGTTCGACCCGCAGGGCCGCTACCTCTACTTCATCGGCCAGCGCACCTTCTCGCCGGTCTACGACCAGCTCCAGTTCGACCTGGGCTTCCCGCTGGGCACACGCCCGTACGCGGTGGCGCTGCGGGCGGACGCGCCCGACCCGTTCATGCCCCTGCAACGGCCCCTGGGGGAGGACGAGGAGGACGGCGACGAGCCGGAGCCGCTGCAGGTCGACGTCGACGGGCTGACCCGGCGCGTCACCCAGTTCCCGCTGCCCGAGGGCCGCTACGAGAAGGTGGCCGGGCTCAAGGGCAAGGCGCTGATCCTGACCAGCCCGCTCGAAGGCGAGAGCTCGCTGCACCTGTTCGACTTCGCCAAGGGCAAGAAGGTGCACTTCGCCGACGGCGTCACCGACTTCGAGCTGGGCCGCGACCACAAGACGCTGCTCTACCGCGCGGACTCCAGGCTGCGGGTGGTCAAGGCGAACGAGGCGCCCGAGGACGAGGAGGCGCCGGGGCGGGAGAGCGGGTGGATCGACCTGTCGCGGATCAAGGTGTCGGTCTGCCCGGAGGCGGAGTGGCGGCAGATGTTCCGGGAGGCGTGGCGGCTGCAGCTGGAGAACTTCTGGAGCGAGGACATGGCGGGCGTCGACTGGCCGGCCGTCTACGACCGCTACCGGCCGCTGGTGGAGCGGGTCACGACCCGGGGCGAGTTCTCCGACCTGCTGTGGGAGCTGCACGGCGAGCTCGCCACCAGCCACGCCTTCGAGAGCGGCGGCGAATATCGTCCCGGGCCCGACTACACGCAGGGCAAGCTGGGCGTCGACTGGGACTACCGCGACGGCGTCTACCACATCCGCTCCATCGTGACCGGTGACCCGTGGGATCCGGAGGCGACCTCGCCGCTGAACCGGCTCGGTGTCGACGTACGTACGGGCGACGCGGTCCTGGCCATCAACGGCGCGCCCATAGGCGAGGCCGCGACCCCGAACGAGCGCCTGGTCAACCAGGCCGGCGAGGAGGTCGAGCTGACGCTGCGGCGGGAGGACCAGGTGTGCACCGTCACCGTGCGCGCCATCTCCGACGAGCGGCCGGCCCGCTACCGCGACTGGGTCAACCTCAACCGTGCCGAGTGCCACCAGCGCTCCGGCGGCCGGGTGGGCTACCTGCACGTGCCCGACATGGGGCCCGACGGGTTCGGGGAGTTCCACCGCGGGCTCCTGGCCGAGTACGACCGGCAGGCGCTCATCGTGGACGTGCGCTTCAACGGCGGCGGCAGCGTGTCGGCGCTGCTGCTGGAGAAGCTGGCCAGGCGGCGGCTCGGCTACGACTATCCGCGGTGGGGCGACCCGGAGCCGTACCCGCCGGAGTCGCCGCGCGGGCCGCTGGTGGCGATCACCAACGAGTGGGCGGGCTCCGACGGCGACATCTTCAGCCACACCTTCAAGGTGCTGAAGCTGGGGCCGCTGGTCGGCAAGCGCACCTGGGGCGGCGTCATCGGCATCTGGCCGCGCCACCAGCTCGCCGACGGCACGGTGACGACGCAGCCGGAGTTCTCCTTCGCCTTCGACGACGTCGGCTGGCAGGTCGAGAACTACGGCACCGATCCCGACATCGAGGTGGACATCACCCCGCAGGACTACGCCAGGGGCGTGGACACGCAGCTCGAGCGGGCCATCGACGTCGCGCTGGAGCTGCTGGCCGAGCGTCCGCCGCACACTCCCGATCTCCGGCATCGGCCGCGCATGCAACCTTAGTGACGTTACAGGCGTCTAAGGATCATAGGTGGGGAAAGCGCATAGGGGATGAACACGTGCACTCCGCCGAAGCGAGACAATAGGCCGGTGGCGAGATTCCTCGTCACCGGCCATGTGTGTTGAGACTTCTTCCGGGTGACAAAGGGGGATCTGTCAGGTGCGCGCATTGGCACGCAAAGGCAAGTCGGCGGTGCGCCGACTGTATCGGGGGTACAACCGGCGCAAGACACTCAACGCGCCGCCGCCTTCGACGCGGAAGATCCGCATTCTGCTGCTGCACGCGTACGGGATGGGGGGCACGATCCGGACCGTGTTCAACCTGGCCAGCTACCTGGCCAAGGAGCACGACGTCGAGATCGTGAGCATCCTGAAGGAGGCCGAGGAGCCGTTCTTCCCCATCGACCCGCGGGTGAAGTTCCGATTCCTCGACGACCGGCTCAACCCCAGCGCCGACCCGCTGCGCGCGATGCTGTCGAAGATGCCGAGCCGGATCATCCCCAAGGAGGAGTCGGCCTACCACCGCTTCAACCTGTGGACCGACCTCAAGCTCGCCCGCTACATCCGCTCGCTCGACACCGGCGTGCTGATGGCCACCCGCCCCGGTCTCAACCTGGCGGTGGCCCAGCTGGCGCTGCCCAACGTCATCACGATCGGGCAGGAGCACGTGGCGCTGCGCACCCAGGCCGAGCCGATGCAGGAGCTCATCAAGTGGCGCTACCGCCGCCTCGACGCCCTGGTCACGCTCACCAAGGCCGATCTGCGCGACTATCGTGAGACGTTGCCGAAGAAGCCGAAGAAGCTGACCCGCATCCCCAACGCCGTGCCACCGATGACGGGCGGCATCTCCAAGCTGGACGCCAAGGTCGCCATCGCGGTCGGCCGGATGACGCGCATCAAGGGCTTCCACCGGCTCATCACCGCCTGGGAGACGGTCGCCGCCACCCATCCCGACTGGACGCTGCGCATCTTCGGCGCGGGGCCGCAGGAGGAGAACCTCGCCCAGCAGATCGCGGAGGCGGGGCTGCAGGGCAAGGTCGAGCTGCCCGGACCGACCTCCGACGTGGGGGCCGAGCTGGAGAAGGCGTCCGTCTTCGTGCTCAGCTCGCGTCACGAGGGCTTCCCGATGACGATCCTGGAGGCGATGGGCAAGGGGCTGGCGATCGTCAGCTTCAACAGCCCGCACGGCCCCAAGGAGATGATCACTGACGAGGTCGACGGACTGCTGGTGAAGCCGCGGACCAACGCCAACCTGGCCTCCTCGATCATCCGGGTGATCGAGGACGAGCAGCTGAGGCGGGACCTGGCGGCGGGGGCGCTGGAGACGGCGCTCACGTACGACGTGGACGCGGTGGGGGAGAAGTGGGACGCGCTCCTCAACGAACTCCTGGCCCGCCGCAACGGCACCTACGTCCGCCCCCAACCCGCCGCGGCCTCTCACGCCCCTGGGCCGGACGCCCCGGCTTCTGCCTGAGGCGGCGCGGGCTCAGACGCCGGAGCCGGTGAGCTCCACCGGCTCCGCGATGACATCGACCAGCGCGCCGTTCCGATAGACGGTGATCGGTAACGGCTGCCCGATGGCGTCGGCGAACATCAGCCTTTGCAGGCTCTGCGCGTCCCCCACCGGGTTGCGCCCCGCGCTCAGCACGAGGTCGCCGGAGCGCAACCCGGCCCGGTGGGCGGGCGAGCCCGGCACCACCTCCACCACGCGCAGCGCCCCCGTCTGCCCGGTCCGCCGCCGCAGCGCGTCGGGCAGCGGCGCGGGCGAGGTCACCAGCCCCAGGAACGCCCGCCGTACCCGCCCGTCCCTGATCAGGGCGGCGATGATGGATCGGGTCGTGGCGTTCATGGGGACGGCGAGCCCCACCCCCACCCCGGCCACCGCCGTGTTGATCCCGACGACCCGCGCCTGCGAGTCGGCCAGCGCGCCGCCGGAGTTCCCCGGATTGAGCGCGGCGTCGGTCTGGATGACGTCCTCGATGAGCCGGACGGCCGACCCGCTGCGCGCGGGCAACGACCGTCCGAGCCCCGACACCACCCCGGCCGTCACCGATCCGGCCAGGCCGAGCGGATTGCCCACGGCCACGACGAGCTGTCCCACGACCAGCTCGTCGCTGTCGCCGAGCGTGGCCGGCGGGGGCGTGGCCGTCTGCGCCCTGATCACCGCCAGATCCGACAGCGGATCCCGGCCCACCACGATGAAGTCCCCCGAGCTCCCGTCGGCGAAGGCCACGGTGCCGTCCCGGGAATTGCCGATCACGTGCGCGTTGGTCAGCAGGAACCCGTCGGCGGTGAACACCACCGCGGACCCGCTACCCTGGCCGGCCCGCACGCTGGCCACCTTCGGCAGCAACTCGGCCGCCACGGACGAGACGACGCGCGAGTAAGCGTCGAGTGGATCCGCCATCGTGCACTCCTTTGCTTACAGGATTACACGTTAACTCCACATTCGCCCGCGCGCATTCCAGGCGCCCAAGCATGCGGATCTCTATCGCCCGCGTCGGTGCCGCGGCAGCAGCAGGCTGGCCATCGCGATGGCCAGGCCGAGCCCGGCCGCCATGAGGAAGACCAGGTCGTAGCCGGCGGCGAGGGCGTCGACCGGGGAACTCCCGGCGGCCTCCGACGCGGCGGCCCTGGTGCCGGCGGCCGTCGCGAGCACCGCCAGTCCGATCGATCCCCCTGCCTGACCGGCCGTGTTGGCCAGGCCGCCGACGATCCCCGCGTCGCCCTCGGGAACGTCGGCGGTCGCCACCGCCATGAGGGTGGGGAAGGTCAGCCCGATGCCGACCGCGATGAGCAGGGTGGGGCCGAGCACGCCGGTGATGTAAGCGCTGTCGGCGTGGCCCAGGGAGAGCCAGCCGAAACCGGCCAGGAAACAGGCGCTGCCGGCCGTCACGAGGGGGCGCACACCCGTTCGCGGCAGCAGGCCCGCGGCCCATCGCGCGATCACCATGAACGTCACCGCCGCGGGAGTCTGCCCGAGCCCGGCCTGAAGCGCGCTGAAGCCGAGGACGTTCTGCAGGAACAGCGACGAGAAGTACCACATCGCGATGGCGATCCCACCGAACAGCAGCAGCATGCCGTTCCCGACGGCCACCCCCCGGATCCTGAACAGCCGCAGCGGCACCATCGGCTGGCCGGCGAAACGCGCCTCCACCACGACGAAGACGCCGAGCAGGAGCAGACCCGCCACCACCGGCCCGGCGACCGGCGCGGACGTCCAGCCATGATCGGCGCTCTGCATGACCCCGTAGATCAGCGCCGCCAGCCCCGCCGTCCCGGTGACCGCGCCGAGGAGGTCGAGCGATCCCCGCCGGCCGGTTCTCGTTCCGGCCAGCGACATCATCGCCACGACGATCAGCACCGCGCCGATCGGCAGGTTGATGAGGAAGACCCACCGCCACGACAGGCCGGTGGTGATGGCGCCGCCCGCGAGCGCGCCGACCATCCCGCCCACACCGCCCGAGGCGGACCACGCGCCGAACGCCTTGGCACGCGCGGTCGGCTCGGTGAAGGAGGTGTTGATCACGGCCAGCGTCGCCGGGGCCATCATGGCGGCCCCGACGCCCTGCGCGACCCGGGCCGCCACCAGGACCTCCGGCGCGGTCGCCAGGCCGCCGGCCAGACTCGCGACGGAGAACGACAACAGCCCGGCGACCAGCATCCGGCGCGGTCCGAACAGGTCGGCGGCACGGCCTCCCAGCAGCATGAAACCGGCGAAGCTGAGCAGATATCCGTTCACCACCCACGCCAGTCCGGTCGCAGTGAAACCGAGTTCTTCGCGGACCGAGGGCAGGGCGACGTTCACGATGGACGCGTCCAGGATGACCATGAACTGGCTGGCACAGGCCAGCGCCAGGACCAGCCAGGGGAGGCCGGCGTACGGCCTGGCCCGCTGGGACGCGTTACTGGTATTTGTCATGACTCGCTGCTCGAGGTCGTCGCGGCCACGCTTTCGCGTGCGGCGGCGTGGCCGTCCCCCAGCAGCCGGATCGTGATCCGGGCCAACCGCCGCCCCTGGTACCTGGCCGCTTCCAGCACTGCGGTGTCCGGCCCGGCTCCGTTCGGGCCGGTCACCGATGACGTGCCGTACGGGTTGCCGCCGGCGCCGTACACGACCGGATCGGTGAACCCAGGCGGCACGATCAGCGCCCCCCAGTGGTAGAAGACGTTGCTCAGCGACAAGATCGTGGCCTCGCTGCCGCCGTGCCGGTTGAACGCCGAGGTGAAGGCCGTCACCGGCTTGTCCGCCAGCACGCCTTCGCGCCACAGCCCGCCGGCCTGGTCGATGAATTGCTTGAGCTGCGCGGCCGGCGCCCCGAACCGCGTCGGCGTCCCGAACGCGAACGCATCCGCCCACGCCAGATCCTCCACCGAGGCCTGGGCGATCGAAGCGGCGGCGTCGGCGTGCCGTCGCCACCGCGGGTCCTGGTCGATCGCGCTGTCGGGCGCCAACTCGGCCACCCGCCGCAGCCGTACCTCGGCCCCGGCCGAGGCGGCGCCCTCGGCGACGGCCTGCGCGAGCGCGTACACGCTGCCTGTCGCGCTGTAGTAGATGACGGCGACCTTCACGGTCATGCCCGGCTCCTCGCTGTCGTGTTAAGATTAATTATGCAGATAACTATTATCTGCATAACTAATCTGTCAAGGAGCGCCCATGGACTTCGAGCAAGCCGACGCCCTCAACCAGGCCATCCGCCTGCTGAGCCTGCGCCACCGGGCCAGGGCCGCGGCGCTGCTCGCCCCGCTCGGCCTGCACCCGGGTCAGGAGGCGCTCCTGCTCGAGCTCGACCGGACCGGCCCGAGGATCCAGGCCGAGCTCAGCGAGGCGCTCGGCTGCGAACCGCCCAGCGTCACACTCATGACCCGCAAGCTCGAAGCCTCCGGCCACATCCGCCGCAGGCCCGCCCCCTCCGACAGGCGCGCCAGCATCGTCGAACTCACCGACAGCGGCCAAGCTCTGGTCGGCCAGGTCAAGCAGCTGTGGTGCGCACTGGCGGAGGAGACCGTGACCGGCCTGCCCGCCGAGACGGTGGCGGCACTACCCGGCATCCTCAACACCTTGACCGGCAACGTGGACACCAGAGCCCACCGCCATGCCCACGCCCGCCGTCCCGGACCGGGCAAGCCCGACCAGCGCTAACGGGTGCTGCAGTTGGGATCCACCCACATCTGAGCTCATGTCCTCGTGGGCGAACCGTGGCGCCGAGCAGCGGCGCCGCATCATCGGCAGGCCGGCTTACCTACCCATGCGGCACCACGAGCTGGGCTAGGTCCCCGCGGCGGGTCACCCCCAGCTTCGGGTACGCCTTGTACAGATGGTGACCGACCGTGCGGGGGCTGAGGAACAGCCGGGCCGCGATCTCCCGATCGCTCATGCCCGCCGCCGCGAGCCGTACCACCTGAAGCTCCTGAGGCGTGAGCCGGGCGAGCGGGTCGAGGGCCCGGGGGTGGGCCGAAGGCCGCTCGCCCAGGGCGGACAACTCCGCGCGGGCCCGGCTCGCCCACGTCCGGGCGCCGAGCCGCTCGAAGGCGCCAAGCGCGTCGGCCAGCTGGTCCTTCGCCTCGGTGTGGCGGCGATGCCGGTGCAGCCATCCCCCGTACGCCAGCCGGGTCCTGGCCTCGTCGTACCGGCGGGGGTCGCGCTCGTGCAGTTCCAGCGCGGCCGTGAAGTGCCCGGCGGAGGCGTCCTCGTCGGCCAGCAGCGCCGCGCAGCGGCGGGCCAGCGCGATCGCGTGCGGCCGGCCGGTCTGCTCGGCCCAGTCGGACAGGGCGGGCAGATGGCGGGCGGCCTGCTCGGGGAGCCCGGCACGTACGGCCGCCTCGACATGATCGGGTACGGCCCTGATGAGGAAGTCGTGCCGGGCCGGGCCGCCGCACACCTCGTCCAGCCGAGCCGCGGCCTCGTCGAACCGGCCGCCGGCCAGGTGGAGCAGGCCGAGCGCCCACGAGGCCAGCGCGGCGTCGGTGGGGTGCCTGGTGCGGTGCTCCAGTACGCCGGCGGCCAGCGAGCGGCACGAGATCTCGTCGCCGCCGACCGCGGCCAGCCATGCGGCGATCGCGTTCAGCACGACGACCTGCAGGTCATGGCCGAGGTCGGTGGCCAGGGAGACGGCCTCGGTCACGCCGGCGTCGGCGTCCATGAACCGGCCGCGCAGCAGCTGGACGATCGCCAGGGGTTCGAGCGCGTACGTCAGGCGGCCCACCGCGCCCTGCTCCCGCACATCGGCGACCAGCGACTCCAGCACCTCCGTGGCGATCTCGTCCTCGGCCACCAGCATCCCGGCGAACCCGGCGATGAGCCGCTCCACGAACCCGTCGGCCTTGCCCTGCCTGGCGGCCCCGGCCAGCTCGCGCATGGGCGGCACGCCCACGTCGGGCCGGCCGTCGTACAGGTGCCGGAACCCGATGAGTCCCGCCACGACCGGTGCCCCGGTTTCGACGGTTTCCAGGAGGGCGGCGCACTGGCGTACCAGGTCGTGGTCGCCGGCGTCGCGGGCGTACCAGACGGCTTCGGTGAGGATCGACACGGCCCGCTCGGGGTCGGTGGCGGCGATGGAGGTGGCACCGTCCAGCGCCAGGGCGGCGGCGACGGCGGGCGAGCCGCGCTCGTACTCGACCTGAGCACGGATCCACGCCGCCTCGGCCGTCACCGACGGGTCACGATACGGGCGCGCGGGCCGGTCGGCGGGTTGCGGAGCCCGGACGGCCGACCCAGCATTGCGGTTGGTCAGCCCCAGGGCCCGATCGACCGAGCCAGTGGCCCGGTCGGGCATCCCCGCGGCCTGGTCAGCCAGTTCGACGGCGCGATCGGGGAGGCCCGCTTCGTAGGCGGCGCGGGCGGCGGCGATCAGCCGCCACGCCCGGCGCGTCTCGTCGGTGCTGAGCTGGGCGGCGCGTTCGAACGCGCTCATCATCGCGGTCACCCCGCCCCGTCGGCCGGCCCGGCGGGCGGCCCGCTCCAACTCGGCGGCGACCTCCTCATCCGGGCCCGGGGTGGCGGCGGCCAGGTGCCAGACGCGGCGGTCGGCGTCGTACTCGCCGCCGAGCGCCCGTGCGAACGCCTCGTGGACCTGGACCCGCCCGGCGTGCGGGGCGACCTGGTAGGCGGCGGCCCTGATCAGCGGATGCCGGAAGGTCACGCTGCCGCCCGGCGACAGCCCGTCGGACAACACGAGCAGCCGGGCCCGTTCAGCAGGCTCCAGGTCGGCCGCGGAGACGCCGAGCAGCGTGCCGACCCGCAGGATCATCTGCAGGCTGCCAGTGTCGTCGGCCGCGGCGATCAGCAACAGCAGCCGCACCGCCGCAGGCAGGCCGGCGATCTGCGCCTGGAAGGCATCCTGGACGGGGCCCGCGGCGGGCAGCAGCGGCGCGGAACGGTCGTTGTCCTGCAGGGCGTTGAGCATGGTGGCCAGCTCGATCACGGCGAGCGGGTTGCCGCGCGACTCGGCGAGCACGCGTTCGCGCAAAGGCCCGGCCAGGCCGCGCGCGTGCGCGTCGAGCAGCGACGTGGCGCTCTCCTGGTCCAGGGCGGAGAGCCGGAGCACGTCCAGGCCCGGCACGGGCGTGGCGAACGACACCGACGCCGAGTCGCCGGCGAGAGGGGCGGGGCGGACGCAGGGCCCCGCCTGGCGTGGCGGAGCGTCCCCGTCCCCGCTCCTGGCCGCGAAGATCATCGCGATGGGGTCGGCGTGCAGCCGCCGGGCGGCGAACAGCAGCGCGTCCAAGGACGCCCGGTCGAACCACTGGGTGTCATCGATCAGGCACACCAGAGGGCGATCGCCGCTCAGCTCCGACAGCAGCGACAGGGTCGCCGCGCCGATCAGGAACCGGTCGCCGACCGTCGCCTCGTCCAGCCCGAACGCCGTCCGCAGCGCCGCCGCCTGCGGGCCGGGCAGCGTGCCGAGCCGGTCGAGGTACGGACACAGCAGCAGGCGCAACCCCGCAAAGGGCAGTTCGGCCTCCGACTCGATGCCGGCGCCACGCAGCACCCGCAGATCGGCCGCCGCGGCGGCGGCATAGTCGAGCAGCACGGTCTTGCCGATCCCGGCCTCACCCGTGATCAACAGCGCTCCGCGGCGGCCCGCACGGGCGCTCGCGAGCAGGTCGTCGATCCGGGCCCGCTCGGCGGTCCGCCCCAGAACCATGCGGAAACAGTAACCCACGCCACTCTCGGAACGATCTCTCCACGCGGACGTGTCCCTGGAGCGGCAAAGGGGCGAACTTTCCGGCAAGCCCAGTGCCGATCGAGGCCCGCGGATCATGAGTCGGCTCGCTTAAGGCCCGTTCAGCGTTGTTTGTATCGCTGCGGCTGGGATTCTCTCCGCCGTTGTGCTGTATGGCGCACACCCGCCATTCGTCTCGGCGAGTCAGGACGTTCCAAGAAGGCAGGATCGGCCGGCATCTCCGCCGGCCGGTCTGCCGGCCCACGACCACGTCAGCCCAGGCCTGCTCTACCTCCTTGACCAGCTCACCGAGACTCCGGCGCACATCACCAACGACATCGGCGACCTGCTCGCCCGCAACCAGATGGCGGATGCGCTGCGCGGATGCCTGTGCTCGGTTCGTGAACAGGAGGACCTGCACGAGGTGGAGGTTGCTCCGCGTGCTCGGCCACGACGACTTCGGCGCCGCTCAGATTCCAGCCTTCGCCTGGAACCGGGAGGCCAACCGATCATGCGCGGTGATGGGTCACAGGAGGACTGCGCGTCGCCTGCGGCGCATCCGGACGGCCTTCGGCTGCGTACGCAGGTTGTGGTGCGGTTCAGGGGTTGGCGCTGTGGAGGCGATTTCGGCCGGTTCGGAGATCTCATCAGCTCCACTCCGTCGCGCTCACGTGACCTGTCGCCACATGGACGCGAGCGGTGCCCACGCATCGAGTTGGGCGAGCATCTGTGACTCTGTCCCGGCCGGCAGTAAGAGCAGGCACCGGTCCATGCCGGCGTCGGCGAGTGTGTCGAGTAGTCGCCGGTCCGGCGGGGTGTTGAACACCGTGATCGGGATCCGTCCCCGGCCGGTGTCGGCGGCACGCCGGCGTAGTGTCACGGCACGCTCGCTCAGTTCGACAGCGTCCGCGAGCCCTTCGCATTGCGGGAACCAGCCGTCGCCGAACGCCAGAACCCGATCCTCGGCGCCCGGCCCGTTACCGCCGACCAAGACCGGCGGATGCGGCCGCTGGAGCGGCTTGGGCCAGGACCAGATCGAATCGAAGTTGACGTACTTTCCATGGAACTCGGCCTCTTCATCGGTCCAGATCCGGCGCATCGCCTGCACTCGTTCGGCGAGCAGCGCCATCCGGGTGCGGGGGTCGGTGCCGTGGTTGGCCAGCTCCATGCGGTTCCAGCCGGCGCCGACGCCGAAGAGAAGCCGGCCGCCGGACAGCCGGTCAAGGCAGGCGACCTGCTTGGCCGTCACGATCGGGTCCCGTTGCGTCACCAGGCACACCCCCGTGCCGAGCTTGAGAGTGCGGGTGACTGCGGCGACCGCGGACAGCGCCACGAACGGGTCGTAGGTTTCGACATAGGGCCGGGGGGAGCTCCCGTCGGGCCGCCGACTGTGCACGGGGATGTGGGTGTGTTCCGGAAAGAACAGTGACTCGAAACCGCGTTCTTCAATCGCGCGACCGATCGCGGGCGGCTCCATGCCATACGCGCCGGCGAAGGTAGTGATCCCAATATCCACGCCGTCAATCTAGAGGAGGGTCGCCGCGTCGGAAACACATTTCATGGCCCCGCCTGCAATGATCCCCTGGCGCGCCCGGTGTCTCGCCACACTCGCGACAGGACGCACCCGAATCGGCAGATCTGCGTACGTGCCCGACGGGAGCCACGCTGATCTGCCTCAATGGAGGGTGACGGGGCGAGGCCTTGCTGGGAGATCTGCCCCGTTGCAGTGATCGACATGTGGCGTCGGCGGCGTAGTCGAGGGTGGCGGGTCTTCTCCGGGTGATGATCCATTTGGAGACGGCCAACGGGGCGGAGTGGGTGGTGGGCCAGTGCCGGGTGACCGCGGCGTGTCCTTCAAATGTCCGGAGAATGTCCTACGGTTCCACGGGCGAAGATGGCTAACTGGCAAATGAATGTTCGACCCTGCATCACGATAAAGTCGTCCCTAAATAATAGGAAATAGGGAGCAACTTATTACTTGTAGTGGCTCGACTGATGGAACCCGCTAGCCATGGTGGCAATTTGCCGGCCCGCTTCTGCGATGCCATAAAAGAACTGGACCGGTCCGGATGCGGTGGCAAATCGTGGCCTGCGATCAAAATGCCCAGCAGATTCGGCGGCAGCGGGATGGGGCAGCTCGACGCCCATGCTTATCCGGCACGACGATCCGACGGGCGCGATGATCTTCGATGCGAACCAGGTTTTGCCGCCCAGATGTGGCGGCGCGCCAATTGGTGCCAGCGCCACAACGGCACGCTCGCCCTCGTATCGGGGAAGCGGCGTGATCCACGACCACACCCGCGCCCACTCGTGGAGGTTCTACCCGGGTGTGCGGTAGGCGGCGAGGAAAACGTGGGCGGCGGCGTCGGCGTAGTGATCGAGCTCGGACGGCGGGAAGCGGATGTCGTCGCCGCAGAACATGACCTTGTTGACCGGGATCGACGAGACGAGCCAGGTGAAGTGATTGGCGGCGAGCACGGGTTCACCGATCTTCAGCAGTCCGCGGCCTGTCAGTTGCTCGAAGCACGAGGCCAGGGCGGCGTGCACGCGCTCGGGGCCCGCCTCGAAGTAGGCGTGGCCGAGTTTCGGGAAGCGGCTGGCCTCGGCGATGACGAGGCGGCGCACGCGCAGGTGGGACGGTTGTGTGAGGGTGTGGATGAACCGGCGCGCGACCGCCCGCAGGGTGGTCTCGACGTCATCCGTGGTTGCCAGCTCGCCCATGGCGTTCTGGAAGATCTGGTCGATGCCGACGAGGCGATCGAGCACGATCTGCTCGAACAGGCTCTCCTTGGGCCCGAAGTGCTTGTAGATCGTCGCGGCCGGGAAGCTTCCTACATCGCGTTCACCCGCATCGCGGGGTTCGGGAGCGAGCAACGACCCGCTTGCGTGCATGGGCCGCTGTTCGCAGCGAGAGAGCCCGAAGAGTGAGGGGTTACGTCACATGGGTGTCGCGTGCGAGGGGCGTGACCGTCGCCGGCCGAGCAAAGGCCTTCCATGGCCGGCCGGCAGCGCGAACCCCCGTAGTAGGGCTGACCGGAACACGGCCTGGGGTGCTGCCGGGAGTGTGTCACCAGGTGGTCGGCGCAAAAGTGAACCACGGGCTTTCTTTCTTTTGCATGTGGCAGGAGGAGCGGTGGATCATCTACGCGCAAGGCCGTGGACGTCCAGGAGTCGAGGGCGCGGGATGCTCGCGCGAGCCGGCCGGGGCACTCTGGCGGTTGTGGCCGGGCTCGGTCTGTTATGCGGCCCCGCTGCCGCGTGGGCGGCGAACACGGATGAAGCGGGGCAGGGCGCCGTGGTCACGATCGACAGTGGCCAGGTGCGTGGTGTCGTCGCCGAGGATCAGCGATCGTTCCAGGGCATCCCGTTCGCCGCGCCTCCGGTCGGCGGCCTGCGGTGGGTCTCGCCGCAGCCGGTCGTACCGTGGGCGGGGGAGCGTGCGGCCACGAAGCCGGGCCCCGCGTGCGCGCAGACCGCCGGTGTGCTGGGCGAGCAGCAGAGCACGAATGAGGACTGCCTGTATGTGAACGTGACCACACCGCGCGGGGTGAAGCGCGGCGAGCCGCTTCCCGTGCTCGTGTGGCTGCACGGTGGCGGCTTCCGGAACGGCTCTGGCGCCATGTACGGCGCGAGCCGGCTGGCCACCAGGGGTGACCTCATGGTCGTCACCGTGAACTACCGGCTCGGCATCTTCGGCTACCTGGCCCATCCTGCCCTGGAGGGAGCGAACGCCGAGAACCTGTCGGGCAACTTCGGCATCGAGGACCAGCAGGCGGCGCTCCGGTGGGTCAGGCGGAACGCCGCCGCGTTCGGCGGCGACCCCCGCAACGTGACCGTGGCCGGCGAGTCGGCCGGAGGTGCGAGCGCCTGCGCACACCTGATCTCGCCGAAGTCGGCCGGGCTGTTCCACCGGGCGATCATCCAGAGCGCGCCGTGCCTGATGACGCGCTGGCCGGCCGGGTGGAGCTGGCTGCCACGGCCGCTCGCGCAGGCGTACCAGCATGGTGAGGCCACGGCCGAGCGGCTCGGCTGCACCGACGCCCGCGCCGGTGCCGTGGCAGCGTGCCTGCGGGCCAGGACCTCGGCGGAGTTGCTGGCTCAAAGCCAGAACGAGTTCGCACCAGTGATCGGCGGACCGCTGTTACCGCTGGAACCGGCCGAGGCCCTCGCCGAAGGACGGTTCAACCGGGTGCCGGTGATGCACGGCGTCACCCGCGACGAGCATGTCACCTTCAACCAGGAGATGGCGGGCGCGCCACCGCTCACTGACGCGGGGTACGTCCAGCAGATCAACGCCTTCTTCGGCGAACGGGCCGCCAAGGTGCTGGCCCGCTATCCGCTGGACAAGTACGGCGAACCTGGTACGAGCCGTGCGGGCCTCGCCATGCAGTCCGTCATGACCGATTACCTCTGGGCGAGTCCGGCAACCGAGACCAACCGCCTGCTCGCCGCCCGTGTACCGACATACGCCTACGAGTTCGCGGACCGATGGGCCCCCTGGGTGAGCAGCACTCCGGTCGTGCCGAGCTTCCCCACCGGCGCCTTCCACGCCTCCGAGCTGCAGTACCTTTTCGAGGCCGATTACTTCGCCGGCCGGACGTTGTCACCGGCTCAGTCACGGTTGTCCGGCACGATGATCGACTACTGGAGCCGTTTCGCCCACCACGGCGATCCCAACGGAACCGCGACACCGCCCTGGCCCGCCGTACGCGCCGGGCAGGACGACGTCCAGCGACTCGCCCCCGGCGCGTCCGGCATCCGCCCGGTGAACCTGTGCCGGGAGCATCAGTGCCGCTTCTGGCAGTCCCTGAGTTGAGTTCTTGGGGCAAAAGGCTTTGCGGACGCATTCGCCGTTGTTCACCGGAATGGCTGCGAGCGCGTGTGCGGCGTCGTACGCATGATCGGCACGCCTAGCAGAGAGCGTGGTCGATCAGGGAGGCCGAGGCCTTGATCTGGGGAAGCGGGTCCTGATCAGGGCGGAGTGCGCTGGAGTACGCCACGGAGGCGACGCGGCGGCCGTCGGCGGTGACGGCGTTGTCGCTGATGGCGTTCCACCCGCCCCCGCCGTGGAACCAGACCCACCCGCCGCACGGCAGCCGCCGCTTCATGATCCCCAGACCGTACGCGGCATCGCGCCAGAAGGCCCGGAACGGAGCGGCCGGCACGGTCTTCGTCATCTCCGCCAGCTCGGTCGGGCGCAGCAACCTGCCCCCGAGCAGCGCGCTGAAGAACCGGTTGACGTCGTCCGGCGTGCTGACGAGCGAATGATCGGCAGCCATCGCTCGACGGTGTCGTCCAGCCGCAGCTTGCCCTCACCCACGAGCTGCAGCGCGATCGCCGCCACGAACGTCTTGGTGGTGCTGCCGATCCGATAGTACGCATTCCACGGGACGGGCTCGCCGGTCTTCAGGTCGGCCACGCCGCTGCGGGCGGCCGAGGTGCCTCCTGGGGTCGTGGCCGCGGATCAGCACACGCAAGGTCAAATTGCCGACCTCTCGCTTTGACGACCGACTCCCCGATGGTGGTGGTCGGACAGGGCAGCTGGAGGTCCGGGCCATGGCTGAGGTTGATCAAGGGGACGTGTTCACTCGTCGGGTCCTCTCCGTTGAGCTGGCCCCAGTCGCGCCCGTGGGGACTGCGATCTTCTTGCCTGTCGCGAGGTCACATTTGCGATGTTCAGTCGGTCAGTGCTGTAACACGAACGGACGAACGGGTGTGGCGGATGGACGACAATCAGTGGTTGGCGGAGCGATTTGAGGCGCATCGCGCCCAGCTCAAAGCTGTGGCGTATCGGATGCTCGGATCGGTGAGTGAGGCCGACGATGCCGTCCAGGAGGCGTGGATCCGGCTGAGCCGCTCGGACGCGGGCGAGATCGGGAACCTCGGCGGATGGCTGACGACGGCGGTGGCGCGCGTCTCGCTGAATATGCTGCACGCACGCCGAACGCGACGCGAGGAGTCTCTGGACGCCGTGCACGTGCCGGAGCCGATCGTCCACCGCGTCGATGGCACCGACCCCGAGCATGAGGCGCTGCTGGCCGACTCGGTGGGCCTGGCCCTGCTGGTCGTGCTGGAGATGCTGAGCCCGGCCGAGCGGCTTGCCTTCGTGCTGCACGACATGTTCGCGGTGCCCTTCGACCAGATCGCGCCGATCGTCGACCGTTCCCCGGAGGCGGCACGCCAGCTCGCCAGCCGCGCGCGCCGCCGCGTGCGCGTTGAGGAGACGGTCCCCGACTGCGATCCCCGGGCCCAACGCGAGGTCGTAGAGGCATTCCTGGTGGCCGCGCGTGAGGGGGACTTCGACCGACTGGTCTGCGTGCTGCACCCGGACGCGGTGCTCAGAGCCCACCTCGGCCCCACCCCTGGGTCGGGCGAGGTCCGCGGAGCAGAGGCGATCGCTCGCCAGGCGGTGACCTTCTCGCGGCACGGCCTGGCCATTGAGCTGGCGCTGATCAACGGCGCGGTCGGGGTGGTCACCAGGCGGAACGGTGAGCCCCAGTCGGTCACCGGATTCACCGTCAGGGGCGGCAGGATCGCCACGATGGACATTCTCGCCGATCCCGAGCGCCTCCGCCGCCTCGACCTGACGCCGCTCGACTGATGACCCGGAGGCCGGTGGTCACATTCGTTCGTCGCCATCGGTCATACCGGTAACGACCACGAGCCCAGGAGGGACAACGATGCTGAAAGAAATCGCGTACGCGACCGTGTTCGTCAGCGACCAGGACAAGGCGCTCGACTTCTACACCAACGTGCTTGGCTTCGAGCAGCGGTTCGACAACCCGACGCCCGACGGACCACGGTTCCTGACGGTCGGTCTCCCCGGGCAAAAGTTCCAGCTGGTTCTGTGGCCGGGGACACCCGGGCAGGCCCAGCCGCTCAAGAGCCACACCCCGGGGGCGTACACCATCGACACCGGAAACTTCCAGAAGGCATACCAGACGCTGAAGTCGCGCGGCGTGCAGTTCGATACCGAGGTGCTCGAGTACCCGTGGGGCTGTCTCGCGGTCTTCCAGGATCCCGACGGCAACCGGCTGCAACTGCGCGAGGTGCGAGTAGGCCGCTAGTTACCAGCCCGTCGTCGATCGAAACAGACGCGCGCGGCCGGGCGCTCCCGGCCGACGGGTACCGTGCACCGGCTGACCGCCATGCAGGCGGCCGAACTCGACGACTGACCGCTCGGCACGCCGCAGGACTCGCCGAGCTGCGGAACATAGCGCTCGGCGTGGCCCAGCGGATTGAAGCTGGGGTTGGACCGGGTGTCGTTGCCGGTGCTCGCGACCCATTGGCATGCGGGGGAACTCGGCGACGTGCCGGCGGTGCTGCCGACGCCGTCTCATCAGGCGATCGTTGACAGGTGAACTGTTCTACTGTTGTATAACACTCCATGACCGACGTTGAGCTCGGAAGACGGCTCCGCATCGATCCCGATTCGGGCATCCCGATCTGGGTTCAGCTGCGGACTCAGCTCGAATACATCATCGCCACGGGCGAACTGCAGCCGGGGACGAACCTCCCGGCCGTGCGCGTCCTGGCGCAGCGGCTCGGTGTGGCCGTCGACACCGTGCGCCAGGCGTACGACGGGCTGGCGCAGGCCGGGTTCGCCGAGACCCGCCAGGGCGTCGGCACCCGCGTGACCCAGCCCGACAGGTCCGCCGCCCCCGGCGGCGGACCCTGGGACCTGCGGCAGGTCGCCAAGGTCGACGGCACCCTGATCGCGCTCCTCGCCGACGCGGTCCCCCCTGCCGTCGCGGGCCAGGTGGTACGCCAGCGCCTGGCCATGCTCAATCTGGGGCTGCGGGTGTCGTTCGTCGGAGTCCACGCCTCGGCCGAGCGGTACGCGGCCACCCTGGCGGCCCGGCTGCCCGACGGTCTCGGAGCCATCGAGGCCCTGGACATCGAGGACTTCCGCCGGGTGGGCGCCAAAGACGTCACCCACGTGATCAGCCTGGTCTTCCACGTCAGGGAGGTCGAGGAGCGGTTGGCCGACGAGCCCGTACGGGTGCTGCCCCTCACCTCCGAGCTGGACACCGAGGTGTTCGACCGGATCCGCCGCTTCGGCCCGAAAGACCGGCTGGTCCTGGTCGCCAGGCCCGCCACCCGTCCCAGCTACGAGGCCCTGATCCAGGAGCGGCACCCCGGCATGCCGCCCATGGACTTCGTCGCCGACGATGACGAGGACGCGCTGCTGCGCGCCCTGCCGCAGGCCCGTACCGTCCTGCACACCAGCACCGCCGCCGCCATGGTGCGGCGCGTCGCTCCGCGGGCCGAGCTCGTCGAGCTGCGGCACGCCCCGAGCGAACGCTCACTCAACCATGTCCTCGACACGCTGCGCACCGACTGGGAGCTCCTGCTCCGGCTCCAGCGCGCCACCCTCACCTAAGATCACCACCGCAGCTCTTGAAAGGCCCCCACATGCTGCGTTCCCGCCTGGCGCTGCTCGCCTCCGCGGCTCTCCTGCTCACCGGCTGCTCCTCGGGCGGACAGGTCGGCGATCCCGACAAGATCACCCTGACCATCGCCTGGTGGGGCAACCCCGCCCGCACCAAGGCGACCAACGCCGCGATCGACCTGTTCAGGAAGAAGCACTCGAACATCGAGGTGAAGGTCCGCCCGTCAGCCTTCCCCGGCTACTACGACAAGCTCAACACCGAGTTCGCCTCCGGTGCGGCGCCTGACGTCTTCCAGGACGACCAGGTGCGCACGTACGCGGCCAAGGGGCTGTTGCTCGATCTCGGCGCGTACAAGGACGTTCTGCGCACCGACGAGCTGGGGGCGGAGTTCCTCGCCCAGGGCACGATCGACGGCAAACTGATGGACGTGCCTGCGGGCACCAGCCCGATGGCCCTGGTCTACCAGCCGGCGCTGCTGAAAGGCGCGGGAATGGCCGCCCCCTCGGCCGAGACGAGCTGGCAGGACTTCGCGGCCCAGGCCACCAAGCTGGCCACCGCGCTGCCGAAGGGCACCTGGGCGCTGGCCGACAGCAGCGCCCAGCACAACCACCTGCAGGTGTTCCTGCGCCAGAAGGGCAAGGACTGGTTCTCGGCAAAGGGCAACGCGCTCGGCTTCACCAAGGAGGACCTGGCCGAGTGGTGGACGCTCTGGGCCGATCTGCGTGCCAAGGGCGTGGTCCCGCCCGCCGACGTCACCACCGGCTCCGCCGGCGGCGACGTGTCCCAGGACCCGGTGGCCGCCAAGAAGGTCGCCATGAGCGTGTACGGCACCAGCGTCAGCCTCCCGAGCGAGGACTGGGCGTACGGCCCGCTCCCCGGCGAGGCCGGACGGCCCGGCGTCCACCTGATGCGTTCGGTGAGCTGGGCGGTCAACGCCAAGACCGAACATCCGCGCGAGGCCGTGCAACTGCTGGACTTCCTGCTCAACGACCCGGAGGCGGGCAAGGCCCTGGGCCTGTCGCGTGGCGTGCCGCCGAACTCCGCCATTGCCGCATCCTTGCTGCCCGCACTCGGTCCGCAGGACAAGCAGATCGCCGAGTACGTCGAACACCTGCGCAAGCCCGGCAACAGCGGTCAGGCCCCCGCCCCCGACCCGGCGGGCGGCAAGGAGGTCCGCTCCGACCTGCTCACCCGGCACACCCAGGACGTCTGGTTCGGCAAGGCGAGCGTCGAGCAGGCCGCCGCCGCGTTCTTCGAGGACGCCGGCAAGGTGCTGGGACGAGCCAGTTGATCAAGCGCGACGCGGCGGCCTACGCGTTCCTCGTCCCGTGGGCCGCCGGACTGATCCTGCTCGTCGTGGCGCCGCTCGGCTGGTCGCTGTACCTGTCGTTCACCGACTACGACCTGCTGTCCACGCCGGAGTGGGTCGGGTTTGGCAACTACCTGGAGCTGTTCACCGAGGACGACCGGTTCCTGCACTCGATCCTCATCACCGGCGGGTATGTGCTGGTCGCGGTCCCCCTGCAACTCGCCGCGGCGCTGGCCGCCGCACTGCTGCTGGTCAAGGAGCGCCGGGGCAAGGGGCTCTACCGCTCGCTGTTCTACCTGCCCTCTCTGCTGGCCGCCAGCGTGGCGGTGTCCATCACGTGGCGGGCCATGTTCGACTACGGTGGCCCGGTCAACGGCGTGCTCGGCTGGTTCGGGGTGGACGAGCGTTCCTGGATCAACGACCCCTCGACGGTGATCTGGACGATCGTCGCGCTGGAGGTGTGGCGCTTCGGCGCTCCGATGGTCATCTTCCTGGCCGGGCTCAAGCAGATCCCCGGCGAACTGTACGAGGCCGCCGCGCTCGACGGCGCGGGCCGGCTGCGCAAGTTCGTCAGCGTCACCGTGCCGATGCTCAGCCCGATCGTCTTCTTCAATCTGCTGCTGGGCATCATCGGAGCGTTCCAGACCTTCGCCCCGGCCCAGCTCGTCGGCGACGGCAACGGCGGCCCGGCCGACTCCACGCTCTTCTACGCCCTCAATCTCTACCAGCAGGGCTTCGACCACCACCGCATGGGCTACGCCTCGGCCATGGCCTGGCTCATGCTGATCGCGCTGGCGGTCGTCGCGGCCCTGCTGTTCCGCAGCTCGCGCCGCTGGGTCCACTACGGGGACGACACCACATGAACAACCGCCTCGCCCATGTCGCGATCGTCGCGACCCTCGTGGTCATGCTCTATCCGCTGGTCTGGATGGTCATGACGGCGTTCAAGTCCACGGCCGAGATCGCGCAGAACGCCTCCCTCCTGCCCACCGACCCCACGTTCGACAACTTCGTGCAGGGGTGGGCGGGCGGTGGCGTGGAATCGTTCGGCACCTATCTGCGAAACTCGACGGTCATCGCCCTCCTGGCCGTCGCCGGGAACGTGATCTCGTGCTCGCTGGCCGCCTACGCTTTCGCGCGGCTCAGCTTCCGCGGCAGGACCGTGTGCTTCGCGCTCACCATCGGCATGCTGCTGCTGCCCAAGGACGTGCTGCTGATCCCGCAGTACTCCATCTTCCACGCGCTCGGCTGGGTGGACAGCCCGCTGCCGCTGATCGTGCCGTACTTCCTGGCCATGGACGCCTTCTTCGTCTTCCTCAACGTGCAGTTCCTGCGCGGACTGCCACGCGAGCTGGACGAGGCGGCGGCCGTGGACGGCTGCGGGCCCTTCCGCAGGTACTGGCACATCACCCTGCCGCTGATCAAACCCGCGCTGGCCACCACGGCGATCTTCACCTTCATCTGGACCTGGAACGACTACCTGCCGCAGCTGATCTACCTCAACAGCGCGGAGAAGTTCACCCTGCCCGTCGGCCTGCGCATGTTCCTCGACGCCACCGCGGGTTCCGACCTCGGGCCGATGACCGCGATGTCCGTGGTCTCGCTGCTGCCGCTGTTCCTCCTGTTCGTGTTCTTCCAACGCCGGCTGGTGCAGGGCATCGCCACCACCGGCCTCAAATGACCCACGGAGCTGACCTACTTGATCATCATCACCGCAGGAGACCATACGCCCGCCGCGCCCTACGAGCTGGCCGTCGAGCACAGCGGAGGCCTGCCGCGCATGATCACCCCTGCGCATGACACGCTCGACCTGCCCGCCGAGGCCACCGCGCTGATCCTGGCCGGCGGCGCCTCGGTCGAGCCCGCCCGCTACGAGTCGCCCGTCGAGGACGGCGTGACCGTCAAGCTCGACCTGGAACGTGACCGGCTGGAGTGGGCCATGCTCGACCAGGCGCTCGACCGCGGCCTGCCGGTGCTGGCGATCTGCCGCGGGCTGCAGCTCGTCAACGTCTACTTTGGCGGCGAACTGCACCAGGACCTCACGCGAACCCCGTACGCCGACGACCACCGCCCCGACGCGTCACGCACCCACCTCGCCCACACGGTCACCGCCAAGGGCGGACGGCTCGGCGAGTTGTTCGGCGCGGACGAGTTCGGCGTCAACAGCATCCACAAGCAGGGCGTCAAGCTCCTCGGCCACGGCCTGGACGCCACCGCGTTCAGCGGCGACGGCCTCATCGAGGGCCTGGAGCACACCGGGCACGGCATCCTGGCCGTCCAATGGCACCCCGAAGAGCTCATCCACACCAGCCCCCAGTCCTGTGTGCTGTTCACCGACCTCCTCGAAAGGGCCGCACGCGCATGAAGAAACCCCTGATGGCCACCGCCGCGGCGCTGGTCACCGTCCTGGCCTGCACCCCGCCCGCGCACGCCTCCAGCTCCGCCATCGCGACCGGCATGTCCACCGTGGACGGCCGCCCGGTCGTCTGGAAGAACCGCGACCACTGGTCCACGCCCGACGGATGGAAGGTCGTCCCCTACCACCAGCCGGCCGACGGCAGCAGCTTCGGCAGCGGTGACCGTTACACCTCCCGCTACGGCTACACCGGGGTCAGCGCGCTCGGCTCCTCCGGCGTGGACCCCATCACCGGCGCGGCCATCCCGTGGGCGGGCGCCAACGACCGCGGCCTCGGCCTGGTGCAGGTCGCCGGCCACACCCTCACCTCCGCCTTCGCCTCCGACCGCGGCTTCCCCGTCTCCCAGGACCTGACCAAGGGCATGACCGGCGGCTACCTCAACCACCTGGTGCTCTCGCGCGCCGAACACGTCGACCAGGTGGAGCAGCTGCTGCGCGACACCAACGGCGGCGGCGGCTTCAACGGCAGCACCAGCCGCAACACCTCCACGATCATCAGCGTCTTCGACCGGTGGGGCAACGCCGCCGTCTTCGAGATCGACGGCGACAGCTTCACCCGCGACAACATCACCTCCGAGTACGTCCAGGACGCCGACGGCAACTACGCGGCCCCGCACACCGACGACAAGGACGCCGCCAACCCGGCCGACGGCGCGTACTCGGGCTACGACTGGCGCAACAACTTCAGCAAGGTCCAGTGGACCAAGCCCAGCGGGTTCCCGTACTTCGTGGACGACCAGACCACGACCGTGGAGAACGACACCGTCGTCAACAACGGCGACACGCCGGACGGCGTGCACGACTGGGAGGACTCCACCAGCGCCGTCATGCGCCACACCCGCACGGGCATTCGCATGGACGACGCGCACAAGAAGGACTACCGCTACTTCATCCAGAAGGAGGTCCGCTCGGGCGGCCTCGGCACGCAGTGGTCGATCGAGTCCCTGGCCAAGAACATCGGTGACCTGCCCGCCGCCGACAAGTCCACTGGCTACCACGTCAACCGCTTCGTCTCCACCTTCGGTACGGTGATCACCGGCTCGAAGATCGGTGACCCGTACGAGGGCAAGCTCACCACGATGTGGGTGGCCCTCGGCGAGCCCACAGTCAGCGTGTTCGTCCCGCTCTTCCCGTACGCGGGCACCACCCCGGCCGAACTCGCCGACATGTACCTGGCCACCAACGCCAAGCGCCACCTCGTCTACGACTACACCGACGACGACTCGTGCGGCTACAGCTGCGGTCGCAACGCCGACCACTCCATCAACACGGCGGCCCTGGCCGGTGGATACTACGGCGAGGGCGGCATCCAGAAGTACGCCTTCGGGATCGAGAACTGGGCCTTCGACCAGTACGACGCCTTCATCGCCGACCTGCGTACGGGTACCCGCACGCCGGCGCAGCTCAAGACCGACCTGGCCGCCTGGCAGCAGTCGATCGCACAGACCGTGAAGACCCACTACATCAACGGCACGATCCCCACGTCCTGACTCCTCACATGCCGCGGCCCCTCCGGATCACGGGACAGAGCCGCCGGCGCGGCTCGTGCCCGGTGAGCGGCTCGCCGACGAGCTCGCGCGGCCGCGTCAGCCCGAGGTCGCCGAGCCTCACGTCTCCGGGGGGACCGCCAGGGTGAGTAGATCGCAGTCTTCCTCGACCGGGCCGGTGCCGGGATGCGCGGCGAGGTCCGCGTCCATGGTGGCGAATCCTTCGGCGATTTCCTGCTCAGTCATGTGGTCGAAGACCGAGCTGGCGCGCAGCCGCAGTCGTGCGGCGTAGTCGGCGTGACTGGCTGCCAATCGGTGCCGGATCGAGGTGAGGGCGACAGGGCGCAAGTCGACCGTGGCGAAGGCGTCCACCACTTCGGCAACCGTGGGGAAGAGCTCTTCCTCGATGGCCCGGGCCCGTGGGAACCAGCGGTGCCACAGCGGGTCGGGCATCCGGTCGGCGAAGGCGTTGCGGATGAGCAGCCGACCACCTGGGGCCAGCACGCGGGCGATCTCCGGGGCCGCCGCGGGCAGGTCCTGGATGTGGTGGATCACCAGGTAGAGGAGGATCAGGTCGCAGTGGTCGTCCGGCAGCGGGATCTGCTCGGCGGAGCCCTGGAGATAGCTGACCGACGGGTGAGCGGCGGTGTTCGCGGCTGCCTGACGCATCCGGGCGGAGGGCTCGACTCCGTACACCGGGCCGCCGAAGGTGCCGGCCAGGGCCGGGGAGAACCGGCCGGTGCCGCTGCCCAGGTCCAGGACCGTCAGCGGTCGCCGGGGAGGCGAGTGCCGGGCGAATTCCGCCATCCAGGCGGCGACGACGTCGGGGGGCAACGCTCGACCGCGCACGTACACCAGGTGCTGGCGGTCGTCGTAGTTGATGCGCTTCAGCACACTGCCGAATCTACCCCGGTCGCCGCCCAGGACGATTCCCAGGCGCTGGGGATCCGCGTGTCCTGGCCGGCATCTTCCATCCCGTCTCAGACAACTACGCGAGAGGCTGCACGAACTACATTTGATCAATCCCGCGACTTGTCAGGAGGAAGCCGTGGCAACGCCACCGGATGCGGTCAGCAGAGCCCACGCCCTGATCAGAGCCGGTCATATCGGGGAGGCCGCCGAAGTCCTGCGCGTCGCGGCGGATGAACGCGGCGACGCGCCGGCCGATCGGGAGCTCGGTCGACCTGTTGTGGGCCGTTCCAGGCATGACCTGCGTGGACGCCGAACTCGATGCCGAACCCGGCCGCTTGGCGATCCATCATCCGAAGCGCCCTGCCGAGTTGTTGACGCAGCCCGACGGCGTGGATCTCCTGAGCTGGTTGCGTGAGGTGGTGCCCGATCTGCCCGAGCCTGTCATGCCGGCCGGGCAGCCCGTGGTGTCGGGGTCGGTGGTCGAGCGTTACGGCTACAACGCGACCGGTACGGACCGCTGACTCCGTACAGGTCACTTCTCCCCGCTTGGGCGGTCAGAGCCGGGACGTGCGGAACGTGGTGAGTACGGCGGCGTGGTCCGAGGACCAGGCGTTGCCGCGGTGGTTGGGGACGGCCGTCGGCGTGCCCTCGACCAGGGCGCTGGAGCCGGTCACTCGGAGCGGGCCCGCGTAGTAGACGAAGTCGATCCGGTCCTGCGGCTCGGGCTCTCCCTTGTGCGGGTCGTACCCGTAACCGCCGGTGAACACCGGATAGATCGGCGACCAGGTGATGCCCGGCGCGGTCACCGGGTTCGGGTGCGCCACCCGGTAGGAGTCCCGCAGCCCCGCCTGCGCGGGCAGCACCGAGGTCGGCCACGGGACCGTGGTGTAACCGCACCGGCGCGTGTCCTTGGTCCAGTCCAGATGGGACGGGGCGTTGAAGTCGCCCGTCAGCAGCACCGGCGTACGCCGCGCCGCGGCCAGGTCCGGTGCCATCTCGCTCAAGACGGCCTGGACCTGGGGCGTGCGCCCGGAACGCTCCTCGTTGGCCAGCAGCTGTTCCTGCGTCAGCTTGCCGAAGCACGTGTCGTACGGGCCGTACGGGTTGTAGCCGAGGTGGACGTTCCACACCACGACGTCCTGGCGCTCACCGATCCGCACCCGGACCTTCGTCGCCACCGACAGCGGGCCGCTGTCCACCGGCGGCTTGCGTTCGGTGATCGGGTAACGGCTGATCACGCCGATGTCGGTGCCCGACTGGTGATAGTCCCAGCCCAGCGCTTCGGCCAGCTCGCGGGTGGAGACGGCCGAGGTCTCCTGGAGACCCACGACGTCCACATCGGACTGGAGCAGGAACCGCAGCTCCTTCTCCCGGCCGTCGTCGACCTGGCTGCCGCTGTGCCACAGGTTGAAGCTCATCGCCTTGAGCTCGGGCACCAGGTCCTGGCCCGGCCGCCGGACGTCGATGCCGACCGTCGCCGTGCTGGTCTCGGCACGCGCGGTGCGGGCCTCGACCCGCAGTGGCTCCGGACGCAGCGAGTCGCGCAGGCGCGGCGTCCCGGTGACCTCGCCGTCGGCCGACACGCTGATCCACCGCGGCCCGCTGACCTTGCGGAAGGTGAGCCCGTCGGTGTCCCCCCGTACCAGACCTCCCACCCTCGCCTGGTACGGGGTGAGGGCGCGGGCGTTGCGCAACTTGAAGGCGTCGGTGATGAAGTGCAGCGGCGCGTCGCTCGTGATCCGGACCTTCACCGGCGCGGCAAGCCACTGGTAGCCGTCCTGCGCCAGGGCGAAGACGATGTAGTTGCCCGGCTCCAGCCCGTCGGTCGGCAGGGTGGCCGCACCGCTTTCCCCGGCGATGTACGTCCAGCGCACCGACGGACCGACGAACTTCTCGTCCACCGGGCCGTCGCCCGGGTCGGTGTAGAGGCCGAGCCAGTTGGTCGGATCGGGGCGGGGCGTGGTGTAGGACGCCTTGATCGGCTCGCCACGGCGCACGGTCGACGAAGCGAGTGTCAGCGCGCCGTCCGGGGCGGCGGACACCGACGCCGACGCCGGGACCGCGCCAGTGGACAGGACGAGCATCGCCACGACGAGCGACTTGAGCCAACGCATCAGCGCCTCCTTGAGCTGCACCAAGCAGCGTCGGCCGGGCCGGTGACGATCATGTAAACGGGCAGTGGCAAACCGCTGGCGGCCTGGGGAAACCCTGGGCCGCGATGCCGTTGTGCGCCGATCAAGGTCTGGTGCCCCGTCCGGCGAGACCTTGATGAGCAGGAAGCTCGCGAGCCACGAATTACGCACCGACCGAACCGGCAGACGCCGTCGAGTCCGCCGACGTCGCTTCCTACCCCGGCCCATGATCGCGTACGGGATCGGCGCGGCGAGGGCCGTGATGGTGTCGTGAGGAGTTCAGAGCAGGCGTAGCTGCTCCGGCTCGTGCGTGACCAGCGCGGGCCGGGGTGGGATACGGCGGGCCATGGCCGCGGTGGCGCGGCCCACGCCGTGGCGTTCGGCCAGCTCCTTGACCAGGCCCGTCACCCGCTCGTGGTACGCCTTGGGCGCGTACGCGCCGCGCCCGTACAGCTCCAGATAGCGCGGCACCAGGCGCGGATGCTCGCGCGACAGCCACCCCAGCCACCACTCCCGCGCCCCCGGCCGCAGGTGGAGCACGATGGGGGCGATGTGGGTGGCGCCGGAGGCGGCGATCTCCTTGACGGTGGTCTCCAGCTGGGTGGGGGAGTCGGTGAGGAACGGGAGGATCGGGGCCATCAGGACACCGCACGCGACCCCGTTGTCGTTGAGCGTCGCGCACACCTCGAGGCGCCTGCGCGGGTTGGGGGTGCCCGGCTCCACCGCGCGCCACGCCTCCGGGTCGACGAAGCCGACCGACACGCTGGTGCTCACGTCCGCGACGTCCGCGGCCTCCGTCAGCAGGTCGAGGTCCCGCAGGATCAGCGTGCCCTTGGTGAGGATCGAGAACGGGTTGCGCGCGTCGCGCAACGCGGCCAGGATGCCGCGCATCAGCTTGTAGCGGCCCTCCGCGCGCTGGTAGCAGTCGACGTTGGTGCCCATGGCCACGTGGTGGCCGCCCCAGCGCGGCGAGGCCAGCTCCTTGCGGGCCAGCTCGGCGGCGTTGACCTTGACGACGATCTTCGAGTCGAAGTCCGCCCCGGCATCAAAATCTAGATATTCATGCGTTTTTCGGGCAAAACAGTAAATACAGCGATGCGTGCATCCGCGGTAGGGGTTGATCGTGTACTCGAACGGGACCCGGCTGGCCCCCGGAACCCGGTTGATGATGGATCTGGCCCGGATCTCATAGAAGGTCATCCCCCTGAACTCGGGCGTGTCGAAGGTGCGGGTGACCGCGCCGCGAGCGAACAGCGGCACGGCCGGATCGTCCTGACCGGGCCCGGCCAGGCGCAGGTTGTCCCAGCGCATGCCATGATTAGAACAAGAGTTCGAGCATGATCGCAAACTGAAAAGAGGTTGCAATTACCTGGTCAGGCGGGGGCTAATGATCTTCAGGGTTGGGCAGAAAGACGTCGCAGAGCTTGCGTTCGGGAGGTGCGCCTATGGCCTGGTCGCAGGACGAGGAGCGGATGCTGGCCCAGATTGAGCAGCACCTCGTCGCCGACGATCCGCGACTCGTCGCACGACTGGAGTCGTTCAACGAGCGGGTGCGTCGCAGCGAGGCGAAGGCCAAGGGGCAACCGGGCCGCCGGAGGCGGCCACGCCGCTCGACGGTCATCATCCTGATCAGCTGGCTGCTCATAGCCACGCTGGTCGCCACGCTCCTGATCATGGTGCTTCGCCACGAGGCCGCCGGCGCGCTCGCCTTGGCCGCCGCCACTTTCTAGCCGCCCCTTCACGGATCGGCGCCTTCCGGGCGCCGCATGAACCCCCTCCCACACGCTGCGTCACCGGCCGTTCTCGGCCTGTTCATGCCGCGTTCCCGGGGTCGTCGTCGATCCGTTCCGGGGCGTTGGCCCCTGCGTCCCGTCTGCGGCGCCTGCGCCGGACCCGCGTCGTACGGCAGTCATGCCGGATGCGCGTCGCATGGTGGTCGTGCCGGGCGTGGTCCTCGGCGTCCGGGACCTTTGTGTGGTCGTCGGCGGCGCGACGGCTTCAAGGACTTCCGGCGGCTTGAGGGCTGTAGCCGAGCATCTCGGCGACGACCGGTGCGGGGACTTGGCGCAGGAGCCGGCGCAGGGAGGCATCTCGAGCGGCGCCGCCGGGAAAGCCGAGCTGCCGGAGTGGTCGATCGTCAGCGATCTGAACAGGCAAGGTGACCGAACGACTTGCGGTGCCGGCACAGGTGAACCGGCCGCCGCCACCAAGCCACTCAAGCTGGTGCGGGCAACCCTGACACCACTGGCGAGGGCCAGGTGCCGGCCTCGCCCTGAACGAACGCAAGAGGCCCGCCGGATGTCAGCGGCGGCGTCAGGACGGCGACAGCCCGGTATCAGAGCGGTCGGCGATCGTAGGGACATCGAAAGAACACCGCACAAGGAGCACACGATGCAGAAGTTCGACACCCCCGCCCCGATCGCCGCCGTCCTGCACATCCCCGCGGGACGCGTCC
>NZ_JBSFNK010000010.1:0-410997 GCF_053587055.1 Nonomuraea sp. NPDC003707 | reverse complement strand
GCCATCGCCACCTCGGGGAAGACCGAGGTGTAGGTGTCGGCGGTGAAGGAGCTGGAGGTGTGCCCCAGCGTCTCCTGCACGACCTTCATCTCTACCCCGGCGGCCGGCATCAGCGAGGCGGCGCCGTGGCGGAGATCGTGGAGGCGGATGGGTGGCAAGATCCGCCGTGGCAGGCCTCGCTGGGAGCAGAATCCCGACACCGGAAATATCGGCAGGTCGTCGACCGGTGCCATGTCGGCTTCACCGACCTGACCGGCCGCCAGGGGCTGCTGGGCCAGGTTGGGGGCCGCGTCTCGACCGTGGTGGCCGCCTGGCTGACGGCCCAGCCCGCCACCTGGCGTGGCGCCATCACTCATGTGGCCATCGACATGTGTGCCATATTCCGTTCGGCGATCCGCGCTGCGCTGCCACGCGCGAGGATCGTCGTCGATCATTTCCACGTGGTGCAGCTGGCCAATGCCAAGCTCGCCGAGCTGCGCAGGTGGCTGACCTGGAAGATGCGCGGATGCCGGGGCCGCGAGGGCGATCCCGAATACGATCATCGCAGGCTGCTGCGCTCGGCCGCCGAAGAGCTCACCGATCAGCAGCGCACCGTCCTGGAACGGGATCTGACCAGGATCGGCACCTACGGGCGGCACATCCTGGCCGGCTGGCACGCCAAGGAGAAACTGCGCGATCTGCTCGCCCTGGCCCGCACCCACCCTGCCCGCTCGCAGATCAGCCACCGTCTGCACGCCTTCTACGCCTGGTGCGCCGACCACGCCTACCTGCCCGAGCTCGTGACGCTCGCCGCGACCGTCGAGGCCTGGCAGAACGAGATCGAGGCGTTCCTTCCCGCCGGGATCACCAACGCCAAGAGCGAGGGGACCAGCCGAGTCATCAAGCTCGAAGCCCCGCTGCGCGTACGGTTTTTGCAACCCCGTCAACCAACGCCTCTGGTGACGCTGCGCAACCACACGAGCCAGCAGACCGCCCGTACCTGCTGTCCGGAATCTAGGAAGAATTGCTCAAGACAGTCGGCCGATGGCTGGCGAGGGCGTGCCGGATCGGGCGCAGAGGCGGACGATGATTTTCGACATCCCGCAGGACGGCAGTGGAGAAGGACATACCTGAGAGACACGGACGGATCTTCATCCTTCGTCGAGGTCGAGAGTGCCGTATCCGGCCTCGCGGGCGTGCCTTTGCAGGTCATCGACGGTGACGTGGGCGTCCGGTTCGAGCTGGCGGCAGACGCGTTCGAGGAATGCCGTCATGTCTGGCACGGTGCGGCGGGTCGCCGTGGCGTAGGCCAGGGCCCGGTTGAGGACAGCCTTGGTCCGAGTAGGGACGTCGTCGCACCACAGTTGGAGGACGTGGCTGTGCGGAGCCACGTACGAGCCGAGCATCATCAGGGAGAAGGTGCCCTTCTCCCGCGTCCCGCCCGTGCGGCCCAAGTAGCGGGAAGGCGGCAGGACCAGTCGGAAGCTGTAGTGGTCGACCCAGGTGAGTGCCTGCGGGGCGATCCCTCGTTCGCGCATCCACTCCGCGAAATGGTCGCGCGGCTGCTCGGAGTCGGTGCTCTCCATCACGTGCGTGGCCGTCGGCCAGGAGTTGAGGATCTCCTCCAGATGGTGGTCCCGCAGCTCGGCGACGCCGGAGTAGACGAGCGTCGTGAGCCGCTGGCCGTCGTGCGCCCTGACGGCGTAGCAGGGCAGGAATGCCCGGCCCACCTCCAGTACCTCGAGGTTGAGCAGCTCGTCCGGCAGGTCGTACTCGCCCCGGTCGGGACGCCGGGCAAGCTCCCCGACGGCGCCCGGACGGAAGCCGCGCGCCTCGGGGAGGAGGCGGAAGGTTCGCTGGGCGTATGCGGCGTCCCGGTCGAGGATCCGGACGCCGCGGGTGTAGTGGGCGGTACGCAGTGGCTCGCATCGCACGCCGTCGAAGTACAGGCGCAGCCGCTCCTGCTTCTCGGTGTAGCGGCGGTCGTCGCGGACCGACCGCAGGCCGCGCTCGGTGAGGGAGAGGGCGTCGGCGCTGCCCTCCAGGTGGCCGATGCCGCCCAGGAAGCGCAGCACCCGGTCGACCATGTGCTCGGAGACGCCCAAGAACACGGCAATGTCCTGGAGGCGGGTGAACCCGCCCTCGGCGATGGCGAGGCCGACGTACCGGTCGAGGAGGTCGAACGGGCCGCGTTCCTCGATGATCGCCGAAAGCTCCGCGGCGTGTAGGGGGAAGGCGAGCGCGTGGATCCGTACGGGCCGGATGCCGGGCAGGTCGGCGGCGTGTTCCAGGGCCCGGGTCTGGGCGTACAGGATCGTGTCGGCCGACGTGCTGCTCATGGGCTCTCCTCGAGGCGTCGCATGATCTCGCGGTAGCCGCGCAGGTCCCCTGCGGTTCGCACGTGGTCGTGCAGCGCTTTCGCCAGGTCGCGGAAGCCGGGGTCGGTGGCGTTGAGGAGCGTGGTGAGATCACCGACGAGGATCAGCCGATGCTTGGCCCGGGAGAAGGCCACGTTGGAGCGGCGTACCTCGCGGAGGAAGCCGACGTTGCGGTACGGGTTGCTGACCGTGAACCCGAAGAGGATCGTGTCGTGCTGGCCGCCCTGGAACGAGTCGACGGTCGCCACCCGGCGGGCGACGACGCTCTCGTCGCCGATGCGCCGGGCGAGCAGGGAGGTGACCAAACCGATCTGAGCCGCGTAAGGGAGAATGACCGCCCAGTCATTGGACTGCGCGTGGTAATGGGCCGCCAGGAGCGCCAGCAGCCTGGCCTCGCACTCGTTCAGCCGGCTGTCCTTGGGCCAGGGCTCGTCCGCGCGGGGTTTGCGATCGCGCCGCGCGCGCTCCGGGAGCTCCGCGGTGTCGACGAACGCCACGGGAGCGGCGAACAGGTTGTCGTGGTGGACCCGTCTTACGTCGGTCTCCAGGAGACCGCCGTAGAAGTGGCGGGAGATGAAGCGGGCAAGGCTCTCGGGCATCCGGCGCTGGAAGCGCAGCAGCTCCTTGTTCTCCGGGGGCGTCGAGGGGAACAGCAACTCGAAGGCGCTGTCAGTGATGAGCCGGGCCAGCCCGGAATCGCCGGGGTGCTCCGCCGCGGCCCAGGCGACCAGCCGCTGATCCGGCAGCGGCGGCAGCTGGACGTGGTCGCCGACGAGGACCGCCCTGCGTGCCCGGACCAGTGGGACGAGCAGGTCGGCCGTGCTGATCTGGCCGGCTTCGTCGACGATGGCCACGTCGAAGTCGACGTTGTCGAGATGCTCGCTCGTCGCGGTGCCGATGCAGGTTGCGCCGATCACGTCCGCGTATCTGACGAGCTCGCCGTACAGCTGCTCGGTGCGCCGCTCGAGTTGTCCGCGCCAGGACGTCAGGAGATCGAGCCGCCTGCGCATCAGCCCGAGTGCCGAGCTCGCGGCGGGCAGGAACGCGGCCAGCCTCGCCGGATCCGGGCTGATCTCGGGCGTCTCGCCGTCGAGCAGTCCGCGCAGGGACGTGGCGACCTGCGCGGCCCGCTCGGCGCAGGCTCGTTGTCCGGCCAGGTCGCGCTCGTGAGCCTGGCGGGCGGCCACGAGGTCGGGATGCGAGGCGCGGACCTGGTCGAGCTCGGCCGCCAATCGTGCCCGGTCCTGCGCGATCGCGGCCAGCGTCCGGCGGATGCCCTCGGACTCGGCGGCCGTCGCGGACCGCTCCCCTTGGAGGCGGGTGAGCCGCCGCAGGAAGAACCGGCCGACCAGCGGGAGGTCGGCGGCCCGCCGCGCCCTGCCCAGCGCGCGGTCGAGCCGCTCCAGGGCCTGGACGTGCCCGGCGAGCAGCTCCTCGTGGCGGCGCCCCTCGTCGTCCAGGGCACTCGTCCGCCGTCGAAGATCGGCGGTCACGGCATCTTCCCGCTCGTCCAGCGCGGCGGCGCTCTGCCGGACGTCCGCACCGGCCTCCTCCAGACGCCGCAGATCCTCGGTGAGCTGCCGGAACAGGGCGTCCGCCGGGCCATCCGAAGCCGCGGGGCCATAGCGGGCGAGGACGGGCTCCGTCCGCTCGGCGATACGCCGCTGGAGCTCGACCGCCCGCGCCTCCAGCATCAGGTGCTCGCAGCCCGGTGTGACGCCGTCCTCCCGGCCGATCCGCAGGACCAGCAGGTCCTCCGGCAGGTCCTGGAGCACGTTGTCGACCGCTCGGTTGGTGTAGGAGGAGATGAGGACCTTGCGCTGCTCCTCGGCGCAGGCCAGGACGACCTGGCGGATGGTGTGCGTCTTGCCGGTGCCGGGTGGTCCCTGGACGAGGGCGAGGTCGGGAACGGCCAGCGCCTTGTGGAAGGCGTTGAGCTGGCTGGCGTCCAGATGCTCGCGGGGACGGCGCCCAAGCGCGGGGGCGAAGGGCTGGAAGCGGTGGTCGACCAGCGCGGTCAGCAGCAGCGGGTTGCGGGCGCGGCCCTCCCGCAGGGTCTCGATGGCCGCGCGCTTCTTGTCGTAGGCGATCAGGTTGGGCGATTCGGCGAAGGCGCCGCTCTCGGGAATGCGGCCGAAGTCCACGGGCCGTTCGAACCGTACCGTTGCCACGCCTTCGTCGATCCGCTCGATCCGGCCGCGCAGGTCGGGCTCGCCATCGATGTGCACGCGGGTGCCGACGGTCAGCCGGTTGGCGTCGATGAGCTGGAAAGCGTGCACCGACCGTGCGGAGCGGCGGGTCGCGGCCACCGGGGTGACGCGGTGGTACGGGACGAGCCGGCTGGCGTCACCAGCCGAGGCCTCGATCCGCCGCCCCTGATCCACCAGCGTGGCGAGCCGGTCGAGATAGGCGGTGTGGGAGGCCCGTACCGTGGGGTCTTGATCGGGCGGCGCGGTGACGCCGGTGGCCCAGGCGGTCTGGACGGCTGGCCAGCCGGAGGAGTAATGCAGCTGGTAGGGGTGGTCGAAGACCCGCCATTGCCCGGCGCGCAGCAGCAGGCCGCCCCGCACGATCTGGTCGTGGTCGCTGAAGTGCATCGGATGGATCCAGCCGATCCGGTAGCCGCGCAAGTCCTGGGTGGGGAAGAGCATGAGAGCGTATCGGCCGTCGACGTAGATTTTGAGGAAGTCGCCACGGCCCTCGCGGCCGCGTTCCAGGCGAGCGGGGATCAGATTCTGCGGCCCGGCCGCCCACAGGTCGTGGCAGATCCCTTCCAGCCCTGGTAGGAGCGGATGGCGTTCGCGCTGTCCGACCAGCTTGCCGGGAAAGTTCTTGGACCAGAGCAGACCGACCTCGGGACCGAGGTCGACGACCCTTCTCTCCACGATCTGCTCCTTCGCCTCAGATGCGCAGCCCCGCGCCGAGTTCCGCGATGTCGCCGCGCTTGGCCGGGTCGGGTGAGAGCGCGCGGTCGAGGGCGCGGGCGAAGCGCTCCGGGACGGCGGGGTTCAGGACCGCAGCCGAGACGAGCGGTACCGGTGGGCGCCCGGTTACCGTCACGTGGATCAACTCGGCCAGCCGGCGGACGTCCTCGGCGGGCTCGGTGGGATGCAGGAATGCATGGCCGGCGTCGCGCAGGAAGAGCGCTCCGTCCCGGTCGGTCATGATCGAATCAGGGTGGAGGGCGCCATGGGCGAGGCCTCTGGCATGCAGGGAGGCCAGCCCCTCGCAGAGCCCGGCGGCTCCGGCGGCCAGGACACGTACGGCCTCGGCCTCGCGGCCCCGGCCGCCGTAGAAGTGGGCCAGGGTGGTGAACGAGGGAACCGCGGTGACCAGCATCGCCGTCTCCGCGGTCATGGACGCTGCGACGGGCGGCGGCAGGCCGGGGAGCGCTTCGGTGAGCAGGCCGGCCTCGTCGGCCAGGGCGACGCGGCGTTCCAGGGCCTCGGAACCGGGCCATCTGGTGGCGATCCTGCGGATCCAGACGTGACGGCCGTCCGGCGCGAATGCGAACGCCCGGGACACGATCGCTGTGCCGTCCGCGGACCTCTCCTCCTCGGGATCGCTCGTGACCCGGTACGCGACGTCCCCGATCTCTACGATCTCGCCGAGGCCCGCCGGCTCTTCGTCGAGTGGCTTGTCGGGCTCCGGTCGCGCCCGTTCGACGACCACCCACCCCTCATGCTCGGCCTTGATGGCGCGCAGATGCTCATCCGGCCACAGGCCCGGCTCTTTGTCGATGGTCCGATGGCAGCTCGGGCACAGCAACATGAGGTTGCCGAGGCCATCGACTTCCGCCGGTCTGGCCGCCTCCCGGCGAGGCCCGTCCGGGGAGTGCGGCGCGATGTGACCCATCTCGCCGATGTGGTGAGTGCCGCCCTCGATGTCCAGGGGTCTGCGGCATATGGTGCATCGTCTATCGGTCGCGTCGAAGAGCGCGCGCCGGATCTCGTTGGGGATGTGCTTGCGCTGAGCTTGCGCCACCCGAGGATGGTAGCGACTGCTGCTTCCAGACGACGGCTGTCCCGCAGAAGTACGTCGCCTCGCTGCACCATTTGTGTCAGTAGGGTGCCGGCTTGCGAGCGCAGGAAGTCGGCTTATGTGGTGGACGCCCGCTCGGGTGCCGGACCAAGCTGGTCAGAGGGGGCCTGCCTTGCGTCTGACACCACTCAGCTGGTCAACCTGCCGTCGGTCATCGTCAGTACGGTGTCCACCATGGTCAGCGTGGCCAGGTCGTGCGTGACCAGCACGGTCGCGAGGCCCTCCCGTCGGGTCAGATCGGCCAGCAGCGACACGATCTGGGCGCCGCGCTGGTGATCGAGCGCGCTCGTGGGCTCGTCGACCAGGAGCACTTCGGGCCGGTTCATCAGCGCGCGGGCGATGTTGACCCGCTGTCGCTCACCACCGGACAGCTGGTGCGGCCGCCGGTCCTGCTTGTCCTCCAGGCCCACGGCCAGCAGCAACTCGCGGGCCCGGGCGGTCGCCCCTCTCGTCGAGTGGCCGGACAGGTCGGCCATGACCAGCAGCTGGTCGAGCGCGGTGAGCGAGGCCAGCAGGTTGGACTGCTGGAACACGATGCCGATGTGCTCACGCCTGATGCGGGTTCTCGCCTCCTGGCCCGCGCCCGACACCTCCTGCCCGGCCACCGTCACGCTCCCGGAGGCCGGGGTGACCAGGGTGGCGGCGACGGCCAGCAGGCTGGACTTGCCCGAGCCGGACGGGCCGACCACCGCGGTGAACTCACCCGGCGCCACGGCCAGCTCGACGTGGTCGAGCGCTGTCGTCATGCCGTCGCCGTCGGGGTAGGTCAGCACGACGTCGGAGAGCTTCAGGGTCATCGGGACGCTCCCAGCGCGGTCAGCGGGTCGACAGAGGTGATCTTGCGGATCGCCAGCGCCGCGCCGGCGGCGCCGAGCAGAATCATCACGGCGACGGGAAGGACGGTGGTGGTGGCCGAAAGGACGAAAGGGACCGTGCCCTCGGCCAGCGCGCCCATGCCCGCGCCGAACGCGCCGCCGATCCCGGCGCCCAGAAGCAGCACCAGCACGGCCTGAGCGAGCGCATCGCGCAGCAGGTAGCCGGTGCTCGCGCCCAGTGCCTTCAGCACGGCGACATCCCCGCGCCGTTGGATCGTCCACACCGTGAAGAAGGCGCCGATGACCAGCGCAGAGATCGCGAACAGGAATCCCCGCATGAGCTGGAGCGAGCCGTTCTCCGAGGAGAACGAGCCGATCGCGGCGGGCGCGTCGGCTAGCGGCACGGTCGTGGTGCCCAGCCGGTTGTCGTCGGCCGCGAGATCCCGGTCCTGCCCGCCGCGCACGGCCAGGACCGTGGCCACGGTGTCGGGCTCGCTCTGGCGGCCGATCCGCTGCCAGTCGTCGACACCGATCCAGGCGACCGGGGTGTGGCTGTAGGAGGTCGCGGCGCTGGTGCCGGAGATGGTGAAGTCGCGGCCGAAGAGCTGAACCCGGTCTCCCACGGCCAGCGAGCTCTCCTCGGCCAGGGTGGCGGAAAGCACGATGTCGCCGCTGCCCACGGGCCCGGCCGCCGCGGCGAGTCGACCGCCCGGCTCGACGCCGAAGATCGCGGCGGCGTTCCCGCGCGCTCCATGCGTGACACGGCCCATGGTGATGCCGAGCCGCTCTACGGCGGAGACTGACCGCCACTCCCGCCAGACCCTGTCGGTGATGCGGCTGTCGGAGAAGGCGGGCTTCCCGCCACCCGAGAAGACGATCCTGTCGGCCGGCAGGCCGATGATCGCGGAGATGTTCTCCCGTGCCAGCCCGGCGGTGAGGCCGGACAGCATCGTCACCAGGAGCGTGATGAGCAGGACCACCGCGCCCATCAAGGCGAATCTTCCCTTGGCGAAACGTAGATCTCTGAGCGCCACGAACACGGCGCGAACCCCCGATGCATAGCTGTGGATACGAACGCGGTCCAGCCTGCTGGAGGGAACCCCCGCGCGGCTTCCCTCATTCGGTCGCCAACAAATACACCTTTTGTACGACCCGGGCAGTGGAATGGCTCGCCTACCCTGGGTGAAAATGATGGACTTTCCCTTCCCTCCGGCCCTCAGGCTGCTCCGATGGGCCATTCACGGCACCTTCGCGGTGCTGCTCGTGCTCGCGGTCGCCGCGGTCGGGCGCGAGGGCCGGATGCCGCTGATGATCGGCGGTGTCCTGCTCGGCGTGCTCTACGCCGTGGGGATCCTCATCGAGGGCCGGTTGCCCCACTTCGGCGGCCCCGTCCACCTCATGCTGGGGCGCGTCTGGCTGGCCGTCGTGACGGTGGGCTGGGCTGTACTCGTGGTGGGCTCGCCGCAGTTCACCTGGCTCGCCTTCCCGCTGTTCTTCGCCTGCCTTCACCTGCTGCCCCTGCGCGTCGCGCTGCCGGGCGTCGTGCTCCTCACCGCCGCCGCCATCGCCGCGACCGGCTGGCACGCCGGAGCCGCCACCTCACCGCAGGTGATCGGGCCCACGATCGGCGCGGTAGTGGCCACGCTGATGGCGCTGGTCTACAAAGCGCTCTACTCGGAGAGCGAGCAGCGTCGCCTGCTCATCGACGACCTCGTCAACACCAGGAGCAGGCTGCTGCGGATGGAGGGCGAGTCAGCCCGCCTGGCCGAGCGGGAACGCCTCGCCAGGGAGATCCATGACACCCTCGCCCAGGGTATGTCCAGCATCATCCTGCTGCTACGCGCCGCCCGCCGCGACCTCTTCGACCTTCCGTACGACGCTGAACGGCACATCACCGAGGCCGAGCGGGCCGCGCAGGAGAACCTCGAGGAGGCACGTAACTTCGTACGCGCGCTGGCCCCGCCCGCCCTGCAGCACGCGTCACTGACCGCCGCGCTGCGCAGGATCAGCGACACGGCCGCCGCCAGCACCGGCACACAGGTCCGCTTCGAGGTCTCCGGCGCCGCGGTGCCGCTGCCCGCCGAATACGATCTGGCGCTGCTGCGCATCGCCCAGGGCGCGCTGGGCAACGTCAGCCGCCACTCGGAAGCCGAGCACGCCAGCGTGACCCTCACCTACCTGGAGGACATGATCGTGCTGGACATCTACGACGACGGCCGAGGCTTCGACGCCACCGCAACGGGCTACGGCCTGCGCGCCATGCGCGATCGCATGACCGCCCTGGGCGGTACCCTCACCGTCGAGTCCTCACCCGGAGAGGGTACGGCTGTCGCCGCCACCCTTCCCCTCGAGCCATGACGCCGATCCGGATCCTCCTGGTGGACGACCATCCCGTGGTGCGCTCGGGCCTGCGCGCCATGCTCGCCGGGCAGCCCGACTTCGAACTGGTCGGCGAGGCCGCCACCGGCGAGGAGGGCATCGAGGCGGCCCGGGAGCTCGCGCCCGACGTTGTCCTGATGGACCTCCAGCTCGGACCGGGCATTCACGGCAGCGAAGCCACCCGCCAGATCGTAGCGCCCAACGGGCCACACGTCCTGGTGCTCACCACCTTCGACACCGACGCCGACATCGTGGCCGCGATCGACGCCGGCGCCATCGGTTATCTGCTCAAAGACGCTCCCTCGGACGACCTGCACGCCGCCATCCGCTCCGCCGCGAGCGGCGCCAGCGCCCTCGCGCCCAGCGTCGCCTCCCGCCTGCTGGGCCGGGTGCGCACCCGCGAGGTCACCCTCAGCGCGCGGGAACTGGAAGTCCTCGGCCACGTCGCCGCCGGCCTGTCGAACCGGCAGATCAGCAAGCGAATGTTCCTGAGCGAGACCACGGTGAAAACCCATCTCGTGCACATCTACGCCAAGCTCGGCGTCGACTCCCGCACCGCCGCCGTCGCCACCGCCACCAGGAAGGGCTTCATCCGCTCCCCGTAAACTTCTCCGTCGTTGCAACGGAGGAATTCCCTGCGGCGGTTCGCGCCGGCCCCTCCAGCCGGCCTTTCCGATGAGCCTGATCGCCGACGACAACTTGCGATCGTTCGGTGCTTGTTCGGCCTTGTGGCGGTGCTGATACGCTCTGATCTGTCCAAGGATGCTGAGTGGCCCTGCTTCCTGCAGTGGCGGACCCTGCAGGTGGCCGAGGCCGCTGCGGTTGATCGCGCAGGATCCGAACACCGGGCCTGTCCCGCTGGCCGCGGCGTACGCCAAGGGACTGCAGCGGCTACTCGGTGTCGTGGCCGCAGGTCAGATGCCCAGCGTGGAGCAGATCAAGGAGCACGTCGCGCACCCCCGCGCCACCGCCGGACGCACCGGCCGACAGGTGAGGCTGCTGTCGGTGCTCGCGTGGCGGGCACATTCGTCCGGTCGCGTACGCCGCCGGGCCGCGCTCAGACCGCGCCACCGCTCCGTCCCCGGCTGAGCAGCGCGGCGATCGGTACGGCGGCCGCCAGGCCGCTGAGCAGTACCGCGGCGAGGGCTCCCAGAATGGCCGGGTCGTTGCCGAAGGAGATGCCGACGGCGGCCAGCGCCGGCCCCGCGTTGCGCACCGCCGTGACGCTTCCCATGGTGGTACGGCGCGACGGCGATCCGGTGGCCAGCACCGTGCCGGCGATGAACGCGGCGACGGCCAGGACGAACCCCGCGAGCAGGGTGCGTGAGCCGATCAGCGCGACGAGGTCGTGCCAGGTGCCCAGGAGCATGCCTGTCAATGTGATCAGGAATGTCACGTTCGCGATCTTGGCGGCGACGGGGTGCCACGATCGCGCGGTGGGCGGCGCGTAGTGGCGCAGTGCCAGTCCCACGGCGAACGGTACGAGCTGCAGGATGGCCACGGTCCGCATCAGTGCGGCCACGTCGAGGGAGACATTTGCGCCGCCCTGGGCCGCGGTGAGGATGCCGTTGGCCGTCGGGCCGAAGGTGATGCTGCCGACGGCGGCGAGCAGCACCTGCATCGCCGCGCCCGCGACCTCGTCTCCCTTCTGCACCATGCCGAGTTTCGCCCCAAACGGTCCGCCCGGTGACGAGGCCATCAGGACCAGCGCTGTCAGAGATGCGGCGGGCAGGCCGAACAGTACCGCGACGCCCCAGCCGAGCAGCGGGACAGCGACCAGGTTGGCCGCCAGCGCCAGGAGGAGCAGCAGCGGGTTCGCCAGGACGGCACGCAGTTCCGGCAGCGTGGCTCCGAGACCGGCAGTGAACATGGTGGCCACGATGAAGACCACGATGATCGCGTTGAACAGCAGATGCAACGTATCCATGAGACCACCCACCGATGGCGACCGTGTCCGGGAGGCGTCCGCCGCCGCGGATCAGTCTTCGAGATCGCCGAGCCAGCGCAGGGCACTCAGCCCGGGCATGAAGCAGTACTCGCCGCCACGCGTGACGACGAATCGCGGCAGCGAGTGCAGGCGCCGCCGCACAGGCCGCCGCGGGATCGTGAACTCGCCGGTACCGTCGCCGGACCCGACCACCGGATCTCTCGCGTCCCCCGCGCCGAAGAAGACGCCATCGTTCATCCATTCGGACTGGACGAACTCGAACTGCCGCCCGAGGTGCGCCCCGATGAAGGTGAACATCAGCCCGCGGTCGGCCCCGTCGTCCTCCAGAACCCCCTCGGGCAGCGGCGGGCCGTACACGGTGCCGCGCCTGATCATGCGGTGCAGTCTCGGCGCTCCCGCCACCGACGCGTCGCGGGGGTTGCCCCGGCGGATGTGGCAGCCGCCGGGAGTGGTGAATCCCGCCGGATCGTCCTGCTCGTAGAGGAAGCTGTTGTTGCGGCCGCGGTCGGCGCCGAGCTCCGCGTCGTCGTGCAGCGGGCTGAGCGCCAGTGGCGCGCCGCTGCGCCAGCGTCCCATGATCTTCGCTGCCAGCAGTTCCTCGTCCTCGGGGCCGGTGGAGTTGTCCTTCAGGTACCGCCGGAACATGGCGACCCGCTGGTGGAGTTTGCGGAAGGCCACGTATGTGCCGTTGCGGCCAAGCGCCTCGGGCTGCGGGGTCTGGACGCCGCCCAGCTCGTCGCGGTAGCCGAGCACGAACTCACCGGCCTTGAGCGGCGCCTCCAGCCGGTTCGACCCGGCGATGCCGCTGCCCTCGACGGCGGGGTGGCTGATGCCGTCGCGGTAGCCGAAAGGTTCGGTCTCATCGGGCGGAACGTTGCAGTCCTGTCGCCAGATCGCGGTCACGCCGGGGAGCCGGTGATACGCCGGGCGGGCATGGTCGATGGCCTTCTCCAGCTGTGTGGGATCAGGCGCGAGTGCGGTGAGCACCACGTGGACGTCGGGTGTGCCCAGCGGGGACTCCCAGTTCTCGGGAGCGCTCTCTCCGGTGTCGCCCAGCGTCTTCGCCCGTGCGGCCATCCCCTGCCGGAACTCCCAGGCGAAGGTGTCCAGCGATTCCCGGGGCACGCCCAGGGCTTTCAAGCCCTGGTAGCTGACCGCGACGCTCACCCAGGCCTCGCCGAGGGGGCTCGTCGTTTCAGCGGCCGAGGTCACCACCGCGCTCGCGCGCCGCATCAGCTCCCGCCCGTGCGCACGGTCATCGATGCGGAAGAGGATGTACGTCGCCGCGTAGGGAGTCGGCCGAGGGCTGAGAACCCCGCGCTGGATGTCGTCGAGTTCGAGCGTGTCATGCGTTCGCTCAGTCACGGATGGCTCCCTACTTCGCCAAGACGATGTTTCTCCAGAAGTTGCGCAGGCTCTCGTCGCCGCCGAACAACGAGCTGAAGATCGTGGAGTCCGCCATGAGCACGTCGCCGGCCCGCTCACCGCGCGGGGGCATCCACAGGAACATGTTGAACTCGGTGTTGCCGGCCTCGGTGAACGGGTGCGGCCTGGACATGTCGATCGGTTGCCTGCCCAGCACGTGGATGGCGTCCGGCTCGTCGGTCGTCACCGCGTAGTGCGGTAGGTGCAGGTGGAAGTTGAAGGTGGTCACCCCTTCCAGCCATCCCTTGGTGTCCAGGTCTCTGGCGATGGACAGGGGGGCGATCCTGTTCGGTCCCTGCGCCGCGGGACGCAGCCCGTAGCGGTTCTCGACGGGGACTCCGAGCCCTTCCATCAACGAGCGGGTGTACCGGCCGAACCGCTGCTGGCGGGGAACCAGGGCGTCGCCGTGATGGTGGTACTCGACGTTTCGCACCTCCAGGTCGTCCGACGCCCCGACGTCGTGGTGCGGCCCCAGAACCAGGCAGGTTCCCTCCCTGCGGAGAAACTGCTGCAGCGCCTCGATCTCCTCAGGAGCGGCGTCCTGTCCGGTGATCATGTGGTCCAGCCCGAACACGAACAAGGTGTCGGTGTCGGCCAGCACCCGCTCGTCGAGCGGAGTGTGGAATCCGGCCTGATCGACGCGTTGGTACACGGGCACGGGGTGTCCCGTGGTCTCCTCGACGAACTGCTGGAACGGCAGCCACGCCCAGAAGAACAACTCCAGCGTCCCCGCGATACCCTGCTGGAAGCGCATCGGGTCGGACCACTTCGGATCCTCGTAGGCGGGCCAGGCCACGCGCCGGACCTCGGTCATCGTGGAGAACCGGTTGTCGAGCTCCGCCGGGTTCCTACCGGCCTCGGCCGGATAGCTCCATGCGACGTAGATGCTCACCCGTCGCCGGCCGGCGGTGTACTCGCGCGGCACGTGGTTCTGGTTGTACGTGCGTGCGGTCCTGAACTCGTTCATTCCATCTCCGATCCGCAGGGGTGTGTGCGGCTGCGCCGGATATCACTGCAGCTGGTCGAGCATCTCCGACAGGGCGTTCTTGATCCGCAGAGCCTTCTTGATTTCGTCGGCAGTGAAGTACGGGTATTCCCCGTACTCGATGAAGCTCGGACAGTGGTGCTCGCGGACGAACCTGATGAACGCCTCGGGATTGGTTTTCCAGTCTTCAGGGAATCCTTCCAGGTTCTCGAAAGCCGTGCTCACGCCTGCTTTGGTGAACAGCGCGACGGCATCTTCGGTGTACTTGTCGAAGTCGGTGTCGAAGATGCCCTGGTACATGAAACGTGTGTCGCCGTCGAAGAGCACCCAGCGCAGATAGTGCAGCTTGAGAGGCGCGAGAAGGTACGGGTCGCCGTCCAACGCCTTGGCGAGCGCGTGACCGTATTCGCGTATCGCCTCGGCCCGGCCGGGCTTTACTTTCGCGATGATGGTGAACCCGTAACACGCCGGGGTCCTCGGAAAGACCGGGCCATATTTCCCCTGCTCGAGCTGGTCGGTCTCCTTGGGGATAACAACTGCCTGTGGCCTGATTTCCATTCTGATTCCTCCATAATTTAGCAACAAAAAGATAACTACCACCTGATTGTGGCATTAATACCCCATATTTGTTGATGGTTCGGGTGATCGTCTTTTACCTATCGCCCATCGCCGCCGACTGTCATCGCCCACGACCGGCCTCCTGGTGCCGCGTAATTCGTAGATCGGTTCGTGGTGGGTCTCCGCGTCGGCGGTAGCGGCTGACACACCGCCGGGCCTGGTGGCGTCGGAAGTCCGACCAGGCGAGGACGTGGTCGACCATGCGGGTTGCGGGCAGGAACAGCCGCGGGCCACGACGCGGCGGACCTCGGCGAGGGATAGCTGGATCAGGCCGGGTCGGCTCAGTGAGCCCGCACACCGAACGGCCAACCGAGACCGGCGAACGCGTAGAACCAAAGGAGACTGGAATCACGTCCACCGTGCGGTGACTGCCATGGAGTGCCAGGATGCCGGCGGACGACGAGCGGTGGCGCCGCGCGCGGCAAGGGTGAGCAGCGACCGCGCCGGACCGTCCAGCCGCCGCCCCTCGATCCAGACGGCCCGCAGCTTCCGCTGGAGATCGACGCCCTCGGGGGCGACGGCCACCAGCCTGCCCTCGGCCAGTTCGTCGCCGACGGCGAGCTCGCTGAGCACGGCCGGGCCCGCGCCGGAGGCGAGCGCCACCTTCACCGCGGAGTTCGGCCCGAGTTCCAGGAGCGGCTCGGCGAGCGGTCCGTAACGCGCCATCACCGTCTCGAACGTGATCCGCGTGCCCGATCCGGGCTCTCGGACGATCAGAGGCGTGGCCGCCAGCTCGCGGGGGCGCAGCGGCGTACGGCGGCGGGCCCACGGGTGCCGGGACGAGACCACGACTACCAGGCGGTCCCGGCCCACCAGCCGGGAGGCGAGGTCGACCGGCAGCGAGGGCCCCTCGGCGAAGCCGATCTAGGCCTCGCCGGAGAGCACGAGCTCGGCGACCCGGGCCGAGTTCACAACCTGCAGCCCCACGGTGACATCCGGCTCGATCGGGCGAAGGGCAATGAGCCAGCCCGGCACGAGATATTCGGCGATGGTCATGCCCGCCGCCACCGGGAGCGCGGCGCCGCGCTCGCGCCGCATCGCCGTGACACCGGTCATCAGGACGTCGGCTGCGGCGAGCACCTCGCGCGCCCAGTCGACCACCATCTGCCCCTCGGGGGTCAACCGCGAGCCGATGGGCAGGCGCTGGAGCACCGGCACGCCGAGCCGCCGCTCCAGTGTCCGCAGGCGGCTGCTCGCCGAAGGCTGGGAGATGCCGAGCTGGCGGGCGGCACGGCCGACCCCTCCGAACTCGCTCACCGTGACCAGCAGGGCGAGCGCCTCGAGATCGGGCCAGTTGTTCAGCCTCATAGAGAGACGGTCACGTCCACGGACGTGGTGTATGAATCGATCTTGGTCGACAAGGCTCTTTAGCGGTCAGGCAAGTCCGAGCGCCGCTGAGGCGACGATGGGTATGGTGGGCCGGTAGGGTGCCGTCGTGCTCGGTGCGTGCTCGTACGCCCCGTCACACGCCGTCAGAACCCGGCACTGCCGGACGCACAAAACGCGCTGAGGTGGCACGAACCATCACTCAGCGGCACGGCGCGACACTAAAAGATCTTGCTTCTAATCCGATGGCTGCTGTGCTCGTAAATCCGCTGCCTGTGTTGTCAAGGCGAGTCGAGATGATGCTTGATCTAGTCCTTGCGTTCGACAGCGTTGGCGGGCAAAGCTTGATTTATCGAAAAGTGGCGCATTGTCAATTATTTGCGGAACATGCCCGGAACTCTTTGTCCCTTGTCTCGACGGGGTTGGCCCAAGATCCTGGGGGCATCGACCGCCTAATCCGATGGCCACGTGTTCGAATCCCGTAGGGCAGCTCGCAATCATGATGCTGAGCTGGAGTAACGTGAGGCTGAGCCCTGAGCGGAATGAAGTTCTAGAGGTATGGCGCTCCATCTGTGCTCGTCTGCTCCAGGCGCCCTCAGATCCCCCCTTTTCATCCCTGGCGGCGGCTTGCTGATCACAGCATGATCGCGGGCCTGCCGTTCGTCTGACGATGTAGAGAAACTCCTGGTAGACGGGTTGATCACCACAGTCCATCCGTCACAACCAGGGGCCTCGGATGCTGTTTTATCGTGCTGTCGTCGATTGTCGCGCTCAACCCTGAATTGCGTGGCCTGTCTGATCCGCTGGTGCCGCAAGACGATCGGGTCGGCCTGGCGGCTACTCAACCCGGGACAGCAAGTCCTGCTGGTCCTGGCCTACCTGCGCAAAGGAGAGACGTTCGACGAGCTGGGCGCCGGTTTCGGAGTGTCGACGGCGACCGCTTGGCGCTACGTGGAAGAGACGGTCATGCTGTTGTCGGCTCGCTCGCCCAAGCTCCGGTAGGCCCTGCGCAAAGCGCAGAGGGACGGACTGCACCACCTGGTCCTGGACGGCACGCTGATCCACACCGACCGCGTGAAAGCCGACCGCCGGTACCTCTCCGCCCGACGGGACGATCCTGTGACCTCGGGGGCACCGCCGGGCAAGGCCCATGACCTGAGCGCCGCCCGCATCTGGGGCATCCTGCGCGCGCTGGATCAGGCCGGCATTATCACCCTGGCCGACAAGGCGTATCAAGGCGCGGCTCCGGTTCATGATCTGATGGTGTTCGTCCTGATCGCGAGCGGTGTGGCAGCAGTCGTCATTGTCTTCGTCCTGGCTGCCTGGGTGGATGGAGGCGGCGATGTCGATGCAGCCGGAGCCGGCGCCCGAGGTTGCTGCGGCGATCCGGGCCATCTACCGGGGTAAGCGGCAGGTGCCGTTACCGGTGCGGGTGCGTGATGAATGAGGCGAGGTGTTCGCCGATGAGGCGTTCGCGGGCGCCTTCGGTAGGGAGGGCCGGCCGGGCTGGTCGCCGGGACGGCTGGTGTTGATCACGGTGTTGCAGCGGGTGGACACCCTTCCGACCGGCAGGCCGCTGAGGCCGTCGCCATGGATCTGACCTGGAAGTATGCGCTCGGTCTGAGCTTGGATGACCCGGGGCTTTGATGCCAGTGTGCTGAGTGAGTTCCGCTTCCGGGTTCGCGTATGAGCTGGAGGACAAGCCGCTGGATCTGCTGTTGGCGGCGTTGCCGGAGCGGGGGTTGTCGGCCGCGGGTGGCCGGCAGCGCACCGACTCCACCCATGTGATCTCCGCGGTGCGGGATGTGAACCGGGTGGGGCTGGCGGGGGAATGCGTGCGGGCCGCGTTGGAGGCGCTGGCGGTGGCCGCGCCCGGCTGGGTGCGGCAGGTGCTGGAGGTTCCCGGCTGGGAAGGCCAAGCAGGAGGAACTCGCGCAGGTCTGCGGGGCTGATGATATGCGCTGGTCGAGGCCGTATATGCGCCGTTCTCTCCGACCTGGCTTCGGCATTTGCCGGCCATCGATGCGCTGCGCGTCATGCTGATTCAGCACTATGTGCGCCGTACCGGCCGGCGGGGACGGCAGGTGATCAAACGGCGGCAGGACCTCGCATCGGGCGGCGAGGGCCCGCCGCCGGGCAGATACCGGCTGGCCTCGCCCCACGACCTCAACCCGCTGGGTGGCCAAGGGCAGCGAACTGCTGTGGAACGGCTACAAGGTGCACATCAGCCAAACCTGCCACCCCGCCGCCGACACCCGCAGCACCGACCCCGCCATGAGAGCGCCGAACCTGATCACGAACGTGGCCACGGGACCTGGCTTGAATTCGCGTGGACCTGATCCGCTCGAAACAGCGCGAATTTCGTGTACGGCGTTCGACGGTAGGTCGGAAGTGTATTTCGCCTCCGGAGTAAACGGGTGGCGTAGAAATGACTACCACGGATGGTGGACTTCCGGCTCTAACCAGGGGTTGAAGACCGGCCGCTGATCTCTCCTTAGATTTTTAGCACCGTTTCAGTGCTGCGACGTAAGGAGAGCATCATGAGGCGATTAACCATCGTCACGGCGGTCACCACGGTGATTTTCCCGCTGTTGGCCGTCGTCCCCGGGCTGTCGGCCGTCGCCGCGGCGGCGGCCGACAGCGACCAGCCCGTCGGGCCGGGCCAGTACTTCGCCGACGCCAAGACCTTCGAGATCAGCGAGATTGACGCCGCGTCGGGCGCGATCGGCCGCAAGCACGGCGTGGCCGCCGTGGACGGCGCACTGGCCCAGCCGAAGGCGGTCCCCGCCTCCCGCGTCGACCTGTCGGTGTTCGGGCCGGGCTGGCAGGCCGAGTTCCTCGGCGGGATGACCGGCCGCAAACTGGAGACCCAGAGTGGCGCCGTCCTCGTCACCGACCTCGACTCCGGGCAGTCCGTCCGCTACGCGTTCAAGAGCGGCGCCACCTTCCCGGGCGGCGGCGGGGTGGAACGTTACCAGGCCGACGACGGCTCGAAACTCACCCAGACGACCCGCTGGGACTCGACGGCGGGCGCGATGCGCACCACGATCAGCGAGACGGTCGCGACCGACTTCGGAACGCCGGAAGCGGACGACACCGGGTTCACCGACGACGCCGGCAACCCGATCGGCGCGGCCGACCTCAACCAGACCTACACCTGGGAACAGGTGGGAGTCTCCCAGGGCGACACCTGGAGGGTGACCGGCGTCGGCACGACCGCCTTCGGGAACTCCACGGTGACCTACGACCCGCAAGGCCGCGTCTCCACCGTCACGGAACCCGCCGCGGGTGAGGACCCGCAGAGCGCGCTGTCCTTCACCTACGCCACCTCCACCACGGCCACCGGCTCGACCTCCGGCGATTACGCGGGACGGCTCAAGCAGATCAAGCAGACAACCGGCTCGGGAACGCCCGAGACCGTGGCCGCGTACGGCTACGACGCCTCCGGCCTGCTGCGGAGCATGAGCGACCCGCGCGAGAGCGGCAACGAGCCGGCGACCTACGCCTACGACGGGGCCGGACGCCTGACGGCCGTCGACTCGCACCTCAACGGCGAGTGGACACTGGCCTACAGCGGAGACTCCGCGCTGCCCAGCGCCACGGCGGCCGACGGTACCAGGCCGCCGGACGTCTCCGAGCCGCCGGCCATGGAGGTCACCCCGCCGACGGGCACGCCCGGAGGCGAGGTCTCCGGGCCGACGGCCTACCCCTCCTACTGCTGGGCCGCCGTGCACTGGATGTACTACAGCCGCAGCGGCTGCGCCGCCTACGCCGCACACTACGGCTGGCAGAAGCCGGCCTGGCGGCAGCTTCCGAGCCGCCGCTGGGTCGTGGGCATCTACTTCAGAAAGGACATCTGCGACAGCTCGCCGGACGCTCCGTCGGGCTTCAACTTCCGCGCGGCCTGCATGATGCACGACTACGGCTACGGGCTGATCGGAAACACCTGGAAGAGCTCGTACTACCCGTACCACCTCGACCGGAGCCGTAAGAACGACGTGGACGTGCTCTTCTACACGACCCTGCGCGACTGGACGTGCAACGCCTACGCCTGGTACAAGCGCGGCCTGTGCAAGTCCATCGCGTGGACCTACCGCCAGGGTGTGCGCAAGGGCAACCCCAAGAACGGCGCCAACGCGACCAGGCCCTGACCATGTGAATTCCGCGGACGTCGCCACGGCGGCGTCCGCGGAGCTTATGAGCGGAGATTGTGATGAACCGATCCCCGATTCGCCGTATCGCCGCCGTGGCGGCGGTCCTGCTCTCCTCCCTGGCGGTCATCTTCTCCTCCCTGGCGGTCACCGCCGGTGTCTCCGCCGCGTCGTCGGCGGACCCGCGGGTGGAGCCGGGCCTCGCGCGGAAGCTCGCCGGCGGAGGCCGCGTCAGGGTGAACGTGGTGACCAAGGCCACGTCCGATCTCGCGGCGGCGGCAAGCGCCGGACAGGTGCTCCAGAAACTGTCTCGATTACCGGTGGTCACGCTGCGCGCCGACCAGGCGGCGCTGGAGCGGCTGGCCGGCCAGCCGGGCGTGGTCAGCGTGTCCGAGGACCGGCCGGTGCCACCCGTGCTGGCGCAGAGTGTCCCGCTCATCGGCGGCGACCGCACCCGGGCCGCCGGTTTGACCGGCGAGGGCAGCGTGGTCGCCGTGCTCGACACGGGCGTGGCGGTCAACCATCCCTTCCTGGGCGGCCGCGTCGTCGACGAGGCGTGCTTCTCCCCGATCGACGAGGACTACGCGGCGACCAGCCTGTGCCCGGACGGCACCGACCGGCAGGAGGGGCCGGGCTCGGCCGACTCCGAGAGTGGCCCGTGCGCGGGCGGGCAACTGGACTGCGCGCACGGGACCCACGTGGCCGGTATCGTCGCGGGCGACGGTGAAGGCGTGGAGGGCGACGGCGGCAGCGGGGTCGCCCCGTCGGCCGACCTCGTCGCCGTCCAGGTCTTCAGCAAGGTCGACTCCGAGGACTACTGCGGGCTCGGCGCCGCGCCGTGCGTCCTGAGCTTCACCAGCGCCCAGCTCGCCGGGCTGGAGAAGGTCCTGGAGCTGAAGGACTCCGGGATACCCGTGGCCGCAGCGAACCTCAGCCTGGGCGGCGGCTACTACACCGCCCCCTGCGACAGCGATCCGCGCAAGCTCGCCATCGACAAGCTGCTGGCGGCCGGGGTCGCCACGGTGATCGCGGCCGGCAACAACGGCTACACCGACGCGGTCAGCGCCCCCGCCTGCGTCTCCTCGGCCGTCGCCGTCGGCAGTGTCACCGACGAGGATGCGGTGTCCGGCTTCAGCAATCGCGGCACGCTGCTGGACCTGTTCGCTCCCGGCACCGGCATCGTCTCCTCGGTGCCCGGCGACCGGTGGGCCTCCATGAGCGGCACCTCCATGGCCGCCCCGCACGTCGCCGGGGCCTTCGCGGTCATGCGCCAGGCGTTCCCCGGCCAGCCGGTGGGTGAGCTGGAGTCGGCGCTGGAGAGCACCGGCAAGAGCATCGCCTACCAGGGGGCGACGACGCCGCGGGTGCAGCTCGACGACGCCGCTCTCGGCCCGACGCTGCGGCCGGGCCCGCACCAGCTCTTCTACGCCCGGGCACGCATCGCCGACAACGTCCAGATCACCGCGAACTCCACCATGACGGTCCCGGTCGCCGGCAAGTCAGGGCTGCCCGCGCAAGGGATCGCCGCCGTCGCGCTCAACGTCAGCGCCAAGGGTGCCTGGTTCAACACCGGCTCGGTGGCGGTCTACCCGTCGGGTGAGGCGGAGCCGCAGGGCGACGCCGTCTTCTACGACACCACGCGGACCGCCTCCACCATGATCATCGCGAAGGTGGGCGCCGACGGGAAGATCAAGGTGGTCAACCGGAGCAACCAGGCCGTCCAGGTCTACCTCGACGTCCACGGCTACACCCTCGACCACGCGGCGGCCACGATCGGCGCCACGTACATGCCGCTCGCGCCGGCCAGGATCGCGAGCAAGGTCGTCGTACCGTCGTGGGGCAACTACGAGCTGGCGACCGGCGGCGCCGGCGCCATCCCCACGACCGGCGTGGACGCGGTCGCCCTCACGGCCACGCTGAGGAGCACCGGGACCGGCACCATCCGGGCGTACGCCGCCGGCGACGTCTTCCCCGCCGAGGCCAACATCGACTATCCAGCCAACACGTCGGCCCAGTTCTTCACCATCGTGAAACCCGGCACCGGCGGGAAGGTCAACATCCACAATCTGGGCGGGCAACCGGTGGAGCTGTCCGTCGACGTGTCCGGCTACTACACCTCCACACAACGCGGAGCGACCATCAGGGCGATCAACCCGGCGCCGCTGGCCGGGGAGGTGACGATCGCGCCGGGAGGCACGCGCACGCTGACGCCCGCGGGCACGGGCGGGATCCCCTCGTCCGGGGTGTCGGCGCTCGGACTCACCGTCGCCGCGCGGGGGAGCGCGGACGGCGCCGTCGCGGTCATACCGGCCGGGAGCACGAGCGGGGTCCGGGTCGTGGCCTACGGCGGCGGCAAGGACACCATCGGCTCCGCCACGGCCGCGCTGCGGCCGGACGGCACGGTCGTGCTGAAGAATGAAGGCACCTCGCAGGTGACGGTCTCGGTTGGCGCGTACGCGTACTTCGGAACGAGGTGACCGTTCGGGAGTCCCCACTGCCGGGGCGGCCGGAAGCGTGCAACGCGGGAGCTGCCTGCTCTGCGCCACCAGCACACCGTCCGGCCGCCCCAGCGGACCGTCGATCCGTCGACATGGGAGACGCCGCGATCTCGCGCCAGAAGGGCCAGTCGGCGGTGTCAAGCCCCTTGGTCATGGTCCTCGATCTGTTCAGCGGTGTAGGTGTAGCTGAACGGTCTTGTCTGACAGGCACATCGTGGGTGCCATGGACGCGATGATCGATCCAGCGGCGTGGCGATCGACGAAGAACGTTCCCATCGAACGCAAGTACTGCGGTCCCAGGTTTGGGTCTTGTATGTGATCAGCCGGTGGCCGGTTTGACCAGGCCGGAGTCGTACGAGAGGACCACCACCTGGGCGCGGCTGGTCAGCCCCAGCTTGGCCATGAGCCGGTTGAGGTGGGTCTTGACGGTGCCCTCGCTGACCGACAGGCGCTCGGCGATCTCCTTGTTGGACAAGGCGTGGCCGACCAGGCGCAGCACCTCGTTCTCGCGGGCGGTGAGGCGGTCGAGTTGCGGATGAGGGGCTGGATGTCAGCTCGGCAAGACGTCCCGGTCGAAGATGTCGATCGGCAGGTAGAGCGTCACCGTCGGATTGGGAATGGTGACGATGCAGCTGACGCGGATCTCGACGGGTGCGACGCTCAGGATCACGTACGCCTGCTCGCCGCTGTAGCCCAGCCCTGTCAGGTAGTCCACGGCCCGGCGCACCGCCTCTTGGGCGGCGAAGCTCGCGTCCTGATACCGCTGCTCCTTGCCGCGGAAGCAGAAACCGGTGAAGCCGAGATAGCGGTCGGCACCGAACTGCGCGACCAGGGGCGCCGGACGGACGATCGGCGTGGTGATTCGGTGACGGGCCATGCCGTCCTTGATCAGACGCAGCCGTAGCCAGGTGCGGCCGTCCATCTCCATCGCGTTGAAGCTGCACTCCCCGTCCGCTGCCGCGAGATGGTGGTCGCCGAGCGACAGTAGTGCGCCCTCCACGAACACGGGGAAGTAGACCGTGGCCCCCGGACCGAGGGTGTTGATATCCATGTTGCCGCCGTTCTCCCGGGGCGGCTGGGTTCGGGCCGCCATCCGGGCGGCGTCGGCTCCGAGGCCGCGCAGCAACGCGTTGCGCGGATCCGGGGGGAAGGCGCGATCGTCGGCGTACAGGGGCTTCTCGCGCTCGTTCCACAGGCGCATCAGCTCGTACGATGGCGCGACCCCCATGGTTCCGGCATGGGGCTGGGCGGGGATGCGCACGCCTGGCACCTCCGGCGACTCGGCGATGCCGCCGCGGGCGTACCACGTCGAGCGATAACCGTCAGGGAAGATCTCGCCAAGTAGCCCGGGCGTGCCGGGCAGGATGTTGGCGAAGGCGATGCCGCTCAGCGGTTCGACGCCGAGCACCTCCGCGACCAGCACGTCACCGGGCCGTGCGCCGTCGACGTGCACCGGGCCGGTCAGCGGATGCATGCGGGACAGATCGACGTGGCGCAACTCGTCGAGACTGCCGTTGTCGTGGATCTGGTAGTCGTCATAAGCGGCTGACTCCAGGATCACCTCGCCGCCTGGATCCACCGTCACGGCCGGTGGGATCTCGGGATGCCAGCGGTTGTGCCCGATCTTGGGCTGATCGGCGAGCGGGACCCCGACCTGGCAGGTCAGCCGGGGCACATCCAAATAGCGGTCGCTGTAACGTGAAAGCGGCTCCATCATGGTCCTTACTGGTCGAAAGAGGCGTGACGCGGTCCTTACCGGTGAGGGACCGCTGTGAAGCGCACTTTGGTGAAGGGCGCACGCCATGCGGTGACCTCGGCCGCCAGCGTGGCCGGCACGCTGTCGGAGGCGAGAGCACGGGCGATGAAGGCGGCCAGAGCGGGCATGTCGTCCTCGTCCATGCCGATACGGGTGATCTCCGGGGTGCCGAGCCGCAGGCCGTTCAGGTCGCCGGCCACCGGCGCCATAGGCAGGCCGATGCCGCATGCGAGCAGGTTGGCGACTCGCAGTCGGCGGGAGGCGCACTGCCCTCCGCCGAAGCGGTGGGCGGGCACGGCGAACTGGTGCGACCTGGTCCCATCCGCGAACACCGGCACATCCAGTGCTCGCAGTTCGGCCGCGAGCCGGGCCGCGTTCGCCACCATTGCCTGCGCGTAGGCGGCCCCCTCCGCCTGCCAGTCGAGCATCGTGACGGCCAATGCGGCGATGCGACCGGCGTCGGAGTTGGCGGTCAACCCGGGGTAGGCGATGGCGTCAAGACGCTGCGCCAGTTCCTCGTCGTCCGTGACCACCAGCCCGCCGGGCGGCCCCCCAAGGCTCTTGTACGTGCTCATCGTGACCAGGTGCGCGCCCTCGCGCAGCGGGTTCGGCCAGACCCCACCGGCGATGATGCCGCACATGTGGGCGGCATCGCAGAGCACGCGTGCTCCGGCGGAGTCGGCGATCTCCCGCACGGCCGCGATCGGGTGGGGGAAGAGGTTGAGGCTGCCACCAATGGTGATCAACTTCGGACGGAGCCGCACGGCCATTTCCCGCAGCCCAGTCAGGTCGACCGTGTAGCCGCCCACGTCGGTGGGGGCGGGGACGGTGGTGAGTCCGTACAGTCCGGCGGCGCCCTCAGCGTGGTGGGTGACGTGGCCGCCGACGCTCGTGGGTGGAACGATGATCGTGTCGCCGGGGCGGCAGGTCGCCATGAAGGCGTACAGGTTGGCAAGCGCGCCGGAGCCGACGCGGACCTCGGCGTAGTCGGCGTTGAAGACCTGCGCGGCCAGCTCGGCGGCGATGATCTCGATCCGTTCGATGGCCTCCAGGCCCGTCTCGTACTTCTCCGCCGGATGGCCGAGTGAGGGACGTGTGCCGAGCCCAGCCGACAGCAGCGCCTCGGCCCGGGGATTCATGACGTTCGTCGCAGGATTGAGATTGACCGCCTCAGCCTGGTGAATGCGGTCATTCCAGGCCACCAGGCGGCCGATCTCCTCCAACGTGGCGGCGGGGGATCGCCCAGCCACGGCGCCGGCCACCTCGCGCGTCAGCCGTTCGGTCGCGGCGGAGATCCAGGGACGGGGAAAGCGGGCACGCATCACGGTCTCATCTCCCGGTTCGGGCTCGTGCGGTTCGACGGTAAGCAGCGACAGGCGGCCGGCACATCGGATCGACGCCGAGATCGTGCCGTATCGGTCTCGACATTTGTCGCACGGTGGAGGGAGAGTCATGCATGGATCTTCAAGACCTGCTCGAAGACCTCGCTCAGCGGCTGGGCCGCGGACTGTTCGTCGACTCGACGGATGGCCGAATGCTCGGCTACAGCAAGCAGGACGCGCACGCGGACCCGGCCCGCGTCGCCTCGGTCATGTCGCGCCGGGTTGCGCCTGAGATTCGTGAGTGGCAGAACCGGTACGGGATCTCCAAGGCCACGGAGGTCGTCCGCCTGCCCCCGAACGCCGAGCTCGGCATACGGGCTCGCTTCTGTGTCCCCATCCGGCGTGATGGGCGATGCCTCGGCTATCTGTGGGCCTCCGCGGACGGTAAGGCGCTCGACGAGACTGCGCTCGGCGCGCTGCAGGGTGCCGCCGCCGAACTGGCCCGGGTCCTGGCAGGGCGGGGCGACGAGCGCGAGGACTTGATCCGCTGGTTGCTCGATCCGGACCGAACCGGAGAAGGAGCCCGTGATCGGCTGGCCGTGCTCGAGCCGTCGCTGCTCTCCTCCGAGGTTCTCATCTGCGCCGGCGTGCCGATCAGTCGCCACCGCCAACAGGTGCCCGCCTTGTCCGCCGCCGAGCTGGAGCGCCTCGGCACGGCTCTACCGCGGGCGCTTCCTTGCTTCGTCGCTCCCACGCACGTGACCGCCCTGCTCTTGTCCGGTCCCAGCGGTCCCACGGCCTTGGACGAGGCGCTGCGCAAGTCCGCCCGTCGTCCCTTCGCCATCGGGATCGGTGACCCGGTGCCTTTCGAAGTTCGCGCGGTGCGCGAGGCGTACGGACAAGCCAGGGCGGCGGCCGGGGTGGCCGCGCTGGATCCGGCCTTGCCGCGCGTTCTACCGTGGTCGGGCGCCGGGCCGTACCGCATGTTGCTTCCCGTCGCGCCGGGGCCTGATCCCGTGCTCGTCCCGCTTGAAAATGATGAAGAGCTTGTGCGGACCCTGGAGACGTACCTCGATGCCGGCTGTGATGTTCAGCGCACGGCGGCGTCGCTGCATCTGCACCGCACCACGGTGTACTACCGGCTCGACCGGATAGCCACGACCCTCGGGGCGGATCTTCGCGACGGGCTGGTGCGCTCCCACCTGCACCTCGCCTTGAAGGCACGTCGTCTCAGCGGCTGGCCCTCGAACGGGCACTCCTGGTGATCTGAGCGCAGACATTGATCGTGACCGCCACGACGTTCTCCTCCGGCGGGTCGTTGAAGGTCCCCGCTCCGGGAGCGGCGATCACACGCGGGTTTGGGAGCGCCGCCGTGGCTCAGGTCCTGTCACGTGGACAAGAGCCTCCCCATCGCGGTTGATCGCTCCTATGGCGCCGCGACTGCTCCGATCACCTGTTGACCGCGTGATGCCGGCACAATACGGTCCCGCCTGGTTCCGGGAAGACGAGGTTCCAGACCGCTTGGCGCAAGAGTGTCGCGGGGGTGACCAGGAACACCTCCGCGCACAGCAAAACCCCAGTTCAGAGCACGAAATCGTGTTTCTGAGCGGGCACGCATAGGCGCTTTGAAGAACGTGCAGCTCAAGCCCTGTGCAACGGGATTGGCTCGGCGCCGCTCCGCGAGGCGCGCAAGCGGCTCAACTCCTGCCCGTTCCGCTGACGGCCTTCACATGGCTCCCTGGAGCATCTATCGGTTTAAGTGGTTTGCAAGTGGCACAATACAGACTCTCCTCACCAATCACGCTGCCGTCCGCTTGGACGGCACGAAGGGAAGACATCATGCAGCTAGGCAAGAGGCTCACTACTATGGCCGCTTGCGTCTTTATGGCGAGCGGGGTGCTGGCTACGGCGTCCCCCGGGGCAGCTGTTGCGGCTACATCGGCTACTGCGGGGGAAAGTCAAGCACGTTACTATTACGGTGCCATCGCTGTGGCGCGGAACGGTCGGACCGGCAGGTCCTGGGACTACAGGACACTGGCTTCCGCCAAACGGCGGGCACTGAGAGAATGCGGCCGCTCCAGCTGCAAAGTCCTTGTCACCTTCGTCAACGGGTGCGGCGCTGTCGCCTACAATTCCAGGAGAAACGTCTTTTGGGGCGGTAGGGGGAGCACGCCCGCCAGGGCGAAGAGGAACGCCGTAGCCAATGCGGGCGGCGGTCGCTGGATCGCCTATCAATGCACCAGGCGATGGGGATAACGCTGGTACGGCAGCCATTTTTTGGTTGATTGAGCTGGATGTATGCGGTGGTCAGGCGGGGCTCGGTGATGGGATCCGGGACGGCGCTTGGCGGAGCCGCCTGAGCCAGGGCCTGATGGGCCCGATGCCGGTCGTTGAACGCCTCGTTGGCCGCCGATCTGGTACTCGTGGATGAGGCCGCCGAGGATGGCTCTGCGGTGGACTCTTGATGACCCGCAGGCCGGCGTCGGTGAACACGCAGGCCCCGAGTAACGGCGTACGATCCCAGGCGACCCTGACCGGCAGCTTGGCGCTCCTCAGCCTCGTGCTCTTCGGACGAAGGCTTCGCACCGGAAGTGATTCGAGTTTCTGAGCCTCGCAGGTCAAAACAGCGCTCCTCCATGGGCTGGAGGCTGTGTGAGGGCGGAGTAGGCGGAGGTGCCACCGCCTACTCCATCCCGATCTCGATGCCCGCGCTCCGGCAGAGCTAGAGAAGCCCTCTGGAGGTGAACGCGGCACGTACGGCTGCCGCGGCAGTGTCACCGCCGTGCCGCTGTGCCGCGTTCACCGTGGCCTCGGCCGCCGCCTTGAAGGTGGTGTCCTTGGCGAAGTCGAACTGCGCGTCGATGATGACCGTGCTGCCCAGCGTGTCACCAAGCCTGGTGCGGACGTCGTACAGGGCTGACGACCAGATCTCGCCGTCCGCGTGCACCTCGCCGACCATGTCCTCGGGGTAGTGCTTGGTGCCGTCCAGTCGGCGCAGGCAGTGCGGGGCCCTTGACGTGTAGGAGACCGAGTCCCAGTCGGCCACGCATGCCTCGGGAGTCCGCGTGGGTACGCCGGTCTTCCAACTGCTGACGGCCACGGCGAGGTAGTCGCCGAAGGCCTCACCGATCGCGCCCGACTCCAGGGTCGTGCCGAAGCCGGTCACCTGGCCGTCCTGCACGGAGTGGCCGTACTCATGGACGATCACCTCGCCGTCCTCGGCGTCGTCCACGCCACCCTTGCCGAGGGTGATGTTGGCCTTGTCCTCCCTGAAGAAGGAGTTGTCGCCGCCGTACTGGTTGATCCGCAGCTCGATCTGACGCTGGTTCACCGGGCGCAGCCGGGAGCCGAAGCCCAATGACTGGATGTACTGCTGGGCGGTGGTGACCCAGTAGTAGCCCATGACCTGCTCGAACTGGTCGGTGTCGCGGTGCCAGGTCGGGAAGGCACCGTCCACGGTCTTGGCGGCCTTGCCGGTCTCGCTCTTGACCGTGACGTAGCGCCCGGTGAGGGCGCCGGAGCTGTCCAGGTCGGTGAGGGTGACGGTGCGGTACGCCGGGGCGAAGGCCGCGCCGTCGCGGTCGTGGTCGTCGACGAGGGACTCGTCGCCCGTGCTCTGGACCGCGTTGGGGTAGAAGACGGTGGCGGTCGGCTCGGTCGTGGCCTGGGCGGTGCCCGGCGCGAGGAGCGCCGTGATGGTGCCGACCGCCAAGCAGGCCGCAGCCATACGACGTTGGGGGGTGCTCACCGTAGATCCTCCAATTGGTGGGAATCCGGTGAACTTACGGGATCAATGATCCTTTTGTCACCCCCGTGTCGGTGCGGCAACGTTTGTCCCCATCGACGTTCAGAGAGAACCGGGTCAGCAGTCGATCCCTGGTCCTGATCGAATCGACTCCCCGCATGGGAACACGGCGCCGCGGGAATGGCACCTCCTGGCCTGCAGGGCGCCGAAGGGAAGGCACTCCTCCCGGCCGGATGTACTGCCCCCGTCGCGCCACCCGATGAGACAGGAGGCTTCACCGTGAACCCCACCATGTCCGTGAGCGAAGCCGGGCGAACGTTTGCCAGCCCCGCCGCGTACACCGACGAGATCCGCCTTCACGAGGCACTCGCGCTGCTGCGCCGTGAATCTCCCGTCCATCGCGTGGAGGTCCCCGGATACATCCCGTTCTGGGCGGTCACCCGCCACGCCGACGTGCTGGAGATCGAGCGGGACCACACCCTGTGGCTCAGCGCCCCGCGCCCCGTGCTGAGGACCGCGGACCTCGACGCCGCACTCGAAACGCGCCGGGCGCGGGGGACCGCGCTCAGGAGCATCGTCCACATGGACGATCCGGAGCACCGCGTCCTGCGCGCCGTCGGGGCCGACTGGTTCCGCCCCAAGGCCATGCGCGCCCTGGAGGCGCGGGTCCGAGAGCTCGCCCGCCTGCACGTGGACCGGATGGCAGAGTACGGCGGCGCGTGCGACTTCGCCCGTCAGGTCGCCGTGCACTATCCGCTCTACGTCATCCTTACCCTGCTGGGTCTGCCCGAGTCGGACTTCCCACGCATGTTGCGGCTCACGCAGGAGCTGTTCGGCCAGCACGACGAGGAGACCGGGCGCGGCGGCAGCCCGCAGGGCCACACCTCCGTGCTGGAGGACCTCTTCGCCTACTTCCACGAGCTGACGGCCGAACGCAGGGCCAGGCCGACTGGCGACCTCGCCTCGGAGATCGCCAACGCCCGCATCGACGGCCGGCCGCTGGACGACAACACCGCCGCCTCCTACTACATCCTCATTGCCACGGCCGGGCACGACACCACCAGTTCCACCATCGCGGGCGGTCTGGAGGCGCTCATCCGGCACCCGGACGAACTGCGGCGACTGCGGGACGACCCCGGCCTGCTGCCGACGGCCGTCGAGGAGATGATCCGGTGGGTGAGCCCTGTGAAGGAGTTCATGCGCACCGCCTCCGCTGACAGCCAGGTCAACGGCACGCCGATCATGAAGGGCGAATCCGTGCTGCTGTCGTACCCGTCGGCCAACAGGGACGAGGAGGTCTTCGCCGAACCGTTCCGCTTCGACGTCGGCCGCGACCCCAACAGGCACCTGGCCTTCGGCTTCGGCGTCCACTACTGCCTGGGCGCCGCGCTCGCCCGCATGGAGATCCGCGCGCTCTTCGCCGAACTCGTCCCCAGGCTGGCGAGTGTCGAGCTCGACGGCGAGCCCGTGTGGACCGCCACCACATTCGTCGGCGGGCTCAAACGCCTCCCCATCCGCTACGTCATGAAGGACGGCTGAGCGTGCCGACTCGGGCGAGAACCTGCAATGCTGAGCAACCCATGGTGGACAACACGGTCCAGATGACCTGTGAGCGAGCCGGCGCGGTGCTTGCGCACTGCGCCGGTGGCTTCCTCGACACGGTGGCCTTCGCGGCTCTCGGCGAGCGCGACTATCTCGACATAAAGATCGTCCAGACCCTGAAATGGCCGATGGTGAGCCTGCTGCTGGAGGACGTGCGGCACGTCACCGTCGACAAGGGTCCGGACATCGCATCGTCACTCGTCGACGAGATCACTCTCACGCCGCTGTTGCGCACGGCCACGACGTGGCCCAGTGAAGCCGACGGGCTGGTGACTCGTTTCGACGGTCTGCCTGATTTGTACTGGCTAAGGTTGGTCGGGCCGACGATGATCATGGCGGTGGGAGCCATCATGACCGTCTCCACCTCCCCGGACTTCTCAACCCTGGCCTGACCCCGCCGGATCTTCACCCGCGAGCGAAAAACACGAGGAGAGGTTGGCGCAGTCCGAGCGAACGATCAGCCAGTGGTGTAGCGCGTCAAAACTCGCGCGTAGGGTCTGATCTGGGGTTTCGCTGATCGAGCCAGGCGGCTCGGCGGTACTCGTTGATCGCTTCTCCGAGTACCTCTTGGCGTTCGATCTGGCTTTCCATGGACACCACTACCTGTTCGTTTTGATCGGGTGGTCGTTGGCCGTGGTAGTGATCGATAGGTGTGGAGAAAACGCCCTGGTCTCACCCGCTTCAGCGACGCGGCCAACCGTTCACTCGGGGGCGGGCCCCCGCTCCTCGGCCGCCCGGCGTCCGAGCAGCTTGTCGATGCTGCGGCGCTCGCGTTTGGTAGGGCGACCCGCGCCACGAGCCCGGACGGCCACCGTCACAGCCTCCTCGCGCGGAGGAGGCGGAGGGCTCTTGTCGACGTAGCACTCGGTGGCCACGGCGGCGCCGACGCGCTTGGTGATGATCCGGGAGACGACCACAATGCGTTCGCGCCCCTCGTGCCGCAGCCGGACCTCGTCACCGACCCGGACGACGTGCGCGGGCTTGACCCGTACCCCGTTGACCCGGACGTGACCGCCCCGGCAGGCGTCGGACGCGATCGAACGGGTCCTGGTCAGCCGCACCGACCAGATCCAGCTGTCCACCCGCGCACTCACCTGCTCACCTGACACCCCGACACTGTACTGAGTGACGTGACAACCCGTCGATCGCGCGACAGGAGGCTCACGGCTCGGACGGCGTGCCGAGTTCCGGGACGACGCCCTGGATCTCGGTCTCGATGACGGCGATGTCGTTCTGGATCCCGATGACGAGCACGCCGCGCTCGCCGAGGGCGAATCCCCGGCAGGTGTCGGGCAGCCGGATCTCGTCCAGGGCCGTGCCGGTCGTCAGGTCCCACGTGGTCACGGGGCCGTCGTGGCTCGCGGCGAGCACGACGGGACGCCCGTGGAGCACGCCGGCGGCGAGAAAGCGGATGCGGTCCGCGCCGGTCGGGATCGTGCGCAGGGTCTGCCGCCCGGCGGCGTCCCACACGCGGAGGGTTCCCTGCGCGCCGGCCGTGACCACCACCGGCCGGCCGGCGACGGTCGTGGTCGCGACGGCGGGGGAGGCCGCCGGTTCGAGCCAGGCGAGGTGCGAACCGTCCGTGAGGTCCCAGAGGCCGACGAAGAATCTCTCGCCCATGTACTGGTGCCCCGTCAGCACCACGGCGGCCGGCCTGCCGTTCACGGCCAGCAGCGACACGGCCGCCGGCCGGTCCACCGGCTCGCGCTGCTCGTCCTCGACGCTGACGTCGACCGGCGGGCCGAGGACCTCTCCCGTGGCGAGGTCGTAGAGCCGCAGCACTGCTCCCGCCGCCACGAGCGCCGCGACCGGCCCACCGTTGAGCCGTCCGGTCGTTCCCGCCTCCACGGTCATGGCGTAGGGGGGCTCGGCCGGGTCACGGGTCGTGAGGGGTACGCCGGCCCCGGTGCCGGGGTGCTGGACCTCGGCGAAACCGATCCCCGCGAGCACCACCAGGGGATGGCCGTCGAGCTCGTCGATCCCGGCGACCTGGGTGAAGCCGACGGGCGCCCGCGCTATGACACGGCGCGCCTCGAGGTCCCACAGGAACGCGGTCTCGTCCAGGCCGACCGACAGGGCGAGGCGGTGCCGGCCGCGGTCGAGCACGGCCAACTCCATGATGTGCTGCCCGTGTCCGGGTGCCGGGGTGCCGAGCTGCTGGTCGGCGAGGGTCAGGTCCCACAGCCGTACGGTGCCGTCCCACCCGCCTCCGGTCACGGCCACCGGACGGCCCTCGACCTGCGTGACCGCGACGGCCTGGGTCCCCTGGGTGTGCCCGGTCAGCGGCCGGCCCAGGAGACGCCAGTCCAGCAGGTCCCACACCAGCAAGGTGGTGTCTTCGTCGTCGGGACCCGGTTGGTTGTGCCCGGACGAGGTCACCGCGACGGGACGGCCGCCGAGCTCGGTGACGGCGATGCCGGACACCGACCAGCCATGATCGGTCCGGGGCTCGCCCATCGCGCGGCGTTCGCGGAGATCCCAGAGCCGCAGCGTGCCGGAGCCGTCCCCGGGCCGCCGGTGACCACCAGCAGTGGCGGACCGCTCTCGAGCCAGCCACAGACCTCCCGCCGGGCCTCGGTGCGGCCGGTGAAGTACGAGGCGCCGGAGTCCGACTCGACCTCCGACCCGCGGGCCCGGGGCAACCAGTGGGTACGCAGCGCCGGGTCGTGGTCGAGCCGCCACCCCAGCAGGCCGCGCAGCCACGGCCAGGGCTCCAGCAGGGTCGCGAGCGGAAGCACCCGGGCGCCGCCCGAGCCCGGAGCGAGCAGGCCCACGACCGCGTCGGCCTCCCGGTCGAACACCGGCGCCCCGGAGAACCCGGCGTCGGACTGCCACGACGCCGCGACCGGGCGCACGCCGAACCACTGTCCTGCGGGCCCGGCCGGACCGTCGAGGACACCCCGGACCTGGGCGATGTCGTTCCCGCCGCCCGGAAACCCGTGCGTGACGAACTCGTGCCCCTCGCCGAGGGCCGGCGCGGCCAACGGCGCCCCGATGACGTCGACGGGCTCGGTCAACTCCAGCACCGTGGCGGTGGCCCCGCGCAGCGCGACCGTGGCCGAACGCCCGTGTACCCCGCCGAAAGGCAGGTCGACCAGTGTCTCGGCCGACGACGGAGACCCGAGGGCGAGAATCCGGCGCGGGCCCAGCAGTACGCCGGCCGTGCCGTCGGACAGACGGGCCAGCCACGACGGCCGCTCGGCAGCCCGGCTCCGCGGCGAGGCGGAGCGGTGCGACGGCATGTGGACGTGGACGCCGCCGCTGACGGACCCGGCCTGGACGAGGGCCCCGTGTACGTCGCCGGTCACGACGTTGACCGTGTGGTCCTGGCCCCTCCCGTCCATGCGGCCATCGTCGCAGAAAGCACCTCTCCCCGCGGGGGTTTGCGGTCGCGGTGTCCTGCCGGTGCGGCGCCGGCACTCCTCCCCGGGCGTGATCGTTTAGGGGGTAGCGGCTCCATGTTCCGCCCGCTTCGTCGGCGAGTCGTGTGGTGGTCTTGTCGTGGAAGCCGAGCGCCCCACGGTGCGTGAGGACACGCGCGAGCGGGCCGTCAGGGTTCTTGGGTGGCGGTCGCGGGCGGCGGTGCGAGGAGTTCGTGGATGAGCGGGACGGCCAGGCGCAGGACGTCGTCCAGCGGGGCGCCGGCCAGATCGGGAGTGCGCAGCAGGTGGCGGTGGAAGGTGATGCCGAACATGACGGCCCCGGCCAGCGCCGCCCGCAGCCGCGGGTCCGGGCCCTCCAGGTGGAAGGCGATGCGGTCGATGGCCTCGGCGGTGATGTGCCTGCGTAGCAGGTCGGCGGCCTCCTCGCTGGTCAGGCTGGTACGCAGGAGCACGGCCATGGGGCTGTCGGGGGCGGCGGCCCAGCGTTCGAGCATGGCGCGCAGGTACCTTTCCGCCGAGGCCGCCGGGTCGCCGTCCACGGTGAGCGCGTCCACGTTGATGCGGAGGTCGAGGGCCTCGCGGAAGAGTTGCTCCTTGGTGCCGAAATACTGGATCACCGAGGACTTGTCCACCTGCGCCTCGGCGGCGATGGCCCGGATGGTGGCGCGGTCGTAGCCCACCTCGCCGAACACCCGCCGCCCTGCCTCCAGGATGCGGCGGCGGGTGCGCTCGCCCTTTCTCTCACCGTTGCCGGCCTGCTCGATGACATCGGTCACTGCTGGTCACCTCTTCCTGCGCAGGCCGATGCTATCGACTACCGGCCTGTCAGCCGCCGGGCCGGCCGAGCGGGAAGCCGGACATGTCGCCCGCCTTCATCCGCTCGAACGCCTGCCGCATCGACTCGGCGTCGTTCAGATGCGGGAACGGCTCTCCGGCCGGGACGTCCACGCCGAGGAAGGCGCACAGCGGCTCCCACCCCTCCCGCACGTCGAACACCAGCAGCCGATCCGCCGGGATGCTCTGCTTCACCGTCTCCACGTGCCGGTTGAAGGCCGCGACGACCAGCTCCTCGTCGCCGGGGTCGTTCCCGAAGGTCCAGTCGGGGCCGAAAAGGGAGCGCCCCATCTGGTCCAGAGCGGGCCGCATGCGCTGCATGGTCGTGAAGAGCTGGCGGATCTGCTCGGGCATCTCGTCCGAAGGGGCCGGACGGTTCTCGCCGGAGAGCAGCATCCGGATGCTCGGGTGCCACTTGTGCGGGTCACGTACGGTGAGGATGACTTTCGCCTCGGGATAGGCGTCGGCCAGCTCCCGCCAGTAGAAGCTGGCGGGCCAGTCCACCTCCGCCTGGTAGCCGTCCTCGAAGACCCGGTCCCAGTCCTCCCGGGTCCGGACCTTCCCTGCGGCGGCCTCCAGCCAGTGATCGACGTGGCCGGGATGGGTCATCACCTCGACCATGTGGTAGCAGGGGGTGAAGCCCAGCCGCTCCAACGCGGCTTTCATGGACGTGGTGCCGGTGCGTGGAAGGCCCGCACCGATGACTTTCATCATGCCGAGTTCCCCTGTCGTCCGCGATGACGGTCGCCCTCAGGCTAGGAGGACGGGCAACAAAACTCAACGGCTGTACATTTTTCCGCCGGTGGGGGATCATGCCGCGATGCCCGTGATCTTTGTTGCGCTTCGATCACGATTGCCGAATCTGAATGACTCTCCCGCATGACATCGGATGATCAATGGAGTCAAGCTTCGGAGAGAGGACACTTAATGCACTTATCCGCAGTCCGGGCTGCTCTGAGCGGTGCCACCGTCGTCTGCGCGATGCTCCTCACCGCCCTCCCCGCGACCGCCTCCGTCCCACTGGCCCCGACCGCCCAGGCCGGAGTCGACCGCGGCGTGCTGCTGGCCAAGGCGGATCAGCCCCCGGCCGGCGAGTCGTACGGGGACCCATGGGTCAACCCGTACTTCGAGCCCGGCGTCACCGGCCCGACCTGCTGGGAGTACGGGCGCGACACCGGCGCGAGCGCGGGCGTCAGCGCGAGATTCTCCACGCCGACGTGGTTCCACTCCTACAACGACGTCTGGGTCTTCCCGAGCGCGGACGACGCGGCCGCCTTCGAGCGGCAATGGCGGGCCGACCTGGCGACCTGCGTCGACCGCAACCAGCCGGGCGAGAGCGGCTCGGCGGTGTTCGACATCACCCGGGCGGGTGAGGCGGACGGCGTGGAGGTCCTGCGGGTCACCGCCGCCACCAACCCGTACTCGACCCTGACTTACCACTTCTGGGTCGCCGTGGTCCGCCAAGGTCGCGCCGTGTACGCCGTCCAGCTCCTCGACTACCGGCACGGCGACCCGCAGCTCATGCCCTTCGACGGCACCGTCGCCAAGATCAAGGCCAAGCTGGCCGCGTACTACCCCTAAGGCCGCCCGCCGCCCCTACAGCAGATTCGCCAGCTCGGTCCGCGAGGTGATGCCCAGCTTGGGGAAGGCGCGGTAGAGGTGGTAGCCGACGGTCCGCGGGCTGAGGAAGAGCCGGGCGGCGATCTCCCGGTTGGACGCCCCCTGCGCGGCGAGGAACACCACGTGCCGCTCCTGCGGCGTCAGCCCGCGCAGGGCTTCCGGCAGCGGCTCCGCCGGGCTCGGCTCCCCGGCCGCGCTCAGCTCGGTCGCGGCGCGCTCCGCCCAGGGGAGCCCGCCCAGCTGCTCGAACGCGGCATGCGCGGCCCGCAGGTGGGAGCGGGCCTCGGACCTGCGCCTGGTACGGCGGAGCCACTGCCCGTAGGCGAGCTCGGTCCTGGCCCGCTGGAAGGACGCCTGGAGCGGGCCGTGCAGGTCGAGCGCGCCGACGAAGAGCGGTTCCGCCTCGCCGTCCGGCGCGACCAGCGCCCGGCACCGGAGCGCCACCGCGCCTATCCAGCGCTGGCGCGTGTCCTTCGCCCACTGCTCCAGCAGGGCGAGGGGCTCGACGGCGGCGCCGGGCAGGTCGGCCTGGACCGCCGCGTCGACCAGGTCGGCCGCGCAGCGGACCGCGATCACCGGGTGGTGCGCCGGGCCGATGACCACGCGCTCGAGGAGGTCCACAGCGGCGCCCGCCCGGCCCAGCCCCAGCTCCAGCAGGCCGAGCGCCCAGGTGGCCAGCGCCGCGCTGGCCGGCGCGTCGTGGTCGGCGCAGTGGGCCAGGCTCGACTCGGCGTAGGCCCGGCAGCGCTTCTCGTCGCCGTTCATCGCGGCGATCAGCGCGACCACGCCGCTCAGGTGGCCGACCCGGTGGGTCTGGCCGAGGTCGCCGGCGAGCTTCAGCCCCTCGGTGGCCTGCCTGAGGGCTTCGGCGTTGCGGCCGCTCAGCAGGAGCGCGTGGGACTGGAGCTGCAGGGCGTACGGCAGGAGCCCCATCAGGTCCTGGTGACGGCAGTCGGCCACCAGCGTGGAGGTGAGGCGGAGCGCCGCGCCGGCGTCGGCGGCCATCAGGCCCAAAGAGGTGGCGGTGATGGCCTGCTGGGTGGCCAGGGCGGGCGTGTGCTCGACCAGCTCGCCGATGGCGGCGAAGCCGCTGAACGGGCCGCCCGCCATGATCTTCGCCAGCGGGGGGAGCGACCGGGCCAGGGGAGCGGACCAGGTGGGCTGGGTCTCCGGCCACGCGACCTGCGAAGCCGCCGGCGCCGCCCAGACGGCGGCGGCGATCTGGCCGGCCAGCCCCTCGTCGCCGCTGTAGCCGAACAGGCGGATCGCGTCGGCGATCATGACGATGGCCGTCGCGTGGTCGTCGTCGTCGATCCTGGCCACCGAGTCCAGCAGCATCCGTGCGGCCTTGGCCGGCGAGCCGATCTCGGCCTCCACGGTGGCCAGCACGCGGGCGGCCGAGGCCAGCGTCGAGGGTGCGGTACTCAGCTTGGACGCGCGGGTCGCCAGGTCCGCCGCGCGGCGCAGGTGCCCCGCGTCGCACGCGGCGAGCGCGGCGGCGGCATGGTGCCGGGCGCGTGACTCGGGGTCGGCGGTCAGCTCGGCCGCGCGCTCCAGCGCCGACGACGTCCCGATGGCCGCCAGCTCGCGCGCGATCTCCTCGTCCGGCTCCAGCGCGGCGGCGGCGAGATGCCAGACCCGCCGCTCGGGCGACGCCTCGGCCAGGGCCCGGTGCGCGGCGATGCGGGCCGAGACCGGCGCGGACTGGTAGGCGGCGACCAGGATCAGCAGGTGGCGAGGGGTGAGCCCGGTCGGCCGCACCTCGACCAGCTGGGCGGTCTCGGCAGGCTCCAGATCGGCCGGGGTCGCTCGGGCGGCAGCGAGGAGCTCGGAGAGGGAGGCCGCGGGGTCGGCGGCGGCCAGCAGGAGGAGTGAGCGGGTCCGGTCGGGCAGCGCGCGTAAGCGCTCGCCGTACAGCTGGTCGGCCCGCCGCGAACGTCCGGGCCAGCCGGTGTGGAGGCCCAGCGGCGACAGCCTGCCCTCGACCTGCGCGGGGCCGATCCCCGCGGCCAGCTCGCGCAGGGCCAGCGGGTTGCCGCGAGCATCCGCGACGATCCGCTCACGCACCTGCGGGACGATGCCCGGCCGGCACTCGGCGACGATGTCCAGCGCCGCCTGCCTGTCGACACCCCGCAGGTCCAGCTCGTCGATCTCCCGCAGCGCGGGCAGCTCGCCCTCGGCGGCCACCAGGATCACCACGCGCGCGGCGGCGAGGCGGCGGACGCAGAAGGACAGGACCGCCAGGCTCTCCCGGTCCAGCCAGTGCGCGTCGTCGATCAGGCAGAGCACGGGCCGCCGTCCCGCCAGGTGGCGCAGGAGGTCCCAGACCGGCAGGTACGGCGAGCGCGGCCAGGCGGGTTCGCCGGGAACCTGTTCCAGGGGCTCCGGCTCGCCCAGGCGGTCGAGGAGGTCGCGTTGCCCGGCGGGCAGGTGTTTCCAGTGCGAGCGGGTGGTCGCCAGCAGCATGTGCAGGCCGCCGTACGGAAGGTGGGACTCCTCGGGGGCGCCGGAGGCGCGCAGCACGATTTGATCACTGGCGATCTCGGCCGCGAAGTCGAGCAACGCGCTCTTGCCCGCCCCGGCTTCCCCGCGGACCATCAAGGCGCCGCTCTCACCAGCGAGAAGTCGCGTGATTCCGGCCTGCTCCGCGATGCGCCCGTGCAGCACGAGGCGAGAGTACCGGACTCGTAGTGGATCTCATACCTAACCGGGAACATTCAGACGTGCTTGATCCACGTCATCCGTACTGATGTGGGACGGACGGCCCGCGATTACGGTCGCCGCCGTGAGGAACCGTTGGGCCACCCGTCTTTGCGCTGCACTGACGGTGACCACTCTTGTCATCGGCGTAGCAGGTCAGGCAGCCTACGCGGCTCCCAAGGAGCCCACGCTCCCCGAGCAGTTGCTGGGCTCGGCGGCGAACCGCGCCCACCAGGCGACGGCGGAGGCGACCCGGGCGAAGACCGAGCTGCCGGAGCGGGCCACCGCCAAGCCGCCCAAGGGGACCGTGCCGTGGGAGGCCCCGAAGCCGCCCGAGCCCGTCTCCCGGCTGTCGAACACCCCGCAGCGGGTGGGCAAGGCGACCCGTAAGCCGGGCAAGAGGGAAGCCCACGGGTTCGTCGCCGAGCAGAGCAAGGCGGTGCCCACGCTGGGAGACGCGACGTCGAAGGTCTTCCAGAACCCCGACCACACCTACACCGTGCGCACGTACTCCAGGCCAGTGCGTTATCGCACGGCCACGGGGGAGTGGGCGGACATCGACGTCAACCTGACCGGCGCGGACGGACGCTGGCGGCAGGCGGCCAACGACGTCGGGGTCGAGGTGGCCGACGACGCCGCCGACCCCAGGCTCCAATCGCTCACCCTGGACGCGGAGCACAGCCTGTCCTTCGCCCTCCAAGGCGCAAAAAGCACCAAGGCCACTATTTCGCGAAATATCGCGACATATCGGGAGGTGCTGCCTGAGACGGACATCGAGGTCGAGGCGACCTGGAACGGTATCAAGGAGTCGCTGGTCCTGACCTCGCGCCAGGCCGCGACCGGCCCCTGGGACTTCCCCTTCCAGGCCAAGGGCTTGACGGCGCGAAGCTCGTCGCAGGGCGTGGAGTTCGTGGACGAGCGGGGCGCCGTCCGCATCACCGTCCCCGCCGGATTCATGCTCGACGCCAAGGGCGCCCGCTCCGACGCGGTCCGCTACACCCTCGTCGGCGACGTCCTGCGCGTCAGCGCCGACCAGAAGTGGCTGCGCGACAAGGACCGCGCGTTCCCGGTGGTCGTCGACCCCTCCTCGTACGTGCGCACCACCAGCGGCGCCGCCTCCGACACGTACGTCGACAACCACTCCGGCGCGAACCACTCCGGCAGCGACCAGCTCCTGGTCGGCTCCCAGGACGGCACCAAGCGCAACAACACCTACATCAACTTCAACCTCGCCTCCCAGATCCCCCACGCCTACGTGACCGGCGCCGCGCTCTTCCTCTACAACACCCTGTCGAACTCCTGCTCGGCCAACCCCGTCACGGTGAAGGCCATCACCAGCAGCTGGAACGTCGGCACGATCGCCTCCTATCCCGGCGTGACGCTCGGCGACACCTGGGGCTCGGCCAGCTTCACCGGCGGCGTCACCTGCGGCGGCGCCGCCTGGGCGTGGATCGGGATCAACAGCGCGGGCCTGTCCGCCCTGTCGGACTGGGCCAACGGCGCGGGCAACAACGGCCTGGCGCTGACCGCCGACAGCTTCAAGGAGTTCGCCAGCGCCAACTCGGCCAACCCGCCGTATCTGCAGGTGGACTACAGCCCCTGGCGAGCGCTGTACGCGATCGACTCCGGCGCCACGATCGACCCGCCGGTGACCGCCAACAGCGCCGGCCGGCTCCCCGTCACGGTGATCAACAACGGGATGAACTCCTGGTCCCCCGGCACGGTCAAGCTGGGCTACAAGGTCTACACCATCGGCGGCACCTTCGTGGGCAGCTCCACCGCGGCCGCCGCGCTGCCCTCCACGATCGGCAACAACGGCTCGGCGAAGGTGAGCGCCACGATCGACCCGCTCAACCCGGGCTCGTACCAGATCTGCTGGGACATGGTGACGAACGGGCAGTTCTTCTCCGACTGGGGCGTACCCGTCTGGTGCGTGAGCCTGACCGTGCTCAACCTGCCGCCCCAGATCGACTCGATGTGGCCGGGCAGCGGGTACGTGGAGTCCACGCTGACGCCGGAGTTCACGGCCTCCGGCCATGACGGGGACGAGTGGCCCGGCGGGGAGCTGAACTTCATCTTCAACGTCTGCCTGGTCTCCGACCCCGACACGTGCCCCGCGGCCGGTCTGGTCACGGGCGACTCCAACACCGGGGCCCAGACCGCGAGCTGGGCGGTGCCGCAGGGCAAGCTCAAGTGGGGCGAGCAGTACATGTGGCGCGTCCTGGTCACCGACGGCAAGGACTCCAGCCCGGCGTCCGGGTGGAGCACGTTCCGCACGGTCGTGCCGCAGCCCCTGGTGTCCTCACACGTCTCCGACAGCGCGGGCACGGCCGCCGTCAAGGGCATCGACCCGCTGACCGGCCAGTACGCGGCCACCACCACGGACGCGAGCCTCACCAGCGCCGGTCCCGCGCTGGCGGTCACCCGCTCGTACAGCAGCCTGAACTCGCGCACGGGGATGTTCGGCGTGGGCTGGACCACCGCCTACGACATGAAGATCGTCACCGACAACGACTTCACCGGCAACGTCGTGGTCACCTACCCCGACGGGCGGCAGGCGCGCTTCGGCCGCAACCCCGACGGGACGTACGCGCCGCCCGAGGGCCGGTCGGTGAGCCTGGTGAAGACCGATCTGGCCTGGTTCCTCCGCGACAAGTCCGGCGGCGCGTACGTGTTCGACCCGAACGGCCGGCTGACCGCGATCTACGACGACGACCAGCACGCCGAGTACCTCACCTACAACGGCGACGGCACCCTCGCCAAGGTCGTGAACAAGGTCAGCGGCCGCGGCCTCTACTTCACCTGGAACAGCGGGGTGGTGACCTCGGTCGCCACCGATCCCGCCCAGGGGGCGCCCGCGTGGACCTACGGCTACGGCTACGGCCTGCTCGCCCAGGTCTGCCCGCCGGGCACGACGACGGCCTGCACGAAATACTCCTACAAAATGGTGTCGCACTACCGCACGGCCGTCGTGGACGCCGCCCCCGCGATGTACTACCGGCTGCACCAGAGCGCGTCCAACGAGGCCCGGCTGTTCGTCGGCCAGGACGACGCGGAGGCGGTCAACCTCTCCTACGGCGCGGCGGGCGCCCCGGCCGGGACCACGGACGGCTCGGCGACGTTCAACGGCACGAGCTCGTACCTGCGCATGCCGTACAGCGTCACCGACGAGACCACCTACGCGGCGGTCGGCATGTGGTTCAAGACCACGAAGGCCGGCGTGCTGTACGGCGCGCAGCTGAACACGCTGGAGGACTCCCGGGGCCCGCTGCCCTGGGGCTTCCTGCCGATGCTCTACGTCGGGACCGACGGGAAGCTGCACGGCCAGATGGCCGACGACGGCAGCTGCGGCTCGATGGCGTCGACCGCGGCGGTGAACGACGGGGCCTGGCACCACGTGGTGCTCACCTCGAGCGGGACCTGGCAGAGCCTGTACGTGGACGGGTCGATGGTGGCCAGCCGCACCAAGCAGATCAAGGCCACCCATCTGCCGTACGCCAGCGTCGGGGCCGGCTACACGACCACCTCGGGCTGGTGCCCCGCCGCGCCCGCCGACGCGCGCGGTCACTTCACCGGCCAGATCGACGACCCCGCCTTCTACACCCACCCGCTCGGTTCCACGTCGGTCGCCGCCCAGTACGCGGCCGGGCAGTACACGGGCGTGCTGGAGACGGTCAAGCTGCCCTCGGGCAAGCTGCAGGCCACGCTCGCGTACGACGCCCAGAACGACCGCGTCGCCTCGGTCACCGACGCGGGCGGCGGGAAGTGGCGGGTCTACCCCGCCCAGACGCAGGCCAGCACCGAGTACTACCCGAGCGCGGTCCTGGGCGCCCGGCCGCGCGAGTACTACCGCCTGGCCGAGTACTCCGGCACCCGGGCGGCCAGCGCGGCGTACGGCGACGGGCGCGACACCGACGCGACCTACCACAACGTCTCCCTGAACCAGACCGCGCCCATCTTCCTGGCCACCGGTGGCGACACGGCCGCCGGGTTCAACGGCACCACCTCCTACCTGGAGCTCCCCGACGGCGAGATCAAGGGTGGCGGAGATCTGTCGGCCGAGCTGTGGTTCAAGACCGCCAAGCCCGGCGTCCTGCTCGCCTACCAGGCCCAGGCCATCACCGACCCGGCCGGGCCGCAGGCGAACTACACGCCCGCGCTGTACGTCGGGACGGACGGCAAGCTGCGCGGCCAGTTCTGGGACGGCGCCGCGGTCGCGCCGATCACCACGGGCAAGAGCGTGACCGACGCGAGCTGGCACCACGTCGTGCTGACGGCCTCCGGCGGCACCCAGTGGCTCTGGCTGGACGGCGCCGTGGTCGGGACCAGGTCCAAGGGGCCGGTGTCCACCATCGCGCAGAACCACGTCTACGTCGGCGCCGGCTTCATCGCCGGCAACTGGCCCGCCAAGCCCTCGGACACCCTGGGCCACTTCACCGGCACCATCGACGAGGTGGCGATCTACTGGAGCAGCCTGAGCACGGACGCGATCGAGGCGCACTACCAGGACGTCGCGACGTTCGGCATCCCCGCCACCACCGTGCTCGCCGCCGACCCGGGCGACAAGCCGATGGTCTACAGCTTCGACCCCCGGCACGGCGGCCGCCCGACCTCGCTCTACGACGCCTCGGGCGGCACCACGCGGTACGGCTACGACCTCAACGGCAACCTGGCCTCGGTGACCGACCCGGACGGGCACACCACCCAGCTGTTCAACGACGACCGGGGCAACCCGGTCATGAAGGTGACCTGCCGGGGCCCGCGCTCCTGCCAGACCTCCTACTTCACCTACTACCTGGACTCCGGCGACCCGCTGGACCCCCGCAACGACAAGCTCACCGGCGCGTACGACGCCCGGGCCGGCGCCGGGAACGACCCGGCGCACCGTACCAGCTACACCTACGACATCTCGGGTGACCTGCTCAGCGTCACCACGCCTCCCGTGAGCGGATCCGCCGGCCGGACCACGAAATACGCCTACACCGACGGCAGCGAGGCCGCCGTCGACGGCGGCACCACCCCGGACGGGCTGCTCGCCTCCGTGACCACCCCCGGCGGCAAGACGACCCGGTACGGCTACCGCCAGAACGGCGACCTCGCCCAGGTGGTGGACCCGGCCGGGCTCACCACGAAGTACGACTACGACGGCGCCGGCCGGCCCACCGCCGTGACCGAGGTCTCCGACACGTTCCCGAACGGCGTCGTCACCTCGATGGGGTACGACGCGCTCAACCACCTCACCGCCACCGTCGGCCCCGCGACCACGGACGCGATCAGCGGCGTCAAGCACCTGCCGTGGGTCATCTACACCTACGACGTCGACGGCAACGTCTCCAAGGTCGAGCAGACGGACCCCACAGGCAAGGACGCCGCCCGCACCACGAACTACACCTACGACTCCGCGGCCCGCGTCTCGTCCGTCAAGGACGCCGCGGGCAAGACCACCACCTACGGCTATGACTCCTACGGCAACCTCACCAGCACCGTGGACGCCACCGGCGCCGACCACCGGCGCACCTACGGGCCGACCGGCCTGCTGCTGACCACCAGCATCGCCAACTGGGTGGGCGACCCGCTGGACAACGACGCCCCCAAGGAGCTCGTCCTCGAATCCCGCGCCTACGACCCGGCGGGGCGCCTGGCCACGGTCACCGACGCGATGGGCCGTACCACTCGCTACCGCTACTTCGACGACAACCTGCTCGAATCGGTCTGGGCCGAGGGCTTCCGCAACGCCGACGGGACCACCCGGGACATCCCGCTCCAGCAGAACACCTACGACAGCGCGGGCAACCTCATCCAGCGGATCACCGGCAACGGCAAGAGCACGACCGCGTACACCGTGGACGCCGCCAACCGCACCACCGAGGCCCTGCTGGACCCCACCGGCATCAAGCGCAAGACCACGTACGGCTACGACGACGACGATCACCTGATCACCCTGGTCCAGGCCCAGAACAGCGCCTACACATGGACCACGTACGACCTCGACGCGCTGGGCCGGCCCCTCTCTCAGAAGGTCTGGGACGGCGACAAATGGCTCACGACCGCCTGGACCAGGGACCAGCGGGGCCTGCCGCGGACGATGACCGACCCGCGCGGCGCGGTGACCGACTACACCTATGACGAGGCGGGCCGGCTCACCGCGACCAAGGCGCCGACGGTGGCCATCGAGCACTTCGGCGGCGCGCCGTACAACGTCAGGCCGACGACGCGGACCGGCTTCAACAGCTTCGGCGACGTCGTGACGAGCGAGGACGCCGAGGGCTACCGGACCACGATCACCTACGACGCCATGGGCCGGCCGCTCGTCCTCACCCTGCCCGCCTACACGCAGCTCGGCGCCGGAGCCACGGTGACCGGGGGCACCACCAGGACGTACGACGCGCTGGGCCGCATGACGAGCGTCGTGGACGCGCTCGGCCACGGCGACACCTACACCTACAACCAGCTGGGCAACGTGGTCGCCACCACGGACGCGGCGGGCAACCGGTCGCGGTCGGGCTTCGACGCGGCCGGCGAGTGGCTCTGGACGCGCGATCAGGCGGGCCGGGTGACCGGGGCGACGTACGACGACCTCGGCCGCCGGATCTCCACCACCGCCGTCGAACGCACACCGGCCGCGGCCGGGTACACCACGACCTACGAGTACGACGACGCGGGCAACCTGACCTACGTCAACACGCCGTCGGGCGCGCGCAGCCAGTTCGGCTACAACGCGGCGGGCGAGGTCGTGGTCGACGTCAACCCGCTGAACCAGGCCCACTGGTACACCCGCGACCACGCCGGCCGGGTGACCAAGGTCGTCAACCCGGACGGCACCGGCAGCACCCTGGCGTACGACGGCGCCGGCCGGGCGACCGCGATGGCCGACCTCGACGCGTCGGGCGGCCAGTTGCGATCGATGACGATCGGCTACGACGCGGGGGGCAACCCGGTCACCGTCAACCGCCCCGGCGGCGGGGTCGCCACCTACGACTACGACGCGCTGAACCGGATGACCGGCCAGCACGAGAAGACCACGTCCACGCACGCCGTCACCACGACCTTCGGCTACGACGCGGTGGGCAACCGGACCCGCTTCACCGACGGCAACGGCAACGCGACCTCGTACGCCTACAATCCGTGGAACCTCCAGACGGCGATGCTCGTCCCGGCGACCACGGCGTACACCACGCCCGCCCAGCGCCAGACGATCACCGACTACGACGCGGCCGGCCGCCCCTTCCAGGTCGCCAAGCCGGGCGGGGTCACCGTCGCCCGCACCTTCGACGCGCTGGACCGGCTCACCGCGGAGACCGGCGCGGGCGCCGAGAGCGCCACGACCGCCCACAGCTTCGGCTACGACGCCGTGAGCCGGCTCACCTCGGCCGGGGCCGACACCTTCGGCTACGACGATCGCGACCATCTCGTCAGCACGGCGGGGCCGTCCGGCACGGCGTCCTTCACCTACGACGCCGACGGCCGCATGAAGACCCGCACCGACAAGGCGGGCACGGCCACCTACGACTACGACGCGGGCAGCCGCCTCGCCACGGTCCGCGACCCGCTCACCGGCGGGACCGCGACCTACACCTACGACTCGATGGACCAGCTCAAGGGCGTGGACTACGGCGGCGCCAAGCGCTCCTTCGAGTACGACGCGCTGCACCGGCCCACCTCCGACACGCTCAAGACCACCGCGGGCGCGACGCTGGCCGCCATCGGCTACGGCTACGACGACGCCGACCGGCTCACCAGCAAGACCACGGCCGGTACGGCGGGTGCCGGGGCCAACACCTACGGCTACGACCTGGCGGGCAGGCTGACCTCGTGGAACTCGGTCGCCTACGAGTACGACGACGCGGGCAACCGGACCAAGGCCGGCCCGGCCGCCGCCGTCTACGACGCGCGCAACCAACTGGTCTCCGACGGATCGGCCGGCTACGCCTACACGGCGCGCGGCACCCTCAGATCCAGGACGCCGACCGGCGGAAGCGCGAGCGCGACGAGCTACGACGCGTTCGACCGGATGATCAGCGACGGTGCCACGACCTACGCCTACGACGGGCTGGACCGGCTCGCCTCCACCGCGGGGGTCGCGTTCAGCTACTCCGGGCTGGGCAACACCCCGGCCGCGGCGGGCGCCGAGCTCTACGGCAGGGACCCGGCCGGCGACCTCGTCTCCGTCGCGGGCCTGTACGCCTACACCGACCGGCACGGCGACCTCACCGCCACCTTCACCGGCGCGGGCGCGCTGACCGATTCGGTGGCCTACGACCCGTACGGGAAGGTCGTCGCGAGCTCGGGCACCAAGCGGGGCGTCGGCTACCAGGGCGGCTGGACCGACCCCGCCAGCGGCAAGGTCAACATGGCCGCCCGCTGGTACGACCCCGGCACCGGCGCGTTCCCCAGCAGGGACACGCTCGAGGTGGATCCGGTGCCGTCGATGAAGGGCAACCGCTTCACCTACGCGGACGGCGACCCGCTCAACCGGGTGGACCCGACCGGCCACTTCGGCTGCCCCGCCTTCGTGTGCGGCACCGCCAAAGAAGTGATCAAGGTCGTCAAGGTGGACATCGCCAGGCCGATCTGGAACGCGGCCGACTACATCCTCGTCGGCGGCGGGGAGGTCGGCGCGGCCGCGCGCGGCTCACGGGTCTGCGGTCCGGTCTGGCTCTACTGTCTCGCGGCGGTCGGCGTCGGCGCGGGCCTGGGCTACTTCGCGGGCAAGTGGTGGAAGAACAACTGGTGGAAGGGCTGGCCGGACGGCAGCGGGCCGTACATCGAGTATCCGGACGGCGGCAGCTCGCCGGGCAAGGGCAAGACCGGCGGCGGCCCGGGCGAGGACACCCCCGGCACGGGCGGGAAGGGGCCGCACAAGACACCCAAGACGGATCCTCCGCCACCGCCTCCGCCGCCCACGCCCCAGGAGCTCGCCGACATCGCCGCGAAGACGCGCGCGACCAGGCCAGGCCCCATCGACCACGACCGGCTGCCCGGTCCGGCGGGCACCTCGCTGGCCGACGCGCTCGACAAGGGGCTCACGCACAGGGTCGACAACGCCATCGACAAGATCCTGGACAAGGTCGGCGTGGCCTTCACGCCGACCGAGGCCGGGGCGGGCGACGGGCAGCCCAACGGCGGGTTCGCCCCGGCCCCGCACGTCGTCGGCCAGTGCTCGGGGGTGTTCGGCGCGGACGCGATGCAGGACTGCCGCGTCGATCCGGGCCCGGGCGTCCCGCAGGACCCGGCGGTGCGGCTGGACCCCTGCCGCGGCGTGACGGGCGCCGGCTCCTCCTGCCTCTCCACACCCGGTCCGCTCGGGACCGCGAGCGCCGGCGACGGATCCGGCACGGGGGCGCGCGGGCCGCTCGCCGCCGACGACCCCTTCGTGCTGGCACGCGCCGGCGACCGGCCGCGCTGGGCCGCCAGGCTCCCGATGAACATGGACACGGTCCGGAGGGTGGCCCAGGACTGGGACATCCGGATCGACGACCTGACCATCAAGATCGACAAGAGGATGGACGGGCTGGCCGGGGTGACCTATCCCGACCAGACGGTCCTGCTCCGGCGAGCGGCCTTCCGCAGCGAGGAACTGCTGGCCCGCACCCTCGCCCACGAGCGGTACCACGTGGAGGACCTGCGCCAGGGCGGCGTCTATCCGAGGTCCAAGGAAGAAGCGGGACCGTATGAGGACCGGGCCTACGCCTTCGAGGACGAGTGGTGGGCCAACCATCCACGTAACCAGTGACGGAATATGGACGTGTACGCAGAGGACAGCACCGAGGCGGACCCGTTGCCGAACACCCATGACCAGGCGCTCCGATGGGAGAGCTGGCTGCACGCCTACGAGCAGGCCCGTGACGAGCTGCCCGGACCGATCTCCGGGCCTTGCCCGAACTGCGGACGGGCCTGCCTCCGCCTGGTGTACCGGCTCCGGATCCCTCACCTGCTCGTCGGTGAGGCCCACTTCTGGTGTGACCACTGCCTGAAGGGGCCTTACCTCGGCAGCGTCGAGATCCCCGAGGCGGCCGCGGGGGAGGCGGACGAGCAGGCGTACCAGCGGCTGAAAGCCACGATCCCGGACTACGAGCTCGTCCCCCCTGCGGCCTAGGCGGTGTCCGGGCCGTAGAGCGCGGCCAGGTCCTCGGAGGTGGACCACCGGCTGTAGGTGGGCGACTGCGGCCAGCCGTCGGGCGAGTCCTGCCACTCCTCCTGCCGCCCGTACGGCAGCAGGTCGATCAGCGCGAAGGTGTGGGTGAGCTGCTCGGTGCCCCGGCCGTTGGTGTGCCAGGTGCGATAGACGGTGTCGTCGTCACGCAGGAACACGTTGACGGCGAAGCCCTCTCCGGGCGGTGCGCCGACGTCGGCGCCGAACGGGCTGTTCGCGGTGGAGTACCAGGTCATCCTGTTCCCGACCCGCCGCTTGTAGGCGAGCGCCTCGTCGATCGGGCCCTGGGTGACGACGACGAAGCGGGCATCGTAGCTGTCCAGGAACTCCAGCCGGGTGAACTGCGAGGTGAACCCCGTGCAGCCCGGGCACTGCCACTCCTTGCCCGGGAACCACATGTGGTTGTAGACGATCAGCTGCCTCTTGCCTTCGAAGACGTCCGCCAGCCGAACCGGTCCGTCCTCGCCCTCGAGGGTGTAGTCCGGCATCCTCACCATCGGCAGGCGGCGGCGCTGGGCGGCGACGGCGTCGAGTTCCCGGGTCGCGGCCTTCTCCCGGGCACGCAGTGCTTCGAGCTGACGCTGCCAGGTGTCGGCGTCGACGACGGGCGGTAGTGCCTTTGTGCTCATGGTCCCTCACTGATCACGTGCGGAGTTTGCAGGTGCATCGGTAGAGACCTGGCCCGGCCGTCAAACTCATCGGTGGCCGGCCTGCTTCTGGGCGGCCTGTTCGAGGCGTTCGCGGTAGTCAGTCCACCACGTCTCGTCGGCGCCCGGCAGGAGATCGTTGTCCTGGCGGCCGACGGCGCCGTCGATCAGCTCGCGGACGATGTCGGCGTGACCGGCGTGGCGGTTGGTCTCGGCGAGCACGTGGACGAGGACGCGGTGCAGGGAGACGGGGTTGCGCTCGGCCGGCCACCAGGCGACCTCACCGGTCGCGTCCAGGGGCAGCTCCTCGATCGTGGCGTCGGCGTGGGCCCAGGCGCGACGGTAGAGGGCGATGATCTGCTCGCGGGACTCGTCGGGCGTCGCCCACATGTCCGCGTTCTCCTCGGCGTCCTGCTCGAGCCAGGGCAGCGGCTCGCCGGACGGGCGGCCGAAGGTCTCGCCGAAATAGCCGAGCTCGACGCCGGCCAGGTGTTTGACCAGACCGAGGAGATTGGTGCCGGTCGGAGTCAGGGGGCGGCGGACGTCGTACTCGGAGAGGCCGTCGAGCTTCCACAGGAGGGACGCGCGGACGGTCTTGAGATAGTGATGGAGGTCCGCTTTCGGGTCCGATGTCTGCATGTCGGGCATTGTGCCAGGTGTCCGCGTCAGCGGCCGGGCCTCTATCCTGGGGCGGCCGCTTCGGCGGGACGGTCACGAAGGATCGGGAGCCCTTTGAGACAGCGGACTTTCCTCGCCGCACGCATCGACCAGTGGTCACGCGAGCATCCAAGGCGGCTGGATCTGGCACTGACCGGTTCGATGTGGCTGGTTTCCGGCCTGCCGAGCGCTCTTGCGGGGCTGCCCGCCTTCCTCGTCGCGACGGCGGCCATTCTCCCGCTCGTCGTGCGGCGTCGCTTCCCGGCCGCCGTGCTCCTCTGGTCGGCCGCGGTCTTCGGCGTCCAGCTCATGGTGGTGCCGATTCCGTTGCCGGCCGACATCGCGCAAGCGGTCGTCGTCTACACCGTTGCCGCGCACGTCGTCTCTCTGCCGATCCGCCTGCTCGCCCTCGGTGCCGCGCTGGCCGGGAGCGTGCTCGCCGGTCTCCGATGGAGCACGCCGCCGGAATACCTGGTCAACGTGTTCAAGAACGCGGTGGTTCTGGGGATTCTGTCGGTGCTGGTCTGGGTCATCGGCAATCTCGTCCGCGGCCGCCAGGCCAACATGAGTGCGCTGCGTGAGGCGAGTGCCCGGCTCGAGGAGAGCCGGTTGCACCGCGAACGTTTCGTCGTGCAGCAGCAACGTGTCGCCGCGGCACGGGAGATCCACGACATCGTGGCCCACTCTCTCACCGTCGTGATCGTGCAGGCCGACGGCGCGGAGTACGCCGCCGAGCACGCGCACCCCTGGGACCGCGGGGACGCGGGAAGGGTCTTCGCCACCATCGGGCGTACCGCGCGGTCGGCCCTCACCGAGGTGCGTGGCGTCATCGAGGTTCTCCGTGAGGCCGACGCCGACGGGCCGGACGAACTGCGCGGGGCCGGGCCGGGACTCGCCGAGCTGCGGCAGCTCGTCGACTCGGTACGGGCGGCGGGACTCGCCGTGGAGGTCGAAGCCGAGCCGGCCGCGTTCGACGACGTTCCCACCGCGATACGGTTTGCGGTGCTCCGTGTCGTCCGGGAGTCACTGACGAACGTGTTGAAGCACGCCGGCCCGTACGCGGCAGCGCATGTGGTGGTCGCGAGGACGCAGGGAGGGATCATGGTACGAGTCGAGGACGACGGAGTCGGTGTCGCCGACGCGATCACGGACCACGGCTCCAAGCCTGGCTACGGCCTCGACGGCATGCGGGAGCGTCTGCGCGCTCTGGGCGGGGCCCTGGAGGCAGGTCCGCGCCTCGGCGGCGGGTTCGTGGTCGATGCCGCGATCCCCGTCGCTGTTCTGCCGCCCTCCGCGCGACCCGCGGGCTCTGCCGCCGCGCCGGGCGGCACGGGCCGAAGTGGCGAGCGATGAGTCCCGGCCGCTTCGTCCGCGTCTTCCTGGTGGACGACCAGGAGCTGGTACGGACGGGGTTCGAGATGATCCTCGACGCCACCCCGGACCTGCGGGTCGTCGGCTCGGCCGCCGACGGGCAGACGGCCCTGGACGCGCTGCGGCGGCCGGAGCACCGTGCGGACGTCGTCCTGATGGACATCCGCATGCCAGGGCTCGACGGTGTGGAGACCACCAGGCGGCTGCTGGCCACACCCGACCCGCCACACGTCGTCATGCTGACCACGTTCGACGACGATGAGCTCGTCCTGGCCGCCCTTCGAGCCGGGGCGGCCGGGTTCCTGCTCAAGGACGCGGGCGCGGCGGAGCTGCTGGCGGCGATCCGGGCAGCCGCCGCCGGGGAGGCGCCCGTCGCGCCGAGGCTCGTACGTCGCCTGATCGACTCGTTCGTCCTCGCACCGCCCGTGACCACATCCGCCGAGCCCCCGCCCGCCGCCGCGTCCAGACTGGAGCGTCTCACCACCCGCGAACGGGAGATCCTCGCCTCCGTCGGCCTGGGACTCACCAACGCCGAGATCGCCGCGCGGCTTCAGCTGGCGGAGTCGACCGTCAAGACGCATCTCGGTTCGGTGCTGCGCAAGCTCGAGCTACGCGACCGTGTGCAGGCGGTCATCCTCGCGCAGACACAGGGGCTGACCGGCTGATCCCGATCGCGAGGGCGCAGACCGCCGTGCCGGCGAGCACGAACAGCCCGGTGTCACCGGCCAGGTACTCGCGCACCACCACGGGCTGCTCGGTCGAGATCGCGTGCTCCAGCAACAGGGCGAAGGTGGCGTTGTGCGCGAAGTGGGCCAGCACGACCGGCCACACGCTGCCGGACATGACGCGCAGATACCCGAAGAGGAACGAGAACGCGATCACCGAGCCGCCGAACAGCAGGAGCACCAGGCTTCGGTCTCCTTCGCTGTGGTAGTACGGCGTGAACAGGATGTACGGCAGGTGCCAGGCGATCCAGACCAGCCCGACCACGAGCATCGCCGAGCGCTCGCCCAGGAACGCGAGCCGCGGCTGCAGGTAGCCCCGCCAGCCGATCTCTTCCGCGAACGACAGGATCGGCCCGGTGACGGACACGGCGATCACCGACTGAAGCCAGTCCCCCTGCGGCGCGGTGAACCGGCCGAAGCCGAGCGCGACCGCACCCGCGGTGGCGAGCAGGCAGACGCCGGCGGTGGTGGCGAGCGCGAGCGGCCAGGTCCGCAGGCCGAGCCGTCCCATACCGAGTCGGCGCCACCCGTCTCTGGAATACCCCTCTCGGGTGATGACGAGCAGCATGGCCATCACGACGAGCAGCGGCGAGAGGGCGAGGACGAGCCCTCCGGCGATGCCGGCGGTGCCCAGCGAGATCGTGAGCACGAGGACGATGAAGATGATCGACGTAGCGCGATCAGAGAGCCGTTCGAACACAGGCAGACCTTCTTTCGGGGAATCGGCCTGGCCAGTGTTCTCGAACGCGTCGCCGCCGCCATCCACCGGCGATCCGAATTTCGGCCGCCGCTGACCTGCCCCTTCCGCCCGCGGGACTAGACCGCTGGTCCAGGAAGCCGACGCTCACTCGACGACGCCCGGTGTCACTCCGCGTCCGGTGGCAGCGGGACGTCATAGGCGTTGAGCACCATCGAGATGGCGGCGTACTGCGCGATCAGGAAGACGAGTTCCGCCGTGCCGAGTGGGTCGTGAAGCCGTTGACGGACTACGGCGTCCCCCGCTCGTGGTGGACCTGGCTCGGCGCGGCCAAGGCCGCGGGGTCCGTGGGCGTGCTGGCCGGCCTGTTCGTGCCGGTCGTCGGCGTCCTGGCCGGGATCGGCCTGGTGCTGTACTTCGCTGGGGCCGTCGTCACCGTGCTCCGGGCGCGCTCGTACTCGACCGTCGTCTTTCCCCTGCTCTACCTGGGCCCGGTGGTCGCCGCGCTGGCCCTGGGACACGTCGCATGAGGGGCCACCGGCGCGCTCGCCGTCTCGCGTCAGCGGCCGCGTCAGGGCGGCGACGGTCCGGTATCAGAGCGGTCGGGGATGGTGGACGCCATGAACGGTTCAGCGCCTGTCCGTTCAGCTGCCACAGTACTGAAGGAGCCTCCCCATGGCCGTCACCCTCACCGACCAGGACAAGCTCACCCTGCGGACCGCCGCGTACGGTGCCGTCTCGCTGCTGGCCGCGGCCGGCGCCGCAGGCTCGCCCCACAGGATCGCCACCGAGGGCTCCATCGCCCTGGCCTCCGCGACCGGCCTGGTCGGCCACGTGCTCGCCGCGAAGACCCGAGACATCAAGCTGAACGGCAAGTCCGTGGCCGAACTCGCCGACCACGTGCTGCCGGCCCTGACCGCCGCCATGAGCCTGCTCAACAAGCAGGACCCGGCCGAGGCCGGCAACTTCCGCAGCACCGTCGTCGTCGCGCTCGAAGCAGCCACCCACCAGGGCAGGCCCGGCCCCGTCGTGGCGGAGATGGTCCGCAAGATCACCGGAGCCCTCGACGCCGCTTCGGTCACCCTGCCGTCCGGGCCGGATCGCCCGGAGCTGCAGAAGGCCATCCAGGAGATCGTCGATTCCGGTTTCACGGGGGTGACGCTGCGCGTGCACGACGAGCGGGGCGAGTGGGTCGGCAGTGCCGGCCGGCGCAAGCTGGGTCAGACCGCCACACCGCCGGCGAACGGGCACGTCCGGATCGGCAGCAACACCAAGACCTTCACCGCGACCGTGGTGCTGCAGCTGGTGGGCGAGGGCAGGATCGGGCTGGACACTCCGGTGGACGACTACCTGCCCGAGTTCGGGCTGGACCGGCGGATCACGGTGCGGATGCTGCTGCAGCACACCAGCGGGGTGTTCAACTTCACCGGCGACTACTACCCCGAGCACGTGCCGGGGATCGTCTGGTCGGGCCAGGAGTGGGTGGACAACCGGTTCAGGACGTACCGGCCCGAGGAGCTGGTACGGCTGGCGCTGTCCAAGCCGGCGCGGTTCGAGCCGGGGACCGACTGGAGCTACTCCAACACCAACTACGTGCTGGCCAGGCTGCTGATCGAGAAGGTCACCGGCCGCTCGCTGGCCGAGGAGATGCGGCGGCTGATCCTGGGGCCGCTCGGCCTGACGGGCACCGTGGTGCCGGACACCTCGCCGGAGATCCCCGAGCCGCACGCCCACGCCTACTACCGGTACGGGGAGCCCGGCCGGCAGGAGACGGTCGACGTCACCCGCCAGAACCCCTCCTGGATCTCCACCGGCGGTGACATGATCTCGACCACCCAGGACCTGCACACGTTCATCTCCGCGCTGCTGGGCGGCAAGCTCCTGCCGGCCGAGCTGCTGGCCGAGATGTGCACGCCGGAGCCGAAGGTCGGCTACGGGCTGGGGGTGTTCGTGCAGGACACGGAGTGCGGCGGCACCGTCATCACCCACAACGGCGGCATCGCCGGCCACGGGGCGCTGATGTACAGCACGCCCGACGGCGGCAGGACCCTGACCGCCGCGCTGAACTACGTGGACGACGCCGAGCTGTCCCTGGCGGAGGCCTTCCAGAAGGCGACGCGGAGGCTCGTCAACGAGGTGTTCTGCGGCGGGCAGGCCGCGAGCTGAGGAACGCGCGCCGGGTACGCTCGCCTCGCGGATGCATCCTCGATTGAAGGTCCATCGCGACGATAGCGAAGATATCCGGGAAAAAGTTTACACCGAGTGTTCAACGATACGGTTTAAGGCATGGATATCAAGGACACAGCCCGGCCGGTCGATGGCGCGAACATCTCGGCGTTCCTCCGGTCGCTTCCCGCCCAGCCCCTGCTGCTCGGCCTGGGCGAGGCCAGGCACTTCGTGGGGGAGCTCGGCGAGTTGCGCAACGAGATCTTCCGGCATCTGGTCGAGCACGAGGGCTACCGGTCGTTCGCCATCGAGAGCGACTGCCTCATGGGCCTCGTGGTGGACGACTACGTGACGACGGGCGCGGGCACGCTCGACGACGTCATGGAACGCGGCTTCAGCCACGCCTTCGGCACGTCACCGGCCAACCGCGAGCTCGTACGCTGGATGCGGGCCTACAACGAGGAGCATGATGAAAAGCTCCGGTTCTTCGGGTTCGACGGCCCTCTGGAGTACTGGGCGGCGAGCCCCCGCCAGGCGCTCACCGCTCTCCACGACCTCCTCGACGGCCCGCTCCTCTGCAGCAGGGAAACCCTCGACACGCTGCTGGGCCCGGACGAGCGGTGGTCGAACGAGGCCACCGCCATGGACCCGTCCCAGTCGATCGGCCAGTCCGCCGACGCCCAGCGGCTGCGGCTGATCGCCGACGACCTGCTGGCGGCGCTCGACACGCAGGCGCCGCAGCTGAGCGCGGAGGACAGGGAACGGGCGGAACTGTACGGGCGCACCGCGATCGGCCTGCTCCGCTACCACTACTGGATGGCCGACGCCTCCCCGGAACGGTGGACCCGGCTGTCGGCGCTGCGGGCCGTGATGATGGCCGCCAACCTGCGCGCCGTCGCCGAGCACGGCCCGGCCCTGGTCTTCTCCTCCAACCTCCACCTGCAGCGGAACAAGACCCTCATGCCGTTCGGCGACCAGCAGTTGGAGTGGTGGAGCGCGGGGGCGATCGCCGCGACGCATCTGGGAGGCCGGTTCGCCTTCCTGGCCTCGGCCTTCGGCACGGTCGGCGACGACATTCCGTCCCCGGACACCGTCGAGGGCATGCTGTCCACGCTCCCGTGGGACCACTCTCTCATCGACGCCCGCCGCCTGGCCGAGGCCGTCACGACGCCCGCCAAGCGCGTCTCCGATGATTTCGCCTATTTCCCGCTGGACCCGGCCCAGCTCGACACGATCGACGGCGTCGTCTTCCTCCAGCAGGCCGTCAACCTGAAAAAGCTGGGCTGACAGGCGTGGCCTGCCCGTTGATCACGGCAGGCACGACGACCCAGTCGCGGGGCAGCACGCGGACGCCGGATCCGTGCCGGCGTCCGCGTGGGAGGCTCCACCGGTTCTCATGGAGTTCTCAGGTGGATTTTGTGGCACTTTGAGCTCAGTTTTATGACTATGGGGCGATGGAGCACGCGCCGCAGGAGGCCGATGCGGCCGAGGCTCGGGGAGCCGGGGCCGGGAGGGCTCGGCGGTTCGTCGTCGGGGGCGGCGTGCTCGTCCTCGTGGCGGCGCTGGCGTACTGGCTGGGCAGCAGCGGTGGGAACGGCGAAGCAGCCGCGCCCAGGCCGAGCCCGACGCCGACCCCCAGTGCGACGCTCACGACGGCGGAGGTCTTCCAGAGGGTAGGGCCGTCGGTGGTGGTCATCCAGGCCGGGAAGTCGCTCGGAACCGGGGTGATCGCGGCCGAGGACGGGACGATCCTGACCGCGCACCACGTCATCAAGGGCACGAAGGACGTCAACCTGACGTTCGCCGACGGCACCAAGGCGAAGGCCGTGGTCGTGTCGTCGAACCCCAAACGCGACGTCGCGGCCCTCAAGCCCGCGAAGCTGCCGGAGATCGTCGTCCCGGCGACGCTCGGCGGCGCCGTGGCCGTGGGTGCGCCCGTCGTGGCGATCGGCAACCCGCTCGGCCTGACCTACAGCGTCTCCACCGGCGTCGTGTCGGGCCTGAACCGGACCACCGAAGAAGGCGACCGCGCCCTGGGCGGGCTCATCCAGTTCGACGCCTCCGTCAACCCGGGCAGCTCCGGCGGTCCGCTCCTGGACGCTCGCGGGCTGGTCATCGGGATCGTGGTCTCGATCGCCGACCCGGGCGGCGACGAGGCGTTCGCCGGCATCGCGTTCGCGGTGCCGATCGGCGTGGCCCTGGGCGGCGGTGACGGCGACGGCCCGCCGGGCGAAGGACCCCAGATCTGACCGGACACATCTCGAGAAGGAAGACGATGACCTCGACCAAGTCCCCCGAGTCGGCTCATCCGCTCGAACAGGTGCTGTTCGAGGTCAAACGCACGATCGTCGGGCAGGACGTGCTGCTGGAGCGCATGGCCGTCGCGCTGATCGCCGACGGCCACCTGCTCGTTGAGGGCGTGCCGGGCCTGGCCAAGACGCTCGCGGTGAAGTCGCTGGCCGCCGCGATCGCCGGGAGCTTCCAGCGTGTCCAGTTCACCCCCGACCTGGTGCCCGCCGACCTCGTGGGCACGCGGGTCTACCACCAGCACTCCGGGGAGTTCAGGACCGAGCTCGGCCCGGTGTTCGCGAACCTGCTGCTGGCCGACGAGATCAACCGCGCCCCCGCCAAGGTGCAGAGCGCCCTGCTGGAGGTGATGCAGGAACATCAGGTGACGATCGGCCGTGAGACGTTCCGGGTGCCCGAGCCGTTCCTGGTCATGGCGACGGAGAACCCGATCGAGTCGGAGGGCACCTACCCGCTGCCCGAAGCGCAGGTCGACCGGTTCATGATGAAGGTGGTCGTCGACTATCCGACGCAGTCCGAGGAGCAGGCGATCGTCGAACGCGCGCTGCGTCCGCCGGAGCCGCCGCAGGCGATGGTGACGGCCGAGGATCTGATCGCGATGCGGGCCCGCGCTCAGCAGGTGTACGTCGATCCGGCGATCGTCGACTACGCGGTCCGGCTGGTCGCCGTGACGCGTTCGCCGGCGACGGCCGGGCTCGGGGAGCTGGAGCGGTACGTCACCTACGGGGCGAGTCCGCGGGCGTCGATCGCGCTGGTCACGGGTGCCCGGGCGCTGGCGTTCCTGCGCGGCCGCGACTACGTCCTGCCGCACGACCTGTCCGAGCTCGCGCTCGACGTGCTGCGCCACCGCCTCGTGCTGTCGTACGAGGCCCTCGCGGACGACGTCGACGCCGACACGATCATCACCAGGGTGCTCGGGGCCGTCCGGGCGCCCGACGTCGTCCTGCAGAACCGCTGAGCCGCCATGGCCACCGCCCCCGAAAAGCTGCTGCTCCGCCTCGAGTGGAAGGTCGTCCGCAGGCTGGACGGCCGGCTCCAGGGCGCCCACCGCACCGCGCACCGCGGCTCCGGGATCGACTTCACCGGGTTGCGCCCCTACGGCGACGGCGACGACGCCCGGCACATCGACTGGAACGTGACCGCGCGGCTGGACGAGCCGCACCTGCGCGTGTTCACCGAGGACCGCGAGCTGACGGTGTGGCTGGTGCTCGACCGGTCGGCGTCGATGCTGGCGGGCCGGCCGGGGCGAGGCAAGCACGACGTGCTGGCCGAGCTCGCGCTCGTCCTGGCCCGGCTGTTCGGCCGGGGCGGCAACCGCGTCGGCGCCCTGCTGTTCGACACGGGGATGCTGCGCGTCGTGCCGCCCGGCACCTCCCGGCGGCACGCGCTGCGGATCGGCGCCGAGCTGGAACGCACCGCCGGAACGGCGCGTGGCGGCAGCACCACCGACCTGGCGGAGATGCTCGATGCGGCCGGACGGCTCGCGCGCCGCCGCGCGCTCGTCGTCGTGCTGTCGGACTTCATCGGCGACGGCGACTGGGAGCGCTCGCTCCAGCGCCTGGCCCGGCGGCACGAGGTCGTCGCGCTGCGCATCGTGGACACGGCCGACGACGTGCTGCCCGAGGCCGGGCTGATCGTGGTCGAGGACGCCGAGACCGGCGAGCAGCTCGTCGTCGACTCCGCCGACCCGCTGTTGCGGGTGCGCTTCCGCGAGGCCGTCGACGCCCGCGACGCCCGGCTGACGGCGGGCATGCGCCGGGCCGGGGTGCCCGTACACCGCGTCGACACCGACCGCGACCTGGCCGAGGCGCTCGTCGAGGTCGTCGCCCGAACTCGGGACCGGTCGCCATGACAGGGGTTACCAACGGGCACGGAGGAGGCTCATGACCCTGTCCTCCCCGCTGCTGCTGGCCGTCGGGCTGATCGTCACGGCGGCGCTCGCCTGGGCGGCCGTCGTCTCGGCGCGCCGCCGGACGGCCGCGCTCGCCGCCGCCGGCGTCGCCGTACCGGGTGCCCGGCGGGCGTACCTCGGCAGCGGCCTGACGATCGCCGGTGTCGCCGTACTCGCGATCGCCACCGCCGGACCGGCGGCCATGGTGCCGGTGCCGCGCACCGCGGGCACCGTCATCCTCGCCATCGACGTCTCCAACAGCATGGGCGCCGACGACGTCGGGCCCACCCGGCTGGCGGGAGCGCAGCGGGCGGCCCGCGCGTTCGTGGCGGCGCAGCCGGACAGCGTCGACATCGGAGTCGTCGCGTTCGCACGGGGCGGGCTCACCGCCGCCCGTCCCGATGCCGACCACTCCATCGCGCTCAAGGCCATCGACCGGCTGAAGATCACCGGCAGCACCTCGCTGGGGACGGCCATCACAGCGTCGCTGACGCTGATCACCGGCAAGCAGGTGGCCATCGGCCGCGACGGCGCCGCGCCCGACGTCGGCTACTGGCCGTCGGCGACGATCGTGATGTTCTCCGACGGCCAGAACCAGGGCGGGGGCGGCGATCCGGCCGTCGAACAGGCCGCCGCCGTGGCCCAGAAGGCGGGCGTCCACATCCACACCGTCGGGGTCGGCACCACGGCCGGGGCGACGGTGCAGGTCGACGGCTACCGCCTGCAGACCTCGCTGGACGAGGACGCCCTCACCTCGATCGCGCAGGCCACCGGCGGCGGCTACCACCCCGCCTCCGACACCGCGCGGCTCGACGGGATCGCCGACACGATCGATCTGCGGCTCACCGTCTCCGACGAGCCGCTGCCCCTCGCCGGCGCCCTGATCGGGCTCGCCCTCGCGCTGCTCACCGCCGGAGCGGCGCTCACCGTGCTCCGGTCTGGACGGGTGATCTGAATGTCGTTGTCATGGCCGTGGGCGCTGCTGTCCGTCCTGATCATCCCGCTGATCTTCGCCATCCGCTGGTGGGCGGGGCGCCGCCGACGGCGGGCCGCCGTGCGGGTCACCTCGATCGCGCTCGTACGCAGCGCCCTGCCCGGCCGTACGCGCTGGACGCGGAAGATCCCCGCGGCCCTCTTCATCGCCGGACTCGCGCTGCTCGCGGTCGGGGCCGCGCGACCGCAGGCGTCGGTGCCGGTGCCGATGACGTCGGCGACGATCCTGCTCGCGCTCGACACCTCCGGCTCCATGTGTTCCACGGACGTCGACCCCAACCGCATCACCGCCGCGAGGAAGGCCGCCGCGGACTTCATCGAGTCGCAGCGGGGCGGGCCGCGCATCGGCCTGGTCACCTTCGCGGGCAACGCGGGGCTGCTCGTGCCTCCCACCGACGACACCGACTCGCTGATCAAGGCGCTGGACGGCCTCACCGTGTCCCGCGGCACCGCGATCGGGCAGGCCATGCTCACCTCGATCGACGCGATCGCGGAGGTCGACCCGTCGGTCGCCCCCACCGGCGCGAACCCCACCGACGGTGGCGGGGGAGGCTACGCCGGTGCCGCGATCGTCGTGCTCACCGACGGCGCCAACACCCAGGGCGTCGACCCGCAGACCGCCGCCCAGGAGGCGGCCCTGCGCCGCGTTCGCGTCTTCACCATCGGCTTCGGCACCACGAACCCGGCTCCGATGGTCTGCGACAACTCCCAGTTCGACGGCCGCGGCTTCGGCGGCTGGGGCGGCGGCTTCGGTGGCCGCGGCGGATTCGACCGAGGCCGCAACGTCCGCATGATCGACGAGCCCGCACTCAAGCAGATCGCCCAGACCACCGGCGGCTCCTACCACCGCGCCGAGAACGCCGGCCAGCTCCAGAGCGCCCTCGACGCCCTGCCCGGCACCTTCACCGTCATCCACCAGCGGGTCGACACGGCCGCCGCCTTCGCCGCCGGCGGCGCCGTCCTCATTACCGCCGCCCTGTCCCTGTCCCTCTGGTGGAACCGCCCCCGGACCACTGATAGGCCTCGTCGGTCCCCGTCGGCGTCATGAGGTGAGGACGGCGGCGGTGGCCGGCCAGCCCTCGCGGGCGCTGGGGTAGCGCGGGGCCCAGCCCGTGGCCGCGCGGAAGCGGGCGTTGCCGACCCGGAGTGAGCGGGTCAGCGAGGTGAGGCGGTGGCCGAAGAGGTAGGCGGCGCGGCCGGGGACGCTGAGCCACAGGCGGGTGTCGGCGGCGCGGGCCAGCGTGTGGGCGTACTCCCGCTTGGTCAGCGGCTCGTCGTCGACGACGTTGTACGTGCCCGCGGGCGCCCCGAGCGCGGCGACGACGGCTTCGGCGGCGTCGGTCAGATGGATGGAGGACACGTAGCCGTCGGGGTGACCGAGCACCATGCCGACGTGGTGGCGGGCCTGGGCATACATCTCCTCGCTGTGCGCGGCCCCCGGCCCGTAGAACCAGCCGAACCGCAGCACCACGCCCGCGCCGCCGCCCTCCCGGCCGAAGCGGTGCGCGCTCGACTCGGCGGCGAAGTTGCCGCGGGTCATCGGGTAGTGATCGACGGGCGCGTCCTCGTCGATCCAGCGCGCGCCCTGGTCGCGGTAGACCATGCTGACCGACTCCTGGACGACCCGGCCGACCCCGGCGGCCAGCGCGGCGTCCACGACGGCGGCCGAGCCCTCGGCGCGCACCCGGTTGTTCTGGCGGTGCGCGGTGACGCTCATGAATTTGCTCATCGGTGGGATCGCGCTGGCCAGGTTGACCACCGCGTCGAGCCCGGCGAAGGCCGAGGTCAGCGCCTCGCGGTCGAACAGTGACACCGTGACGGGGACGGCCCCCTGGCTGCTGAGGGCGGCCGCCTTCCCCGGCGTGCGGGCAAGAGCGGTCACCGTGTGCCCCGCGGCGAGCAGGGCAGGGACCGTGTGGCGGCCGATCGCGCCGGTGCCGCCCGTGATGAACACTCGCATAGAAAGAGAGTACTCTCTCACTATGGCGAGATCGACCCCGGGGGTCACCCGGCAGCGGCTCATCGACGAGGCGGTGCGGCTGTTCTCCACCCGCGGATACGCCGAGACCTCGGTCGCCGACATCCAGGCGGCGTGCGGGCTGACCACCGGCTCGGGCGCGCTCTACAAGCACTTCCCGTCGAAACGGGCGCTGCTGGAGGAGGCCGTGCGGCAGAACATGGAGGCCGTCGCCCGGCGCGCCGCCGCGGCCACGGCCGAGCGGCCGGCGGACGCGGACGGGCGCGCGGCGCTGGAGCGCATGGCGCGGGTGGTCTGGGAGTCGCTGGAGAGCGACCGCGATCTCATCCGCATCATGCTGCGCGAGTACGACGGGTTTCCCGATCTGTTCGAGCGCATGTGGGAGGGGGTGCTGGCCGGCGTGTACGCCCAGGGGGCCGCCTGGATCGCCGCGCAGAAGGAGCTGGGCAGGGCCGACGTCGACGATCCGGAGGCGGCCGGGGCCGTGCTCCTGGCGTCCCTGACCTACTATCCGCTGCTCCGGGCCATGATCGGCCACACTCCGGGCGGTCTCGACCCGGAGCGGTTCCTCGCGGCCTGGGTCGAGACCGCCGCCGCCACCCTCCGGCTGCGCTGACGGCGGTCGCTGCGCGCGTGCGGCATGCCGGCGATCTCCTCGAAGCGCTGCCGCGACTCCGCCGCTCCCACGCCGTGGGCAGTCCGGCGTGTGACAGCCCCTACTTCACTGGCGGCGTTCCCGGTCCCATTGGACTGGATGGCGGCGGGCGCTCCTGCCTTCGCCTATGACGAGGCCGCCCGCGCCCGGCTGCGGGCGGAGTCCCAGGCCGCCACCGGCCACCCCGACTGGGCCTGGTGACCCCCCCGCGCGATTACATGGCTTGCCATATACAATAGATGGCAAGCCATGTAATCCATCGTCGAGGAGTCGCCATGAAGGCCAGGCAGATCCGTACGATTCAGCGCGCCGTCCACCTGATCGCCGGGTTGGCGATCATCGCTTACGTCTACCTGGCGCCGCCCGCCGACTCGCCTGCCCATGTGGCGATACGCTGGGTCATCCTGCCCGTCCTGCTCGCCTCGGGCGTGGCCATGTGGCAGTGGCCGCGCATCCGCCGGCTGATCCGCGCAAAGGAACGTGTGTGACCTCGTTGCCCCGGCAGTCGTCCCTCGGCTACCAGATCAACCACCTGGCCAGGCTGCTCGGCAACGGGTTGCGGGTCAACATCGCCGACACGGGGGTGACGCCGGGGCAGTTCGCGCAGTTGCTGGCCCTGTTCGAGGAGGACGGGCTCACCCAGCAGGAGCTGTGCGAACGGGTGAGGATCGACCAGTCGACGATGGCCCACACGCTCAAACGCATGCAGCGTGACGGGCTGGTCGTCCGGACCGCCGACCCGCAGGACCGGCGGCGCTCCCACTACCGGCTGACCGAGCGGGCCCGCCAGATCCAGCCCGAGCTCACCCGGGGCGCGCGGGAGGCCAACGCCCGCGCGCTGCGGGGGATCGACCAGGAGGAGTTCGACGCGTTCATGCGCACGCTCGACCGCATGATCGCGAACCTGGAGGAGAGCGATCAGCGGTAGCCGCGAGCGCCCCGTGAGTCACATGATCGCGAGCTGGCCCCCGTCGATGACCAGCTCCGTGCCGTGGATGAAGGCGGCGTCGTCGGAGGCCAGGAAGGCGTAGCCGGCGGCGACCTCCTCCGGCAGCCCCGCCCTGCCGAGGGGGATGTGCTCGCGCTCGTACGAGGTGACGAAGTCGCCCGCGAGCCCGGCCGAGATCGAGGCGTTGAGCGGGGTCTGGATGTAGCCGGGGCAGAGCGCGTTGACGCGGATGCCGTGCCGGCCCAGCTCGACGGCCATCGTCTTGGTGAGCAGCAGCACGCCGCCCTTGGAGGCGTTGTAGTGGGCGTAGTCGGCCTCGCCGCCCAGCCCGTTGGTGGAGGACATGTTGAGGATGACCCCGCCCGTGCCCTGCTCCACCAGGTGGCGGGCCACGGCCTGGGCGACGAGGAACATGCCGCGCAGGTTGACCGCGATGATCCTGTCCCAGTGGCCGGGCGTGATCTCCAGGAACGGCTCGCGCCAGGCCGTACCGGCGTTGTTGATCAGGATGTCGAGGCCGCCCAGCGCCGCGATCGCGCCCGCCACCAGCCGGGTCACGTCGGCCTCCGCGCTGACGTCGCCGGCGAGCCCGTGTACCTCGCCCAGCGCGGACAGCTCCGCCACCGCGCCGTCCACCTCTTCCCGCTGAAGCCCGCCGAGCACGACCCTGGCCCCTTCCTCCAGGAACCTGCGGGCCGTGGCGGCACCGATGCCGCTGCTCCCGCCGCTGATCAGCACCCGCTTGCCGGCCAGTCCCCGCATGATGTCCCTTCCTTCGTCAGCGGACCGCGCCGCGGGCCGCGACGCGGAGTTCGGTGGTGACCTGCCCGTTCTCGACGCCGTAGGCGAGGTCGAAGAGGTTGACGGCCGAGCAGGCGTGGCTGGGGATGAGCTGCGCCCGCGTGCCGACCGGCAGCTCGCCGTGATGCCCGGGCTCCAGGTGGGCGACCGCGTGCTCCTCGTTGAGGAACTCCATGTGCAGGTACGGCAGGCCCACGGCCCTGATCCAGCCGGGCGTGCCGTACCCGTCGGAGGTCAGGCACTTGGTGCCCGCGTCGAAGACGACCCGTTCCGGCGTCGGCCTGGCGATGACAGTGGTCAGCACGCGGGCCGCCGCGGTCTGCTCGGTGGCCACGCCCAGGCGCATCATCGCGGTGTCGTTGAAGATGTACGTGCCCGGCCGGATCTCGGTCACGCCGGCCACGCCGGCCGCGTGCCGGGCGGTGGGGGTGGAGCCGACGCTGATCTCCCGCAGCTCGATGCCGTCCCGGCCGCACAGCTCGGCGGTGGCGACCAGGTCTTCGCCTTCGCGGCGGGCGGTCTCTTCGAGTTCCGCCGGTGTACGCGCGTGGTAGGCGTGACCGGCCAGCGTGAGCAGCCCCACGACCTCGACGCCGGGGACGGCGGCGATCTCGGCGACCAGGTCGGCGGTGGGACGGCCGGGCGGGCGGCCCAGCCGGTGCTGACCCGTGTCCACCTCCACCAGCACCTCCACCGGCGGGCCGCCCAACAGGCCGAGCCCGGCGGCCACCTCGGGGGAGTCGAGGCTGACCCGTATCCTTGCGCGCTCGCGCAGCGCGGCCAGGCGGCGCAGCTTGGGCTCGCCCCAGACGGGAAAGGCCAGCAGGATGTCGTCGATCCCGGCGTCGGCCATCACCTCGGCCTCGCCCAGCTTGGCGCAGGTGATGCCGCCGGCCCCGGCGTCGAGCTGCATCCGCGCCAGCTCGGGCATCTTGTGCGTCTTGATATGGGGCCGCAGCCTGACGCCGTGCCTGGCGGCCGCCTTGGCCATCTCCATGATGTTGGCCCTGACCGCGTCGAGGTCGATGACGAGCGCCGGAGTGTCGAGTTCGGGGTACATCGGTGGACCGCCCCTTCGGAAGATTCCCCGAAAATAGCACCGATTCCGAATCGTGCACCAGCGTTCCGAGATGTGGAACTGCGCTCCCTCTTGACAGCGATCTCGCTTCCTGGTGTTCTGGCACGAATTCGGAACTTCATTCCGCATCACAGAATGAGGAGCGAGGCATGAGAGTCGGCGACCCGTGGGGGCGGCGGCCCCGGCCGGAGGCGCCCGGCCACCGGCTCAGCGGGCCTGCGGCGCACCTGGAACGTTACGACGCCGCCCGGTTCGCCGCCCTCCACCACGCCGACGGGTCACACGCCGCCGAGCGGGGTTGCGACGAGCGGCCGGCTTGCGTCGGATGGACGTCCTGTGCTGGGCGAGCAGGATCCGGTGGGCGGCGTGGCTGCGGCAGGTGGTCGGGCTCCGGTGGGCGGCCGGCTCGCGCGGCCGGCGGTGGTCGGTGGTGCGGTGTGGTGATCGGCCGGTCGTCGATGCGACTGCGTGGCGTGGCCGCTGATGAGCCGGGCCGGTCCTCGCGGGCCGCCGTTACGGCGTGCGGGTCGGGATGTGGCGGTGGGTCGCCGTTACCTGCACGGCTTGTACGGCTTGTCGAAGAGCGAGTAGTCCTCGGGCTTCTTGAGGGAGTTGAACTTCAGCGTCTTCGACCCGGCGCAGAAGCTCGCCGGCGCGGTCTCGTACTCCACATGGAACACAGGCTTGCCCGCCTTCACGAAGACGCTCAGCTCGGAGCACTCGTCGAACTGGAAGCACTCCTCGTTGACCGCGTAGTCGAAGGACGACACCAGCTCCTCGGCCTGGCTGAGGTCGTTCTTCAGCGCCACCGACAGGCCCCGGTCGTGGGCCAGGCCGGCCAGCGCGCGGTTGTAGACGAGCTGGGTGGCGGGGGAGACGGTCCAGCCGGTGACCGACTTGCCCTCCTCGTGGGCGTTGACGACGTCGAACTCGACCCCGTCGAAGCCCGCCTGGACGCACTTGTCGACGCGGGCCGCCATCATCTTCAGCAGGAAGTCGCGCTGGCCCTTGTCGTTGTTGATGTTCGCCCAGCGCTCGTTCGGGAACTCGGCGCTGAACGGCTTGCCCAGCAGGGAGTTGCCGTTCTTCTTGTGGAAGTCCACGAACTGCTGGTAGTCGGGCCGGAAGTCCTCGATCGAGCCGGCGTCGATGTAGCAGATCGCCTTGGCCCCGCGGGCGTGGATGGCCTTGACGGCCGCCGTGTTGAGCGTCTTGTTGTCGCCGGCGACCTCTTCGGCGGCGTACAGGTCGATGTCGAAGACGGTCGGCCGCACGCAGGCGCCGCCGCTCTGCGGGACCCCGCAGATGTCGACGTTGACGCCGCCGGTGGCGGCGTAGGTCTTGCTGCCCTGGAGCTGGTACTGCCAGCGGCTGTCCACCGGCGGACGCCAGATCGCCGCCGACTCGGCCGCCTGGGCGGGGGTCGCGAGGAGTGTCGCGGAGGCCGGTATCAGGGCCGTGGCCACGGCGAGCCGGGTTAAGAGTGTCCGGAGGTTCAATGCATTGGTCCTTCCGCAATACGGAATGCTATTCCATGATAAGGGAAATCCATGGCTGACGAGGTGATCGATCCGATCTTGATGTTGAGAATCCCATAAGAGCAGACACCTCGCCAGCGGTATCCGCCAAACCACTATTTTCCGAATGATGGAATCCTGGTCTGCATGGTGGATGCGTGGTTATACTCACCCGCACGCAGCGGGCCCATGCCCGCCGTGCTCAATGGAGGGAAACAGCCCCATGGCACGCATCGTGTTCATCGGCGCGGGCAGCGTCGAGTTCACCAAGAACGTCCTCTCCGACATCCTGACCTTCCCCGAGCTGGGGGAGTCCACCCTTGTCCTGCACGACATCGACGCCGGGCGGCTGGCCACGGCCGAGGCCATGGCGAACTGGATGGTCGCCGAGCTCGGCCTGGGCGCCAAGGTGGAGGCGCACCTCGACCGGCGAGCCGCCGTGGACGGCGCCGACTACGTGATCAACGAGATCGCGGTCGGCGGGCACGCGGCCACCCGCGTCGACTTCGAGATTCCCCGCAGTTACGGGCTGCGGCAGACGATCGCCGACACCCTCGGCGTCGGCGGCGTCTTCCGCGCGCTGCGGACGATCCCGGTGATGGTGGCCCTGGGCACGGACCTGGCCGAACTGGCCCCGCACGCGCTGCTGCTCAACTACACCAACCCGATGGCGATGATCCCCCGCGCCGTCTACGAGGGGACCGCGTTCAGGAACGTCGTCGGGCTCTGCCATTCCGTACGCGACACCCAGGCCCGGCTGGCCTCGCTCGTCGAGGTGCCGGAGGAAGAGGTGTCGTTCGTCACCGCCGGGGCCAACCACCAGGCGTTCGTGCTGAAGTTCGAGCACAAGGGCAGGAACCTGTACCCGGTGCTCGACGAGGTCATCGCCCGCGACCCGGAGCTGCGCCGTACCGTGCGGGTGGAGATGTACCGCCGGTTCGGTCACTTCCCCACCGAGAGCAGCGAGCACGGCTCGGAGTACCTGCCCTGGTTCCTGCACCACGACGACCAGGTGGAGCACTTCCGCATCCCCGTCGAGATCTACCTGCAGTGGTCGGCGGAGAACCTCGGCACGTACGAGGAGACCAGGCGGCGGCTGGCCGCCGGGGAGGGTGTCGAGATCGCCCCCGCCGGGGAGCTGGCCTCGGACGTCATCCACTCCATCGAGACCGGCACCCCCAGGGTCGTGCACGGCAACGTGCGCAACGGCGGCCTGATCTCCAACCTGCCCGACGACGCCTGCGTCGAGGTGCCGTGCCTGGTGGACCGGGCCGGGATGCGCCCGACCCGCATCGGCGCGCTGCCGCCCCAGCTCGCCGCGCTGAACCGGACGTTCCTCAACGTCGGCGAGCTGACCGTGCGCGCGGCGCTGGAGGGCCGCCGCGACCACGTCTACCACGCCGTCATGCTCGACCCGAACGCCTCGGCCACGCTGACGCTCCAGCAGATCCACGACCTCGTGGACGACATGATCGCCGCCCACGGCGACCTGCTCCCCGAGGGTGTCCGATGAGGCGCGCGCCCGTCGCCGCCGTGCTCCTCGCCCTGGCGGTCACCGGGTGCTCGGGCGGCCGCCAGGAGCAGGCGGCCGGCGGCCCCGTGGAGATCACGATCTGGCACGGCCAGGAGGACAACTCGGCCAAGTCGATCGAGAAGCTGGTCGCGCGGTTCAACCAGAGCCACCCCGACGTCAAGGTGAAGACCGAGTCCGGTGGGGCCACCGCCGACGGGATGCTGCCCAAGCTCACCGCCGCGCTGGCCTCCGACGCCTATCCCGACATCGCCTACCTGTACGGCTCCTGGGCCCCCAACATCGCCAGGAACCCCAAGACGGCCGACCTCACCGAGGTCGTCAAGGACCCGGCGATCAACTGGCAGGACTTCTGGGCCGGCGAGCGGGAGTCCGTCACCGTCAACGGCAAGGTCATCGCCTTCCCCGCCGTGGTCGACAACATGGTGGTCCTCTACAACAGGAAACTGCTGGCCAAGGCCGGCGTCGAGGCGCCCGGACCGGACTGGACCTGGGACGACTTCCGGGCCAAGGCCAAGCAGGTCACCAGCGCCAAGGACGGCGTCTTCGGCGCCACCTGGCCGATCAGCGGCGGCGAGGAGGCGGTCTGGGGCCTGTGGCCGATGCTCTGGCAGGCAGGCGGCGACATCCTCACGCCCGACCACAAGAAGGCCGCCTTCAACTCCGCCGCCGGCCAGCAGGCGCTCGGCAGGCTGCGTGACATGGCCGTGGTCGACAAGTCGGTCTATCTCGACTCCAGCCCGGCGGAGAAGGGCCAGAAGCTGTTCGAGTCGGGGCGCCTCGGCATGTTCATGACCGGTCCGTGGGTGCTGCCCGACCTGCAGGCGGCCAAGGTCGACTACGGCGTCGCGCAGCTGCCCGGCACCGACGGCAACCACGAGACGATCTCGGGGCCGGACAACTGGGTGGTGTTCGAGCACGACGAGCGCCGGGTCAAGGCCGCGGCCACGTTCCTGGCCTGGCTGACGGCGGCCGAGCAGCAGCTGGAGTGGATGGGCGACACCGGCTCGCTGCCGATCCGCGAGTCGATCACCAAGCTGCCCGGCTATAAGGACTATGTCGCGAAATATCCGGGCATTGAGGTGATCTCGGCGAACCTGGCCAACGCCAAACGGGTCCGGCCGCCGACCACCCGATACCCCCGCGTCTCCGCCTTCGTGGCCGAGGCCATCGCCCAGGCGCTGCTCGGCAAGAGCGACGCCAAGACCGCCCTGGACCAGGCGGCCGGCAAGGCGGACGCCGCGCTGGCCGTACCGGGATCATGAGCAGCACCGCGCTCAGCGCCGCCCGCACCGGGCACCGGCAGCCCCGCGACCGGCGCAGGCTCGGCGACAACGTCGCCGGCTGGTCGTTCGCGGGCCCCGCGTCGCTGGTCATCCTCGGCTTCTCGCTCGTGCCCATGGCCTGGGCGCTGGCGTTGTCGTTCACCGACTCCGACCTGATGACACCGGGCACGAACGTGGGGCTCGCCAACTACCGGGCGCTGCTCGACGACCCCGTGTTCCTCCAGGCGGTGGCCAACACCGGGCTGCTGCTGGTGCTCTACATCCCGGCCTCCCTGGTCACCGGGCTGGTCGTGGCCGTGCTGCTGAACCGGAAGGTCCGCGGGATCGGGTTCTACCGGACCTGTTTCCTGGTGCCGTACATCGTCTCTGCCACCGCCACCGGGCTGCTCATGGGCTACATCTTCGACCGCGACTTCGGGTTGATGAACGGCCTGCTCGTCAAGCTCGGGCTGCCGGTGCAGGGGCTGCTGAGCGACCCGTCGCAGGCCATGCCGGTGCTCACGCTGATCTTCTTCTGGACGCGGTTCGGATTCGCCGTGGTCATCTACCTGGCGGCCATCCAGGAGATCAGCAAGGAGGTGCTGGAGGCCGCCGCGATCGACGGAGCGGGGTCGTGGACCACCTTCAGGCACGTCATCGTCCCGTCGGTACGGCCGATGACGATCTTCCTGACGGTGTGGGGCATGATCGACGCGCTGCAGTTCTTCGACCTGGTCATGACCACCACCAAGGGCGGCCCGGCCAACGCGACCGTGACCATCGTCTACTACGTCTGGCAGCTCGCCTTCACCTTCAACACCGCCGGGTACGGCGCGGCCGTGGCGTACGTGCTGTTCGCCGGCACCCTGGTGCTGATCGTCACGGGCCTGCTGATCGCGCGGCGGAGGGGAGCGACCGGATGAGATGGCCCAGCAAGTGGCACCTGGTGCTGGTGCCGATGTCGGCGGTGGTCGTGCTGCCGTTCGTGTGGCTGCTGCTCAGCTCCGTCATGACCCAGGCCGAGCTCAACCGGTTCCCGCCGGCGATCTGGCCCGAGGCCGTGGACCTGGGCGGCTACCGCACCGTCGTCGAGCGCTCGAACTTCCCGCGCTGGTTCCTCAACAGCGTGATCGTCTCGGGCGCCATCGTGGCGGCCCAGCTCGTGCTGTGCAGCATGGCCGGGTACGCCTTCGCCAGGATCAGGTTCGCCGGCTCCAAGACGGTGCTGATCCTGGTCATCGCGACCGCGCTGATCCCGTTCCAGCTCACGGTCATCCCGACGTTCCTGATCTTCAGCGAGGCCGGGCTGACCGACACGCTCGGCGCGCTGATCGTGCCGTCGCTGGCCTCCGCCGTGGGCATCTATCTGATGACCTCGTTCTTCCAGTCGTTCCCCAAGGAGCTGGAGGAGGCCGCGCGGATCGACGGCTGCTCGCGCTTCGGCGTGTTCTTCCGGGTCGTGCTGCCGGTGGCCAGGCCGGCGATGGCGGCGCTGGCCGTGATCACGTTCATCACGGCCTGGAACGACCTGTTCTGGCCGCTGGTGGCGATCAACTCCGAGGCCAACTACACGGTGCAGGCGGGGCTGACCACCTTCCAGGGCCAGCACCGGGCCGACTGGCCGGCCATCATGGCGGGCACGGTGCTGACCACGCTGCCGGTGCTGGCCGTGTTCCTGTTCGGCCAGCGCCGTTTCGTCCAGGCGCTGACCGGCGCGGTCAAGGGCTGAGGTTGCGGCACGGGCCGGCGGGGAGCCCGGTGAAGGCTATCGGGACCGCCGCGCCCGCGCGCGTCAGGCCTGCTCGGCGACCGCCTGGCGCAGCTTCTCGCCGATCTCCTCCATCCTGGCCGGCGACATCCGGTCCTTGAGCGCCGTCACGCTCACCGCCGCGACCGGCGCCGTCCTCCCCAGGAAGACGGGGACCGCCACGCAGCGCACGCCCGGCTCGTTCTCCTCCAGGTCGAGCGCGTAGCCGCGCGTGCGCACCTGGTCCAGGTGGGTGGCCAGCTTGGCGGGGTTGGTCATGGTGTTACGGGTCCTGGTGGCCAGCGGGCCGTACCGGGCGGCCCACGCCTTGACGGCCTCGTCCGTCGGGTACGTCCAGGCCAGCAGCGCCTTGCCGACGCCCGTGCAGTGGGCGGCGTTGCGGCCGCCCACCACGGACGTCATCGTGATCGTCCGCACCGCCTCCACCTTGTCCAGGTAGACGACCTCGCCGCCGTCCAGCATGGCCATGTGCACCGTCTCGGCGAACTCGTCGCTCAGCCGCAGGAGCAGCGGCCGCACCAGGCTGCGCAGGTCCATCGTCTCGTAGAACCTGAAGGCCGTGGCCAGCATCTCCGTGCCGAGGAAGTACGGCCCGCTGGGCTCCGGCTGCGCGGCGAACCCCCGGTGCTTCAGGGCCCCCAGCAGCCGGTGCAGCGAGCTCTTGGGCAGCCCGAGCCTGGTGGCGAGCTCGTCGAGCGTAACGCCTCTGCTGTGTTTGCCGATCTCCTGCAAGATCAGCAGCGCGCGATCGACGCTTCCCACCGGGGACTGCCCGTCCGCCACTACCCTCGCCTCCCTGTTCCGCTTCATGGAAGGCTATCGCGTATCGCGGAACCGCTCCAGTCAGCGGGTGTCGCCGGGCGGGGTCGCCCATCCGCCGTACTCGTAGCGCGTGTACCGGCCTCCCTGATGGGGCTCGGTGTAGGCGCCCAGCTCGGCCGCGAAGTCCTCCGCGTCGTCCATCGGCCGGTATCCGAGGGCGCTCGCCGCCGCGTTCTGCGTCCACCACGACCGCGTGTTGCGCGAGACGCCGTAGACGACCACGTGTCCCGAGCCGGGCGGCGCGGTCAGGCAGGCGCCGTAGAGCCGCGCCGCGTCGTCGTGGCTCAGCCAGGTGTGCAGGTGGCGCGGTTCGGTGGGCCGCTCCTCGAAGGAGCCGACGCGTACGGAGATCACGTCGAGGCCGAAGCGGTCGGCGTACAGGCTGCCCAGCGCCTCCCCGAACGCCTTGGCCGCGCCGTACAGGCCGTCGGGCCGCGCCGCCTCCTCCCCGTCGAGGGTCGCCCCCGCCGGGTGGAAGCCGGTGATGCGATTGGAGCTGGTGTTGACGACGAGCCGGACGCCCTCCCTGCGGCACGCCTCGAAGACGTTGTAGACGCCCTCCAGGTTGGGGCCCTTGATCGCGTCGAAGCCGGCCTCGTCGGAGACGCCCCCGAGGTGGATCACCGCCTCGGTGCCCCGCACGGCCGCCCGCACCTGGTCGAGGTCCAGGAGGTCGGCCGGCGCGAACTCCTCGTGCGCGGCGAGCGGGCCGACGTCGCGGAGGTCGGACAGGCGCACCCGCGCGATCTTCGGCAGCAGGGTGCGCCGCAGCACCTGGCCGATGTTTCCGGCGGCTCCGGTCACGAGGACGTGTTCGGGGAGTCTGGTCATGTTGATCACTTATCCATGATTTCCGGGATGCGGGTGGCGATCTGCTCGCGGGCGTGCTCGCACTCGGCGAAGCTGTGCGGGCAGGCGAGGGCGTGCTCGACGAGCTCCTTGGCGGCCCGGGCCCGCGAGATGCGCCGTTCCAGCTCCTGAACGTGGTGGCGCAGCAGATCACGGTGGTCCATCGGATCGGCGGCGGACAGCAGCACGCGCAACTCGCCCAGCGTGAAGCCGGCCTCCTTGCCCATCAGGATCAGCGCCACCCGCTCGAGATCGCGCTGCCCGTAGGCACGCTGACCACCCGCGCGCCGCGCGGGTGCCAGCAGGCCCATGCTCTCCCAATGGCGCAGGACATGCGTGTCCAGGCCGAACCGCTCCGCCAGCTCTCCGATGGCCATCCCCTCGCTTGACTTCATGTGTACATTAACCGGCACGGTTGCGGCATGATCAAGCCGACCGTTGCGATGACGCGGGTGGTCAACTCCTGCGTCCTGCTCGAACTCGACGGCCACGCCGTCCTCACCGACCCCTGGTTCACCGAACGGTGGTGGCTGCGCCGTGGCGAGCCGCTGGGCCTGCGCGTTCGCGACCTTCCCCCGCTCACCGCCGTCGTGGTCACCAACCTGGCCACCAACCACTGGGACCTGCGCGCGCTGCGCCACTTCCCGGCCAAGGACACCACACCGCTGTACGTGCCCACGCGCGGCATGGCCCGCCGGGCCCGAGCCCTCGGATTCCGGCGGGCGGAGCGCCTGACGTGGGGGCGGAGACTCGACCTCGCGCCCGGCCTGTCCATGACGGTCGTGCCGTCCGGGCGGACCCTCGTATGGCCCAACAACGCCTACGTCTTCACCACGGCGGGCGGCCGGGTCGTCTTCTTCGGAGGGGAGGCGGGGGAGGTCGCGCCGCTGGAGCGATACCGGGCCGATCTGGCCCTGCTGCCCGTGAACGGGCTGCGCCCCCTGTTCGGGCCCCGCCTGGTGATGGGGCCGGAACAGGCCGTCGCGGGGGCGTCCGCGCTCGGCGCCGAGGTCCTGGTCCCCGTGCATGACGCCCATGGCCACGACCCGCTGTCGCGGCTGTTCCGCACCGGCGGCACCGCCTCCGACGCCGTGGCCCTGGCGGGTCCGGAGCTGCGCGTGGTGGACCTGCCGACAGGCAAGCGGTGGGAACTCGACGCGAGTGCCTGATCCGTCCGGTGCGGGTCTTCGACGCCGCGGCGCATCCGGGCGCCGGCTACCGGCTGGAGCACGTGTCCGACGCCGGGGAGACGGCATCGGCGCCGGCCTGCTCCGCCACCGCGGGGCGGGCCGGCCGGCGCCTCCACGGCGGATCGAGCAGCCCCGGCCGGCACGCGTTCAACGCCACGTGGATCGCGGCGGGGGCCACGATGATCGAGCCCAGCGTGTCGGTGGCGTAATGCGCTCCCAGGTAGACCCGCGCCAGCATCTGGACGGCCACGAGCACGAAGCCCGCCGCCAGCACCGGCAGGTGGAAGCGGGTGTGCCTGACCAGGGTTGCGACGGCGATCACGATCGACAGGGTCAGGCACACGTGACCGCTGGGGAAGCTGCCGGAGCCGAGGCCGTACACCAGGGAGTCGGAGACCGGGGGCCGGGAACGGGCGACGACGGTCTTGAGCACCCAGCTGACGCCCCACCCGGCGGCGATCACCACCAGCACGCGCCCGGCGGCCCGCGGCCGGCCCGAGACGGCCACCCCCACGACGAGGGCGGCGGCGAGGAGCGGGCCCATGACCGTGCCGAACCCCACGTTCAGGACCTGCGCCACCGCGGTCGGCCACGGGCTCCGGAGCGACTGGACCCCGTCGCTCACGGCGGCGTCCACGGCGGTCCACGCGGGCGTACGGGCGGCGAAGCCCATCACCGTGCCGAGAACGAGGAGCGCCACCGAAACCGAAACCGGGAACCCCGCTCTGTTCGACCTCATGGTGGAACGATAAAGAGGGCCGGATAAGGCCGAGTTCAGCCTCCGGCGCGGGCGCGCGCGGTCCGCAGGACGAGCAGCCCGCCGATCCCCGGGACGAACGCGAGCAGGCGGGCGGCCGGCTGGACCGTCCAGGTGGCCGCGATCACGGCGAGGTAGGCGGTGCCGTGCAGCGGGCCGCAGAACGTGGTGATCACCTTGGCGTGCACGGTGAACAGGTTGCCGAGCAGGAGCACGAGGGAGGCGGCCTCGACGGCGGCCGCGATCCGGAGCAGGCGCATGGCGGTCAGTCCCCCGCGCCGGGCCGTACAATCATCAGGACCACGACGACCGCCCAGGCCAGGTTGTAGAAGCCGGCCAGCATGGACATCACGCGCAGCGGCCGTTCGTCGCCGGGCTCGCTGAGCGCGGCGCGCTGGCGCGGGTAGATCTGCGTGGCCAGCAGGGCGCCCGCGACGGCCGTGAGGATCATGGAGACGGTGATCCAGATCTCGCCCATCCGGCCCTGCACGCTTGCCAGGATGATCCCGGCCAAGGGGACGATGAGCCCGAAGGCGGCGTAGCCCCCGGTGATGCGGTGCAGCGCGACCGCGACACTCCGGTTGCGCTCGCCCGGATCCGGCGGCGGCTCGCCCTGTCCGCCGGTCGCGACCGGCACGTAGCGGGGGAACAGGCTCGTCGCCACGGCCGAGCCTCCCACGAACACGATGCCGGCCAGGACGTGCACCGACAGCAGGACATGCTCCAGCATTCCTCAACCTCCAACCTTCAGGGTGGCTGAAGCCTAGCGCAAGCTTCAGTCGCCCTGAAGGTCGGGAGAGCTGGGTGTGGTGATGTGTTCAAAGGGGTGGCCGGCGCCGCTGAGGTGAAGGGCCCGGAGAGGGGGGCCAACTTTCACTTTTCGGAACGATAGTCTAACGTTCGGAACATGTCCGAGATGGCTGCCGAGTCCAAGCTCGTCGGATCCGACCGCGTGCTCGCGGTCCTTGCCGAGCTGGCTCGCCACCCCGACGGTATCGGCTTGGAGGAGATGGCCCGAGCGGTGGCCAGCCCCAAGCCGACGGTCCACCGTGCCCTGGCGTCGCTGCGCCGCGCCGGATTCGCGGCGCAGCACGGCCACGGGCGGTACGTGCTCGGCGACGAGTTCCTGCGGATGGCCTTCGCCCACCACGAGGCCCGGCCTGACCACGTGCGGGTCACGCCGATCCTGCGGGCCCTGTGCGACCGCTACGGCGAGACCGTGCACTACGCGGTGCTGGAGGGAACCTCGGTCGTCTACCGCTCCAAGCTCGACCCGTCCGACGGGGCCGTCCGGCTGACCTCCGTCGTCGGGGGCCGGAACCCGGCACACTGCACCGCCGTCGGCAAGGCGCTGCTCGCCGACGCCCTGCGCACCGAGGACGCGGTGCGCGAGTGGGTGGGGGAGCGGCGGCTGGAGCTGCCGACCGAGCGCTCGATCGGCACGGTGGAGCAGCTGCACGCCGAGCTGGTGCGCATCCGCGAGCTGGGCTACGCCGTCGACGACCAGGAGAACGAGCCGGGCGTCAACTGCGTGGCGGTCCTGGCCTACCTGACCTCGCCCACCGTGCCCAGCGGCGCCGTCAGCGTCAGCGGGCTGGCCTACCGGACGTCGCTGAAGTCGCTCGTCGACGACCTGGCCGCCATCCGCGGCATCGTCGCCGGGCGGGACACCTCATGAACCTCGCCCGTACCCTCTCGACCCGAACACGGAGAAAGCGTTGTACCTGATGCGCATCGGCGCGCCCGGCGCCGAGAAGCCCGTCGTCCGCGTGGACGAGTCCCACTACATCGACGTCTCGGACGTCACGCCCGATTTCGACGAGCGTTTCTTCGCCGCGGGCGGCATCGCGTTGCTGGCCGACCGGGTCGCCGGGGGCGAGGTGCGGGCGTTCGCGGGTGAGCGGGTCGGCGCGCCGATCGCCCGGCCGCACCAGATCCTGTGCATCGGGCTGAACTACAGCGACCACGCCGCCGAGACCGGCCAGGCGGTGCCGGACGAGCCGATCCTGTTCACCAAGTCGCCCAACACCCTGATCGGCCCGTACGACGAGGTGCGCATCCCGCGCGGCTCCACCAAGCCCGACTGGGAGGTCGAGCTCGGCATCGTGATCGGCAGGCGCACCTCCTACCTCGACTCGGTCGAGGAGGCCGCCGCCGCCATCGCCGGGTACTGCGTGGTCAACGACGTCAGCGAGCGGGCCTTCCAGATGGAGCGCGGCGGCCAGTGGTCCAAGGGCAAGTCCGCCGAGACCTTCAACCCGGCCGGCCCCTGGCTGGTCACCCCGGACGAGATCCCCGACGTCAAGAACCTGGGCATGTGGCTCGACGTCAACGGCGTACGCCGGCAGACCGGCACCACCAAGACGATGATCTTCGACCCGTACGTCATCGTGCACTACCTGAGCCAGTTCATGGTGCTGGAGCCCGGCGACCTGATCAACACCGGCACCCCGCCCGGCGTCGGCATGGGCCACAACCCGCCCATCTGGCTCCAGCCCGGCGACGTGATCGAACTCGGCATCGACAGGCTCGGCAACCAGCGCCAGCAGGTCCTGGGCCCGCGGTAAGGACAGAGCGGTAAGGACAGATATGAGCGTCACCCATTCCGAGAAGCGGCGGCTGACCGCCCCGGACCCCGCCGTCCTGGCGGCGGTCGAGGCCGCCGTGCCCGGGATCACCCGTACGCGGGCCACCGACCGGCTCGGCATGGCCCATGACGCCTCCCACTACCTGCTCACCCCGCAGGCGGTCCTGGTGCCGGAGAGCGCCGAGCAGGTGGCGGCGCTCATGCGGACCGGGCTGCCGCTGACGTTCCGCTCCGGGGGCACCAGCCTGAGCGGGCAGGGCGTGAGCGAGCACCTGCTGGTCGACACCCGGCGGCACTTCCGCGGCATCGAGGTGCTCGACGGCGGCGACCGGGTCCGCGTGCAGCCGGGCGCCGTGCTGCGCCAGGTCAACGCCCGGCTGGCCGCCCACGGCCGCAAGCTCGGCCCGGACCCGGCCAGCGAGTCGGCCTGCACGATCGGCGGCGTCGTCGCCAACAACTCCAGCGGCATGACGTGCGGCACCCACGCCAACACGTACCGGACGCTGGAGTCGCTGGTCCTGGTGCTGCCCAGCGGCACCGTCGTCGACACCGCCGCCCCCGACGCCGACGCGCGGCTGCGCGCGCTGGAGCCCGAGCTGGCGCAGGGCCTGGAACGGCTGCGCGACCGGGTCCGCGGCAACCCCGAGTCGGTGCGGCGCGTCACCGCCCAGTTCTCCCTGAAGAACACCATGGGGTACGGGCTCAACAGCTTCCTCGACCACGACACGCCCGCGCAGATCCTCGCCCACCTCGCGATCGGCAGCGAGGGGACCCTGGGCTTCGTCGCGCAGGCCGTCCTGGGCACGGTCCCGGCGCACCGCCTGGCCGCGACCGGCCTGCTCGTCTTCCCCACGCTGCGCCGGGCGATGGCGGCGATGCCGCAGCTCATCACCGCCGGCCCCGCCGCCGTCGAGCTGCTGGACGCCGAGTCCCTGCGGGTGGCCCAGCGGGACCCCAGGGCCGACGACGTCCTGCGCACGCTGACCGTACGGGACCACGCCGCGCTCCTGGTCGAGTGGCAGGAGTCGGACCCCGAACCGCTCGCCGAGCACGAGCGCACGGCCGAGCGGCTGTTCGCCACGCTCGACCTGGCCGCCCCGGCGCGGCTGAGCAGGGACGCGGGCGGCCGGGCCGCTCTGTGGCACATCCGCAAGGGCCTGTACGCCTCCGTCGCCGGCGCCCGCCCCAGCGGCACCACCGCGCTCCTGGAGGACGTCGCCGTCCCGGTGCCCGTCCTGGCCGACCTCTGCGACGACCTGGCCGGCCTGTTCGCCAAGCACAGGTACGAGCGCAGCGTGATCTTCGGCCACGCCAAGGACGGCAACCTGCACTTCATGCTCAACGAGCGCTTCGACACCGACCTGGAGCGCTACGCCGACTTCACCGAGGACATGGTCGCCGCCGTGCTCGACCGGGGCGGCACGCTCAAGGCCGAGCACGGCACAGGACGCGTCATGGCCCCCTTCGTCCGCCGCCAGTACGGTGACGAGCTGTTCGAGGTGATGCGCGAGGTCAAGCGCCTGTGCGACCCCGCGGGCACGCTCAACCCCGGCGTCGTCCTCACCGACGACCCGCATGCCCACCTGCGCGATCTCAAGAACGTCGTCACCGTCGAGCCCGAGGTCGACCGGTGCGTGGAGTGCGGCTACTGCGAGCCCGTCTGCCCCAGCCGCGACCTCACCACCACGCCGCGCCAGCGCATCGTGCTCCGGCGGGAGCTGGCCGCCGCCCAGGAGGCGGGCGACCACGCGCTGGCGAAACGGCTGGAGGAGGAGTACGGCTACGACGCCGTGGACACCTGCGCCGTGGACGGCATGTGCGCCACCGCCTGCCCCGTCCTCATCAACACCGGCGACCTGACCAAACGCCTGCGCGAAGAGCGCCACGGCCGCGCCGCCCGCGCGGGCTGGAAGTCCGCCGCCAAGCACTGGGACGGCGTCACCAGGGCCATGAACCTGGCCCTCGACGCCGCCGCCGCGACACCGGCCCCGCTCGCCGAGGGCGCGAGCAAGGCCGCCCGCGCCGTGGCGGGCCAGGACGCCGTCCCGCAGTGGAGCCGCGACCTGCCCCGGGGCGGGACGCCCCGCCGCCCGGCCCCGGCCGAGGACGCCGACGCCGTCTTCGTCCCGTCCTGCCTGAACACCCTGTTCGCCCCGGCCGAGGGCGGCCCCGGCGCGATGGCCGCCCTGCTCAGCCTGGCCGAGCGGGCGGGCGTGCGGCTGCGCGTGCCCGACGGGATCGGCAGCCTGTGCTGCGGCACGCCCTGGTCGTCCAAGGGCCTCGCGGACGGCTACGAGGTGATGCGCCACCGGGTCCGGGACGCGCTGGCGGCGGCCACGGACGGCGGCCGGATCCCGGTCGTCAGCGACGCCGCCTCCTGCACCGAGGGCTTCGAACGCCTCACCGCCGCGGCCTCGCCCGCCATCCGGGTGCTCGACGCGGTCGACTTCACCGCCGAGCACCTCCTGCCGCGCCTGCCCGCCGCCCGCCGGCTGCCCTCGCTGGCCCTGCACCCGACCTGCTCCTCGACCCGGCTCGGCCTCGACGCCGCCATCACCCGCGTCGCCGAGACCGTCGCCGAACGGGTCGTCGTGCCGGACGGCTGGCAGTGCTGCGCCTTCGCCGGCGACCGCGGCCTGCTCCACCCCGAGCTGACCGCCTCCGCCACCCGGGCGGAGGCCGCCGCCGTGGCGCGGGAGGACTTCGCCGCCCACGCCTCGGTCAACCGCACCTGCGAGCTCGGCCTGACCCGCGCCACCGGCAAGCCGTACCACCACCTCCTGGAGCTCCTGGACCGGGTCACTACCCCTTGACGGCCGCGCCGGTGACCGAGGAGGCCCAGTACAGGGCCTTGGCCACCTGCGGGAACAGCCCCTTGGGGTGGTTGCGGAACATCGGCTCCGTGCCGAACAGCACCACGGCCGCGCCTCGCTCGTCCCTGCCGCTCACCACGGCCGCCTGGCCCCTGGCGGCGTCCTGGCCGCCGGTGCCGTCGGCGTCGGGCCGCCAGTGGCCGGAGACCAGCGGGCCCTCGGCCGCGTACGACTGCTCGACCGTGACCTCCGGCCCGAGGCCGGTGAACCAGCGCGGCGAGTACACGAACGAGTGGTCCGGCGATCCGCCTCCGACCTGACCGCCCGAGGAGAGCACGCGGACGACGCCGTTGGCGTCGCCGCGGCCCGCGACGGCGGTCGCGGTGAGCAGCCCGGCGGCGGCGTTGAAGGCCGCTCCGGTGCCGCCACGGGTGATCACGCCGCCGGTGGTCAGGAACGCGTCGAGCGCCGTCCTGGCCGCCGGGTTGAGCGCGATGTAGCTCAGCCCGCTGGAGACGAACAGCACGTCGGTCCCGCTCCAGTCGTAGCCCGCGTTGAGGGCCGCCGTGGAGACGGGGGTGACGGCGAAGCCCAGCTCGCGCAGCGTGAACAGCTCGTCGGCCGAGGCGGCGGCGGCGATCCTGACCTGCGAGAGCGGCGCACCGGACGCCGTGCCCGCCGGGGTGCCCGCCGGGGTGCCCGCCGGGGTGAAGACGACGCCGTAGCGCTCGGAGACCGCGCGGGCGGCCTGTCGCGCCGAGGCGGGCACGATGGCCGCGCCGTCCGCCCAGGTCACCGCCGTGCCCTGGGCCAGGAGGTCGTTCAGCGCGAGGACGTCCTTGGGGTCGGTCACCTTGAGCGCGAGCGCCCCGGGCGTGCGCGGCACGGACCCGGTCGGCGCGGCGGCCTTGACCGGGTCGGCCTGCACCCGCAGGGACGTGACGCCGTCCACGCCGGCGCCCCAGAGCAGGCCGTGGCTCCAGCCGGAGATGTCGTACATGGCGTCCACCCTGGGCGAGATGTCCGCACCCGCCTCCAGCATGACGTTGGCCAGTCCGCGCTTCGGCTGGCGCATGTCCACCACGTACGAACCGGCCGGATACGTCCTGCCGTCCGCCCGGAAGGCGTGCCTGGCCCGTTCGACCCGCACGTCGTTCGCGATCAGGTGGTCCACCAGGCGCGCGGCGGCCGCCTCCGAGCGCCGGCCGGTGATGACGTACGCCCGGGGGAAGGTGGTGGTGTAGACGTCCTCCGGCCCGAACCCCGGCACGATGCCGAGCGGCACCGTCTTGGACGGCTCCCCGGCCGCGCCGCGCCGGAACACCTCGATCTGGTCGGCGATCAGCCGGTCGTGCCGGTCGCGCACGAAGGCGTAGGTGGACCGGATGGCGGCGGCGGCCACGTCGGTGTTGATCGCGGCGCGGCGGCGCAGCTCCTCGACCGGCAGCTGGGTGTAGTCGGAGCCGTTGACCCGCAGCGGGATCTCGACGGTGTGCGCGGCCACCGCGCCGTGGAAGGGCGCGTACTGCGGGGTGAAGATCGGCGGCCAGTCGTCCCAGCCCTCCGCGGAGTCGCGGAACGGGATCTGCGCCGGGTACACGCCGTCCTTCTCGACGGTGTAGCCCAGCCCGTTCACGGCGGCCTCCATGCCGAGGCCGTTGGCGTAGGTGTTCTGGATGAACAGGTCGTACTCGTAGTTGGCGCCGTGCGGCGGCGTGGTCGGCTCGATGAGCGTGCCGTTGACGTAGCCGTGCAGGTCGATCATGGTGACCGGCTGGGCGTCGATCATGATCTGGCGCATCGCCCGCACCTCGGGCTGGGAGGCGGTGACGAAGTCGCGGTTCAGGTCGAAGCCGGCGCCGTTCTGGCGCACGCCGGTGACGCGGCCGTCGGGGTTGGCGGTGATGTTGAAGTACAGGCGGGTGCGCGCCAGCAGGTCGGCGACCTTGGGATCCTTGCTGGTGGCGAGCTCCTCGATGACGCGCAGGGCGGCGTCGGTGCCCTCCCACTCGTTGCCGTGGATGTTGGCGTTGACGAACACCGGCGCCTTGTACCTCTTGACCAGCTTCCGGTCGCGGGCGGCGGCGGCCGGGTCGTTCTCGATGCGGTCGCGGATGCGCTCCTGCTCGCGCGTCTCGGCGGCGCTCTCCGGCGCGGTGACGGTCACCAGGTAGAGGTCGCGGCCCCCGTACGAGCGGCCGATGACCTGCGCGCTGACCCGGTCGCCGCGCTGCTGCAGGTCGTTCAGCCGTGGCGCGATGCCGTGGTGGGGCACCAGGCCCAGCTTGATCGAGGCGTCGGCCGGGTTCTCGGGGGGCACCGGCAGCCGGGTCCGGCGGGGGTAGCCCCGGTCGTGCGACAGGATGCCGGGCTGCTCGGCCTGCTCGGACCGGGCGGCCGCGCGCGCCTCGGCCCGCTCGGGCACGTCGGCGGCGACCTCGTTCCGCTCCGGGCCGTTGCCGAAGTCGCGCACGGCCGGGGCCGGCGGCGCGACCGGGTCGGCCGACACCGCGTGCGGGACGAGCGGGATCACGAGGAGCCCGGTGAGCAGAGCCGGGAGCAGGGCAGGGGGCAGGCGCAAGGGAGTCCTCCAGAGGGTGCGGATCAGGGTTCCCGGTAGTCGGCGGCGACCCCCACCAGGGAGATCAGCCCGGACGCGAACTCCAGCGCCTCCGCGTGCCCCTCCGCGAACGGCGGCTGGAAGCCCACGGCCTGCCACGTCCGCGTGCCGGGGTCCCACAGGTCGGCGCCCACCTCGAAGTCCCACCCGTAGACGCCGTGGTCGTACCAGAGCTCGTCGGCGGAGTTGCCGGCCGCGGAGTAGAGCACGTCCGTCACGGGCCCGGTCTGCTGGGGCCAGATGACGGTGCCGCGCTCGGCGGCGATGGCCTGCTCGATCGTGCGGGCCGAGCGCAGGAAGTACGCCTCCTGCTGCGCCGTGGGCCTGGGCAGGGTGACGCGGCCGTCGAGCCGGTACGCGCCGGGCGGCCACATGAAGTAGCCGCCGTAGCTGTGCACGTTCATGGCGAACCTGATGTTGCGGTGCTTCTCGGCCAGCCACATGACGTTGCGGCTCTCGGGCTCGGAGTGCTCGGCGGGGCCCGCGTACGTGCCGCTCTGGCAGTTGGCCGAGGCGCCGAAGTACCCGTCGGACAGCGAGCCGACGGCGTAGTTGCGGTTGACGTCCACACCCCAGGTGTTGCGCAGCGCCGGGTCGGACTGCTGCGCCGGGCAGTGGTTCGTCATGTTCTTCCGCTGGCCGTTGAAGTCGTAGAAGCTGTAGTTGGCGCCGTCCGGGTTGACGGTCGGCACGATGAAGACGTCGGTGCGCTCCAGCAGCCTGCGGGTGGCCTTGTCGCGGGCGTAGTTGCGCAGCAGCCGCTCGGCCGCCTCGACCACGACGAGGGGCGCCACCCACTCGCGGGCGTGCTCCTGGGCGTAGGCCAGCACGCCGGTGCGGCTGCCGTCGCGGTGCGCGCCGATCCGCAGGGCCAGCACCCGGGCGGGCGCGCGGGAGACGCTCGCGGGTGCGTTGAGGAAGTCGCTGAGCTGGGTGAGCGGCGCCGTTGCCATGACGCCGTCGCCCGCGTTGGCGCGGTAGGTCGTGGCCTTGACGCCGGTGCCTGCGGTGGCGTTGATCGCGGCGGTGACCTGCGCGGCGGTGCTGGCGGGGGCGCCCGAGGCGTCGGTGGCCAGGCTGACCGTGATGAGCTTGCCGTTCACGGTGACCTGCAGCGGGCGGCCGGGCGCGCCGGGGTTCACCAGCTCGGCGGCCAGGTCGTTGCCGCCCTCGGAGCCGTACGCGTCCGAGGTGATCACGACGGCGGCGGCGGGCGGCGTGCCGATCAGCGCCTGGGCGCGCCGCCGGTAGCCGTTGGTCGGGTACGGCAGCGTGATCAGCTCGGTGAGCTTGGGGTAGCGCTGGTGCAGCGCCTTGATCCGCTCGTTGAGCTGCGCGGGCGGCATGTACTGGGTGACGAAGTCCTTCTGGTAGCCGGGGCCGGCGCGGTCCGGCTGGTCGCCGTCGGGCCACTCCCTGACCCTCGCCTCGGCCGTGCCGCCGCCGGCGGAGGTCACGGTGACCCACTGCGGCCGGGCGTCGGCGGGCACCGGGGTGCTGAACTGGTGGCCCAGGTACGCGCCCGCGTCCACGTACGCGACCATCGGCGCCTGGCCGGTCGAGCCGCCCTTGCCCTTCCACGTCACGGTGAGCGTGGCCGCCTCGCCCGCGCTGCTGGCCGCCTCCACCGACAGGAAGTAGCCGTCGCGGGACTTCATCCAGACGGCCCGTTCGATGACGAGCCGGTCCTGGGCGGTGGTGGCCTTGGCCTTCGCCTGGGGCGGCGTGCCCGGCGCCAGGGTCGCGCCGAGCGCGGCGTAGGAGGTGAGCTGGCTGGGCGTGGCCACCGCGTCCACCTGGACGCTGCCGTCCGCCTGCGGGCGCACCCGCTCGGTGAGGTCGGCTCCCGAGGCCACCAGCCGCTCCATCGCGGCGCGGTCGGGCACGGAGAGCGTGACCAGCGAGGCCGGCTCCGGGTCACCCGGCCCGGCGACCGCCGGGACGGATGGCTCCGCGGCCACGAACGTCGTGAGAACGATCAACAGAACGACTGCGGACGCCCGTAAACCACGCATCGGCCCCTCCTGGATCACCCGTATGGGGCACATTCAAGGCGGAGTTGCCCCAACCGGCAAGACCCAGGCGGGGCGGGGATGGATCTCAGGAGGCCGTGACGTGCGGGACCGCCTGGTAGAGCGCCCAGTCGGCGCTGATCGCGCCGGCCGTCGTCAGCAGCAGCGGCAGGTATTCCTCGGTCAGCTTCTCCATGGACGTCTCGGCGGCGTGGGCGTTGACGTTGACGGCCGCGATGACGTTGCCGAGCCCGTCCCTGAGCGGCGCCGCCACCGACCGGATCCCCAGCGCGAGCTGCTCGTCCGTGGCGGCCCACCCCTTGGCGCGGACCGCGCGCAGCGCCGCCTCGCGCTCCTTGGCGTCCGGGCGCCAGCGCGGCTCGATGCCCGAGCGGCCCGGCTCGGCCAGCACCCGCTCCACCTCGGCCGGTGGCAGCGCGGCCAGGAGCACCTTGCCCAGCGACGTCTGGAGCGCGGGGAAGCGGGTGCCGATCTGCACCTGGAGCGACACGATCTTCGGCACCGCGACCCGGGCTACGTAGACGATGTCGGAGCCGTCGAGCTGGGCGATCGAGGACGACTCGTTGGTCTGGGTGACGAGCCGCTCCAGGTGCGGCCTGGCCACCTCCCACAGCCCCATCGAGCGGACGTAGGTGACGCCCAGCTCCAGCACCCTCGGCGTGAGCGCGAACCCGCCCTGCTCCGACCTGGCGTACCCCAGCTCCTGGAGGGTGAGCAGGATGCGGCGGGCCGTCGGCCGGGCCAGGCCGGCGGCCGTCGCCACCTCCGTCAGGGACATGACCGGGCGCCCCGGCTGGAATGCCCTGATGACATCGAGGCCGCGGGCCAGCGCCTCGATGAAGTCAGGTCCGGTGTCACCACGTGCCATCTACGCCCTCGCCTCGCTCGGAATCCGTTCGATCAGACTCTAGACGGTCGCCCGTCCGCAGAGCGGCCGATCAGAGGCGGTGGGTGGCGTCGCTGCGGTAGTCGGTGTACGTGTACGGGTTGTCGAGGACCTTCGCCGAGGGGATGTCCGGGTTCATGCCCTTCTCCCAGGCCTCGTCGCCCATCGTCGAGCGCAGATGCTCGACCGTGCGCTCGACCTGCGCGCGGGCCCCGGCGAGGTCGACGCCGAGCAGGCGGTGCTCGTGCTTGACCACGCGCCCGTTGACGATCACGGTGTGCACGTCGCCGCGCTGGGCCTGGAACGCGACGTGCCCGAACGGGTTGAGGATCGGGAACGACACCGGCGAGTGCTCGTTCTTGACGAGCACGAGGTCGGCCTTCTTACCGGGCTCGATGACGCCCAGGTCGTCGCGGCCCAGCGCCCGGGCGCCGCCCCGGGTCGCCCACTCCACGACCTGGTCGGCGCGCAGGCCGCAGTGCGTGACCGTCTCGCCCTTGGCGTGCGCCTCCAGGTGCTCGCGCGAGCGGTCGGCGCCGAGCGTGGTGCGCATGGCCGAGAACAGGTCGCCGCTCCACCACACGCTGGTGTCCATGGACAACGACACCGGGATGCCGTGGGCGCGGACCGCCCAGGTGGGCGGGTAACCCTGGCCGGCGCTCTGCTCGCTCTCCGTGGAGACCGAGATCGAGCCGCCGGTGGCCGCGATGCGGTGGTAGGAGTCGGCCGACAGCGAGGCGGCGTGCACGTAGATCGTCTCCGGCGTCATGAAGCCGTGCTCGTGCATCAGGCGGATGCCGTCGTCGCTGGTGGCGCCCCACACGCCGGCGTGCGTGGTGACGGCGGCGCCGAGCTCGCGGGCGGCCTCGAACGCGGGCCTCTCCGGGAAGGAGGGGTCGCCGAGCACGTCGAAGGCGATCTGGAAGCCGAGCATGTCGCCGCCGGAGACACGCCGGCGCACGAAGTCGCGGAACTCGGGCGCGGCCGTCCACTCGGCGGGCGGCTGCTGGATGTTGCCGTAGGCGAGCACGTACCGGCCGGGCACGGACTCCAGCGCGTCGGCCGCGGCGTCGGCGTGGTCGACGGTCCGCAGGCCGTGCGACCAGTCCACGACGGTGGTGACGCCGGCGTCCAGCGCCTCGATCGCGGCCAGGGTGTTGCCCGCGTGGATGTCCTCGGGCCGGAACAGCTTGCCGTGCTCCAGGTAGAACCAGACGAAGTACTGGGTGAGCGTCCAGTCGGCGCCGTAGCCGCGCAGCGCCGTCTGCCACATGTGCCGGTGGGTGTCGATCATGCCCGGCATGACCAGGCCGCCGGACGCGTCGATCACGACCGCGTCCTCGGGCGCCTCCAGCTCGGGGCCGACGGCGGCGATCCTGTCCCCGGTCACGAGGACGTCCGTACGGGGCAGAACCCGCCTGCTCCCACTGGGTGACATGGGCAGCACGGTGCCGCCGCGCAGCACCACGGGCCGTCCGGCCTCGAACTCGTTCATGGCACACGCTCCTTGCGAACGATTGTCCGCTATACGGTCACAGCCACTGTGATGAGCGCTCGCCTACGTGTCAAGACGGTTGACGCGGGCTCGCGTCGGTGATGGGATCGGGGCTCAGCGGACAGATGTCCGTTGAACGGACGCGGGAAGGGGAGTTCCATCGTGCCTGAGGGGCCGCTGTCCGGCCTGCTGGTGGCCGACTTCTCCAGGGTCCTGGCGGGGCCGTACGCCACGATGCTCCTGGCCGACCTGGGGGCCGACGTCGTCAAGGTCGAGTCTCCCGGCGGGGACGACACCCGGTCGTGGACGCCGCCCGCGCGGGGCGAGGTGTCCACGTACTACCTCGGGGTCAACCGGGGGAAGCGGTCGATCGCCCTCGACCTGCGCGACCCGGCCGACGCGGAGGCGGCCAGGGAGCTGGCCCGGCGCGCGGACGTGCTGGTGGAGAACTTCCGGCCGGGCGGGCTCGCCAAGTACGGGCTGGACTTCCCGGCCGTGCGGGCCCTGAACCCCGGCGTCGTGTACGCCTCCATCAGCGGGTTCGGCGCCGGGGCGGGCGCGCGGGTGCCGGGGTACGACCTGATGGTGCAGGCCATGTCGGGGCTGATGAGCCTGACCGGCGATCCCGGCGGGCCACCGTACCGGGCCGGGATCTCGGTGTTCGACGTGATGGCGGGCAACCACGCCGTCATCGGCATCCTCGCCGCGCTGCGGCACCGGGAGGCCACCGGGCAGGGGCAGCACGTCGAGGTCAACCTGCTGTCGTCGGCGCTGACGGGGCTGGTCAACCAGAGCTCGGCGTACGTGGCCGGGGGCGTGGTGCCGTACCGGATGGGCAACGCGCATCCGAGCGTGTTCCCGTACGAGCCGTTGCCGACGGCGGACCACGAGCTGATCGTCGCGGCCGCCAACGACGGGCAGTTCCGCAAGCTGTGCGAGGTGCTGGGCATCCCCGAGGTGGCCGACGACCCGCGCTTCGCCCGCAACGCCGACCGGACCGCGCGGCGGGAGGAGCTGAGGCCGATCCTCGTGGAGCGGCTCGTGACCCGGCGGGCGGAGGAGTGGTTCGACCTGCTGGTGGAGGCGGGGGTGCCGAGCGGGCCGATCAACACGATCGACGGCGGGTTCGCGGTGGCCGAGCGGTTCGGGCTCGAACCGGTGGTCGTGGTGGGGGAGGGGGAGCGGGCCGTGCCGACGACGCGGCATCCGATCCGGTTCTCGGAGACGCCCGCGGGCTACCGGCTGCCACCGCCGGAGCTCGACGAGCACGGCACAGAACTCCGCAAATGGCTCACCGAGCCACCCACCGACCCTTCCGGTTCCGCGCCTGCGAGCGCCCCCGCCGACCCTTCCGAGGAGGGGCGGTCGTGAGCGGCGGCGACGGGGTCGGCACCGGCGGGAACGCGGAGGAGGCGGTCGTCGGGGTCGGCGGTCGTGGCGGGGAGTCGAAGGAGTATCCGACCGCGCTCGGGGCGTCCTCGCTGAAGACGATCACCCTGCTCGGCCATGACCTGGCCGCCGACGTCATGGGCGAGGTGGGCTTCGGGGAGCTGGCGTTCTGGCTGGCCACGCAGCGCCGCCCGGCCCGCGGCGAGGTGCGCGTGTTCGAGGCCGTGCTGGCCGCGCTGGCCGACCACGGGTTCACGCCCACCGCGATCGTGACGCGGCTGACGTACCTGTCGGCGCCCGACTCCGTCCAGGGAGCGCTGGCGGCCGGGCTGCTCGGCGGCGGCTCCCGCTTCCTCGGCGTCACCGAGGACTGCGGCCGCTTCCTCAACGACGTGCTGCGGGACCAGGACCCCCTCCCGGCCGACGACGCCGGCTGGGACGCCCTGGCGCTGGAGACCGTACGGGCCCGGCGCGCGGCGGGCGGGCGCATTCCCGGCCTCGGCCACCACGTGCACAAGGACGGCGACCCGCGCACGGCCCGGCTGTTCCAGATCGCGGCCGAGGAGGGCCTGTCCGGGCCGCATCTGTCGCTCTTCGCCGCCGTCGGCCGCGTGCACCCCCAGATCCTGGGCCGGACGCTGCCGCTCAACGGGGCGGGCGCGTGCGGCGCGGCGCTGGCCGACCTGGGGCTGCCGCTGGAGCTGCTGCGCGGCTTCGCGCTGCTGGCCAGGACGGCCGGGCTGATCGGGCAGCTCGCCGAGGAGCTGCGCCGTCCCGTGGCCAACGACATCTTCCTCTCGGTGGACCTCAACAACCGTCCCGTCCCGCCCGAGCCGTATGCCGCCAACGGAGGTACGCATGGCTGAACTCGTCGCGGTCATCGCATCCACCCACCACCCCTTCTACTACCGCGCCAGCACCTCCACCGGCGAGGACCGCCCGCCGTTCGCCGACGAGTGGGTGCGCAAGGTGGAGGCGTTCAGGGAGACCCTCACGAAGGCGCGGCCCGACGTGCTGGTGATGGTCGGCTCCGACCACTTCCACCAGCTGTGGCTGGACAACATGCCGCAGTTCCTGGTCGGCAAGGCGCCCTTCTACGACGCGAACTTCTACAACGAGGAACGCGAGTTCGGGTTGCCGCGGATGGTGCTGAAGGGCCAGGAGGACCTGTCGGCGTACATCCTGCGCGAGGGCCTGGACGCCGGCTTCGACCTCGCCTTCAGCAACGAGCTGCGCATCGACCACTCGATCACGTGCCCGATCATCACCCTGCGCCCCGAGGCCGACCTGCCGATCGTGCCCGTCTACACCAACATCTTCGCCCCGCCGCTGCCGCGTCCCCAGCGGTTCGTGCAGCTCGGGCGGACGATCAGGCAGCTCGTGGAGTCCTGGCCGGCGGACCGGCGGGTGGCGGTCATCGGCACCGGGCACCTGTCGCTGGAGCTCGGCGGGCCGCGCCAGTTCGGGCCGCACGGGCCCGACCCGGAGTTCGACCGCAAGGCCGTCGAGTGGATCTCCACCGGGGACATCGAGGGCTGCCTGTCGGAGGTCACCCTGGACAGCCTCCACCAGCCGGGGAACGCCACGCACGGGTTCATGGACTTCATGCTGATGATGGGGGTGGCGGGGGAGGGCCGCAAGGCCGACTACGTGGACACGTACGACCTGTTCCACACCATGGAGGCGTACTTCACCTGGTATCCGAGCGGAGGGTCTTCGTGAGCAAATATCTGCTGAACAAGTTCCTCTTCACCGTCGACCGCGACCCCGAGCTGGTCGAGCGTTACCGCGAGGAGCCGCGCGCCACCGTCGAGTGGTGGGAGTCCGAGTACGCCAACCGCATCCTCGGCTGCCACACCGGCGAGTCCTCCACCTGGTTGCGCCTCGACGACGCCGAGCGCGAGGCGCTGGCCGCGCACGACTACCCGAAGCTGTTCGAGCTGGGGGCGCACCCGTTCCTCACGCTGACCCTGTTCATCGCGATGTTCGAGCGCGACCACCCGCCGCTGGGCTTCCAGACGGAGTACGCGCGGCGGCTGGCGGGTTTTCGGCTTCCGTACCCGGACATCGCGACCTGATGACCGGCGAGCACGGCCGGATGCGCGCGGCCCGGGTCGAGACGTGCGGCCGGCCTCCCGTGGTCGGCGACGTCCCCGTGCCGGTGGCCGGGCCGGGGGAGAGCCTGGTGCGCGTACGTGCCGCCCCGGTCACGCCGCTGGACCTGCTGTGCGCGGGCGGCGCCTCCTACTTCGGCACGCCCGCCGTCCCCTACGTGCCCGGCGTCCAGGGCGTCGGGGCCGTCGGGGAGACGGCCGTGTGGTTCCCGACCTCGGCGGGGATGGCGCCCGGCGACGGGAGCATGGCCGGGCTGGCGGTGGTGCGTTCGGAGGACCTGGTGGAGCTGCCCGCCGGCGCCGACCCGTACGAAGTCGCCGCGCTCGGCCTGTCGGCCGTGGCCGCCCACATGGCGCTGACCTGGCGCGGCGAGCTCGCGGTGGGGGAGCAGGTGGTGGTGCTGGGCGCCGGGGGCGTGGTGGGCCAGGCGGCCGTCCAGCTCGCCCGCCTCGCCGGAGCGCGCCGGGTCGTCGCGGCCGCCCGCTCTCCTGAAGGCCGGGAACGGGCGAAGCGGGCGGGCGCGGACGCGGTGGTGGAGCTCGGCACGCAGGACGTGGCCGGCCTCGCCGCCCGCCTCTCGGCCGCCTGCGACGGGCCGGTGGACCTGGTGCTCGACCCGCTCTTCGGCGCCCCGGCCGCCGCGGCGGCCCGCACTCTCCGGCCGGGCGGCCGGCTCGTCAACCTCGGCGGCTCGGCCTCCGAGACGTGCCCGCTCGACTCCTCCACCCTGCGCGGCCGGTCGCTGCGGGTGCTCGGGTACACCAACAACGAGCTGACCCGGGAGCAACGCGCCCAGGCCATCACGCTGATCGCGGAACACGCGGCGCGGGGGCGGCTGTCGGTGGCCCACGAGGTGGTGCCGCTGGAGGAGGCGGGAGCGGCCTGGCGGCTCCAGGCGGCGGGCGCGGCCGGCGGCCGGATCGTCCTGCGCGTCACCTGAGGCGCCGGTCCGTCATCGGGGTGTGAGGCGCGGTCCGTCATCGGGGTGTGCGGGCCGAGGCCAGGAAGCGCTCGTAGAGGGGGACGTAGGCGGCGGCGAGCTCGGGTTCGGGCGGCAGGCGATCACGGGGGAGCACGGGTACGTCGTCGAGCGACCCGCCCGCCTGCCCGGCGACGAGCGCCGCGCCCGCGCAGACCGCGTCATCGGATCGCACCACCTCGACCGGGACAGGCGAGACCGCGGCCTTGACCCGCATCCACAGCGGGATCCTGACCTGCCCGCCGAGGACCACGAGGCGCTCGGGGGTGGTGCCGGTGACGGCGGCGAGCTCGTCGAGCATCCAGCGGGCGTGCAGGCAGGTGCCCTCGACGGCCGCCGCCAGCAGGTCGCCCGGGGTGTGCTCGGTCCCGAGCCCCGACACCGTCACGCGCCGGGCCGGGTCGGGCGCGGGCGCGACCCGGCCCCGCAGGTACGGCTCCACCACGATCCCCGTCGGCAACCGCACCCCACTCAGCAGCCCGGGCAGCGCCGCGTACCCGGCCTCGCCGTTCCCCGTGAGGGAGAGCAGCCAGTCGAGCATGGCCCCGCTGGTGGGCAGGCCGCCGACCACCACCTTGCGGGTCCCGTCCAGCGACGGGTCGGTCGTGATGCCGAGGGCCAGTCCCGTACGCGCGTCCGGGCGGGAGTCCGACAGCACCATCACCGCCTCCGCCGTGCCGAGGGAGTCGGCCACGTCGCCGGGCCGCCGCACCCCCGCCGCCCACGACCCCACCGCGTGGTCGTGGCCCGCGATCACCACGGGGACCCCGGCCGTCACCCCGCTCACCTCCGCGGTCAGCGGCCCGACCGGCTCCACGGACCCGGCCGGAGCCGGCAGCTGCCCGCCGCGCAGCCCGGCCCGCGCGAGCAGCTCCGGGTCGTAGTCTCCGGCCTCCAGGTCGTAGGCCAGGGTGCGGGCGGCCAGCGTCCCGTGCGTCCGCAGACGCCCCGTGAGCGCGTACGCCACGGCGTCCGGCACGTGCGCCCACCACCGCATCGACTCCAGCACCTCGGGCGAGTGGGCCCGCAGCCACAGCCACTTGGCCAGCGGCGATTTGGGGTCGGCGCGGCGGCCGGTCAGCGCGTACAACCGCACGGCGTCCCGGGCCAGCTCGGCGGCCTCGTGCGCGGCCCGGGGGTCGTTCCACCACAGCAGCGGGGTGAGCGGCCGCCCCGCGCGGTCGAGGGGCACGCCGGTCTCGGCCATGCCCGCGACCCCGATCGCCTCCGGCCCCCGCCCGGCCCGCGCGGCGCACTCGCCGAGCGCCCCCGTCACCGCGGCGACGAGGGCGGGCAGCTCGCGCGGGGTCGGCTGCCGCACGGCCGCGACGCAGCCGCCCCGCTCGTCGAAGAAGCCCACCTTGACATGCGTGGTCCCCACGTCGACCCCGGCCAGCAACCTCATGCTGCCACTATGGCGGACCTGATCACCCAGCCCGGCCACCACGCTCGAGATCGCCAGCCCGTCCCCCGCGACCGTCCCCCCCGCGAGCGCCGCCCGCCCCCTGTAGGGGCCAGGGCGAACACCGCGGCCGTGGCGAGGCGGTTCCCGCGGCACGTGGCGCCGACCGCGGCCTGTCCACCGGAATCATGACGTCACTCTGGCCGGTAGGTTGAACGACCACTACCCTGTGCGGTGATGAGCGTTGAAGGGCTGCTTCCTGGCGACCCGAAGCACGTCGGGCGTTATGTGTTGACGGGACGGCTGGGAGCCGGCGGCCAAGGCATCGTCTATCTGGCCGGTGCGCCAGACGGCGCCCAGGTGGCGTTGAAGGTCATCAACGCCGAGGTCGGCTCTGATGCGCGCCGCCTGTTCGAGCGCGAGTTCGCCGTTCTGCGGCGCGTCTCCAGCTTCTGCACCGCGCAGGTCCTCGACGCCGATGTGACGGCCGACCCGCCCTACATCGTCAGCGAGTACGTCGCCGGTCCATCTCTCCACGCCTTCGTCGCCGAACACGGGCCTCTCACGGGAGGCGAGCTCGACCGGCTCGCGGTGGCGACGGCCACGGCTCTCATCGCGATCCACCGGGCGGGCATCGTCCACCGCGACTTCAAGCCGCAGAACGTCCTGCTGGGGCGCGACGGGCCGCGCGTCATCGACTTCGGCATCGCCCGCGTTCTCCAGGACGGTGCCGCCCTCGCCAGCGCCCACGTGGGCACGCCCCGATACATGGCTCCCGAGCAGATCAGGGGCGAGGAGTTCGGCCCCGCCGCCGACGTCTTCGCCTGGGGTGCCACCATCGTCTACGCCGCCACCGGCCGTTCCCCGTTCGAGGCCGACACGCTTCCGGCCGTCCTGTTCCGCGTGCTCCACGAGCCGCCCGACCTCGGCCTCCTTCCAGGCCATCTCCGCTCCCTGGTAGGGCGCTGCCTTTCCAAGGACCCCGCCGACCGTCCCACGGCTTCCGAGCTCCCGCTTTCCATCATGGATCTCGGCGCCCAAGCCGAGCCACGTCACACCGGACGATTACCGACGCGAACAAAGCCGCGACGGGTGCGGCGCCGGGCGATGCTGGCATCGGGTGCCATCGTCACGGCGATCGCGCTGACGGTGGGCGCGGTCTGGCTGGCGAGAGGAAAGGAGCCGACGACGGTCACGCAGACCGTCACGGGCGACGAGCCTCCCGGGTATGCCCAGGCGGCGGCGGGGACGGCACGGACGGCCTTCGAGGCGTGGTACAGCCTCGACTACACGGACTACGACGGCGGAGCGCGGCGTACGCTGGCTCTGCTCTCCGGGGTGGCGGCGCAGGACTACCAGCACCTGGCCGGCAATTCCAAGAACGCGGTGGTGGCCGCGAAGGCGAAGCAGACGGCACGGGCGACCGCCGCGGGCATCGTATGGGCCTCGCCGCAGCGGGTGTCCGTCATCATCACCGGGCTCAGCACCATCACCCGGAACGGAACTCCCGCGCAGTCGGAGGATCCCCTGCTGTTCGCCGAGATGGTGCCCTCCGGCGCAGGCTGGAAGATGGACTACGCGCGGACCACGCCGTCCGGCTCCGCCGTTCCCGCCGACGCCGCCTGGCCGTCCGCGGACGTCCGCCGGATGGTCGCCGACGCGGCCCGCTGCCAGACCGAAGCCTTCATCAACGGGCCCCGCCTGGAAGAGCGCCCGGACTTCTTCGACCGCTGCACCACGGGACGGGCCGAGCAGTGGTGGCGAGAGCTGGCCGCGGTCCCCGACGCTCAGGTTCCTGACTGGTGGACCTGGCAGTACCGGGAGATCGGCACGGCCTTCGAACGGTTCGACGGGCCCGACGTCGCGACCTTGATCCACCTCGGAGACTCGGCCAAAGCCCCCGACCACAAGGTCGTCGGCTACCGCCTGCACCTGCGCCGGGTCGACGGGCGATGGAGGCTGGAGGACGTCACGTCGCCGAAGGACAACCGGTCCATGTTCGAGCGGCGTACGAAATGAGCCCTTTGGCCAAGCTTCGTCAAGGTGATCCGGAAGGGATCGGACGATACCGGGTGCTCGGACGGCTCGGCGCGGGCGGCCAGGGTGTCGTCTTTCTCGCGGTGGGGGACGACGGACGGCGGGTCGCCGTGAAAACGCTGCCCCGGATCTCCGACGAGGCCGCGCGGCACCGCTTGGCCGCCGAGCTCGACCTGCTTCGCAGGGTCTCCGGGTTCTGTACGGCCCAGGTGCTCGACGCCGATCTGACCGCCGACCTGCCACACATCGTCACCGAGTACGTCCCCGGCCCGTCGCTGGCCGAGCTCGTCGGGCACGAGGGCCCACGTCGCGGAGAGGCGCTGGAGCGGCTGGCCGTCGCCACCGCCACCGCGTTGACCGCGATCCACCGCGAGGGCGTCGCCCATCTCGACCTGACCCCCCGCAATGTGATCATCGGCCCGGACGGGCCCCGCGTCGTCGACTTCGGTCTTGCCCGCGCGATCCGCGGCCCCACCGCGGATGCCCTCGTCGCCGGCACTCCCGCGTTCATCGCGCCCGAGCAACTGGCCGGGCATCCGCCGACCACCGCCGCCGACGTCTTCTCCTGGGCCGCGACACTCGCCTATGCCGCGACGGGCCGTCCCCCTTTCGGCGACGACGCGGTGCCGACCGTCGTCTACCGCGTTCTCCATCAGGAACCCGACCTGGGCACGCCCACCGAGCTGGGCGGCTTCCTGCGCGCGATCCTCCAGACCTGCCTGGCCAAGGACCCGGCCCTCCGTCCGTCCGCCCAGGACCTCCTCTATCACCTTGTCGACCGCGCCCCGATCAAGCCGGCGCGGGCGCGTGCCCGGCGGCGGGGATGGATCGTGGCGGCGGCGGTGGCGGTGGCGGCGGCCGCGGTGATCGCGGGTGGGGGCGGTGCGGCGATCTGGCAAGGGTGGACCGGCGGCGGAGGCGGGCAGGCGAGCATGGAGACAGGGGGCGTGCTGCCCCCGCCGCTCTACGCCCAGGAGGCCGAAGAAGCGGCACGGCGCGCCTACGGCATCATCAACAGCTTCGACTACAAGACGCTCAACAAGGATCTTCGGGCGGTGGAGGACGCGACCACGGGACGCGCGGCCGTGGAGTACACCGGCCGGCTTCAGGACGAGGCGCGGCAGATCCGCGACGAGAAGATCGTGCAGAAGGCGGTGCCGTCCGAGAGCGGGATCGTCGCCGCACGCAGTGATCGGGTCGTCGTGCTGGTCTGGGGCCAGACGGTCACGACCAGGGATGCCACCAGCGGTTACCGTCGCGGCGGTGTGGTCATGGAGATGCGCGGCGTCGGGACCATGTGGAAGCTGGACCACGTCTGGCCGGCGAGCCCGCGGCCGGACTCGGCCGAGATGACCACAGGGGAGTGGCCGTCCGGCCGGGCGACCGCGCTGCTGTCGGCCGCATCAGGCAATGGTGCGCGCGCCGTCGCCCTGGAGGCGGTCACCTCCGCGGGCGCACGGGTGTTCCGCCTCGGCGCGGACGGGACCGTAAGCAGGCTCAACCTGGTCCCCGACGGCAGCTCCTTCCGGGTCGAGAGCAGCCGAGAGCTCGGGGCGTCCTGACCCGGTCCGCTATGACGTCAACCAGGTGGTGAACGCGACGGCGGCCTCTCGCAGATCGTCGTCGCGGCGCTCCTCGCTCAACTGATCGACGGTGAGCCGGAACTGCGGGGCGACGACCACGAACACCTGGTTGTACAGGGATCGGGCGCCGATGGCGATCTCGGTGCCGCCGGACTGCGCCTTCACGCCGAGCGCGGTCAGCTCGGGGACCTCGACCTCGGGGAAGTCCTTGTTGTACTTGGTCGGCGCCGACGGAAGGCCGATCGTCACCGCGGCGGTGGGCACCTTCTTCCCCCACGAGCAGGTCAGCTTGTCGGCCGCGTCATACCGCTTGTCGAACTTCTTGCCCTTGATCAACGCCCCCATGGCCGCGACCAGCCGGGGATCGTCGCAGTCCTTCGGCAGGGTGAAGGCCCGTGCCGGTGTGGCCGGCGCGGTCGTGGTGACCGATGCGGTCGGCGCGGTCGCCGTGGCGGACGCCGCAGGTGAGCCGGTCGTCGTGGCGGACTCAGCAGGTGAGCCGGTCGCGGCAGGGCTGCCGGCACCGCACCCCGTGAGCAGGCCGCCGAGGAGTGTCATCCCTAACGAGACCCTGGCAATCATGGACATGGGCCAAGTATCCAAGAACGCCAGGAGCCCCGCCCGGAAAGCCTTCCACCGGGGCAGAATCCGTCTATGGACGCCGCACTGCGCAAGATCATCGCTGAGCTGAACGAGGCCGCCGCCCGGCACGACGCCGGTCAGCAGGACCGGCTGGACCGGTGGCGGGTGCTCGAGCCCGACGCCGGGGAGTTCCTCTGGTTCCTGGCCCAGAGCGCCGGAGCTCGAATCGTCGTGGAGATCGGCACCTCTCGCGGCGTGTCCACCTTGTGGCTGGCCGACGCCGCCCGGGCGGTCGGCGGTCACGTCCTCAGCCTCGACACTGACGCCGATGCCCAGGGGCACGCCCGGCGCACGGTCACCGACGCCGGACTGGCCCATCACGTCGAGTTCCGGGTCGAGGACGGCGGCGCCGCGCTCGCCCGCATGCCGGACGGCTCCGTCGACCTCCTCTTCCTCGACGCCGAACGGGTCGAGTACGCCTCCTGGTGGCCGCACCCGTACCGGGTGCTGAGCCAGGGCGGGCTGCTCGTGGCCGACAACGCCCTGTCCCATCCCGAGGAGATCGCCCCGCTGCGCGAACTTCTTCTTGGGGAGCCGCGCCTTACCTGCACGACGATCAACGTGGGCAAGGGCGAACTGGTCGCCCTGCGCCGCTGAAGACGTGGACCGCCGGGCCCGCAGGTCCGGGGCCGGCCTGCGGGCCGTCCGCCGTGTGGACCCCGTTCCAGGCAGGTGGCCCCGCCCGGTGTACGGACGGGGCCACCCCCTACCGGGAGGGGGCGTAACCGGCGGGCCGGGTGGTGAACGTGCCACGGCCCTGCGTACGGCTGCGCAGCCGGGTCGCGTACCCGAACACCTCGGCCAGCGGCACCACGGCGGTGATCACCACCGTCCCGGCCCGTGCCGACGAGCCCGAGATCCGGCCGCGCCTGGCGGCCAGGTCGCCGAGCACGGCGCCGGCCGCGTCGTCGGGCACGGTGACCGTGACCTCCACCACCGGCTCCAGCAGCTCCATGGCGCTGGCCCGCAGCGCCTCGCGCAGCGCGAGCCGCCCGGCCGTGCGGAACGCCAGGTCCGAGGAGTCCTTCGGATGGGTGGCCCCGTCGGTCAGCGTGACCCGCAGGCCGGTCACCGGGTGGCCGCCGAGCGGGCCGTCGGCCAGGGCGTCCCGGCAACCGGCCTCCACCGCGCGCACGTACTCGCGCGGCACCCGGCCGCCGACGACGGTCGAGGCGAACGCGAAACCGCCTCCGTCCAAGGCACTGTCCAAGGCGCCGTCCAGCGGCTCCACGTCCAGCACGACGTGGGCGAACTGCCCGGCGCCGCCGTCCTGCTTGACGTGCCGGTACAGCAGCCCGGACACGCCGCGCACGACCGTCTCCCGGTGGGCCACCTGCGGCCGGCCCACGGCGACGTCCAGGACGTGCTCGCGCCGGAGCTTGTCCACCGCGACCTCCAGGTGCAGCTCGCCCATCCCGGACAGCAGCGTCTGCCCGGTCTCGGCGTCCGTACGGACCGCCAGCGACGGATCCTCCTCGGCCATCCGCGCCAGCCCGGAGGCCAGCCGGTCGGCGTCGGTGCTCCTGCGGGCCTCGACCGCCACGGACACCACCGGCTCGGCCGTGCTCGGCGGTTCGAGCACCAGCGGCGCGCCGGGCGCGCACAGCGTGGTCCCGAGGCGGGCCGACTTGAGGCCGACGACCGCGACGATGTCCCCGGCCGTCGCCAGGTCCACCTCGGTGTGCCGGTCGGCCTGCACGCGCAGGATGCGGCTGACGCGCTCGGTGCGCCCCGCGCCGGTATCCAGCCCGGTGACCAGCCCAGTGACCAGTACCGTGTCCCCCTTCCGCATCGTTCCCGAGTAGATCCGCACGTAGGTCAGCCGCCCGGTGGCGGTGGCGTTCACCTTGAACGCCAGCGCCGCCAGCGGCGCCTCCGGGTCGGCGGCCCGTTCCGCGCCGTCCTCGCCGCGCACCGGCGGCACGTCCAGCGGCGACGGCAGGTACGCCACCACGGCGTCGAGCAGCGGCTCGATCCCGCGGTCGCGGTAGGCCGACCCGCAGAGCACCACCAGGCCCGCGCCGCTGCGCGTGAGGTCGCGCAGCGCGCCGGCCAGCGTCCCGTCGGAGATCGACGGCCGCACGCAGAACTCCTCCAGCGCGCCGGCGTGCAGCTCGGCCACCGACTCCTCGAGCAGCCGGCGCCGCCGCCGCGCCTCCGCCAGCAGGTCCTCCGGCACCGGCCCGGCGGAGCAGCCCCCGCCCGCCCACACCAGCGAACGCATCCGCACCAGGTCGACGACCCCGGTGAACCGGCCCTCCTGCCCGATCGGCAGCTGGACCACCAGCGGGGCCTTGTGCAGCCGGCGGCGGATCGACTCGACGGCCGTGTCCAGGTCGGCGCCGGCCCGGTCGAGCTTGTTGACGAACGCGATGCGCGGCACGCCGTACCGGTCGGCCAGCCGCCACACGGACTCGCTCTGCGGCTCGACGCCCGCGACGGCGTCGAACACCGCGATCGCCCCGTCCAGCACCCGCAGCGAGCGCTCCACCTCGTCGGAGAAGTCGACGTGGCCGGGGGTGTCGATCAGGTTGACGCGGTGCCCGTCCCAGGCGAAGCTCACCGCGGCGGCGAAGATCGTGATGCCGCGGTCGCGCTCCAGGGGGTCGAAGTCGGTGACGGTCGTGCCGTCGTGCACCTCACCGCGCTTGTACGTGGCACCGCCCAGGAACAGCATGCGCTCGGTGACGGTGGTCTTGCCGGCATCGACGTGGGCGAGGATGCCGAGGTTGCGGACGATGGCAAGGGAATTGTCAGGTATTCGGGGACGCACGGCCCAAGACCCTTTCGGGAGGATTCTTCAGCGGGACAGCGCGATTCCCCTGACGAAAGGCCAGGCGGCGGGTGTCGTCAGGGCGTCGTCCAGTGGCGGCCGCGCAGCCGGCACCGGGACGACGGAGACACCAGGATCACCTCGTAGCGCGACGGGGGAATGACGGCAGCGGTGCTGTTGCGCACGGCCGTACTCCTCTCCCTCGTCGATGATCAGTGGCGAGTGTAGTGAACCGGCGGCGGGTGGAGAAAGCGATTTATCGCGTGCGTGCGAGGTTCACCACGCGGTCGCCTCGCTGACCCCGATGTGCGGCTCAGCCGTCATTTCCGCATGTCGACATAGGCGTGAGACGCTTTCAGGGAAGGACCCGCGCCCATGACGATCTCTCTTGACACCGGTCGCTACACGATCGGCATGGCCACCGGCCCCGCCGACGTCCAGGCCGCGCAGCGGCTGCGGCACGAGGTCTTCGCCGAGGAGATGGGGGCGCGGCTCGACAGCCCGGTCTCCGGCCTCGACGTGGACAGGTTCGACGCGTACTGCGACCACCTCCTCGTGCGCGACGGCCGCGAGGTCGTCGGCACCTACCGGCTGCTTCCGCCGGGGCGCACGGAGCGGCTCTACTCCGACGGCGAGTTCGACCTGGCCAACCTCGCGCCCATCAGGAAGGGGCTGGTCGAGGCGGGCCGCACGTGCGTGCACCCCGACCACCGGGGCGGCGCGGTCGTCGCGCTGATGTGGGCGGGCATCGCGCGCTACATGGTCTCCGGCGGTCACCAGTGGCTGGCGGGCTGCTGCTCGGTGCCGCTCGACGACGGGGGCGAGGTGGCCGCCGCCGTGGTGGAGCGGGTGCCGCTCGGGCCGGAGGAGTACCGGGTCACGCCGCGCGTGCCGTGGCGTCCCCGGGCCGCGGTGCGCTCCGACCGGTTCGTGCCGCCCGCCCTCCTGCGCGGCTACCTGCGGCTGGGGTCGTGGGTGTGCGGGGCGCCCGCGCACGACCGGGACTTCGGCACCGCCGACTTCTTCGTCCTGCTCTCGATGGCCAACGTGAACACCCGCTACCTGCGCCACTTCCTGGGAGAGCCGCTGTGAACACGGCCGTCGACATCCTGGCCCCGGCCCCCGCTTCGGCGCCGGCTCCGGCGGCCGCCCCCGGCCCCTGGCACCCGTTCGCCCCGTGCACCGCGCAGGCCTGCCTCGCGCCCGCCGCCCGCGCGACCAGGCCCTTCCTCCTGGTCGCCCGCCTGTGTGCCGCGCTCCTCGTGGTGCTCGCCGGGGTGCCGGTGTCCCTCGTGGGGCGGGTACGGACGGCGTGGCGGGCGAAGCTGACCATGGCCTGGGCACGGCTGCTCCTGCGCGCGCTCGGGATCCGGCTCGAGATCACCGGCGCCCCGGCCGTCTCGGACGGGGGAGCCCTGGTCGTGGCCAACCACGTGTCCTGGCTCGACCCGCTGGTCGTCGCGGCCACGCTGCCGTCCAGGCCGCTGGCCAAGCGCGAGATCGGCGAGTGGCCGGTCATCCGCACGCTGGCGAAGGGCTCGGGGGCGCTGTTCATCGACCGGGAACGGCTCTCCGCGCTGCCCGCGGCCGTGGCGGCCGTCGCGGACGCGCTCAGGGAAGGCGACACCGTCGTCGCCTTCCCTGAGGGCACCACGTGGTGCGGGCGGGGGATGGGCCGGTTCCGGCCCGCGGTGTTCCAGGCGGCCGTCGACACGGGCGCCGCGGTCCGCCCGGCCACGCTGCGCTACCGCGAAGGGACGGTGACCTCGACCCGCGCCTGCTACGTCGGTGACGACTCGCTGCTCGCCTCCATGGTCCGGGTGGCCGGGACCCGCGACCTGGTCGTGGAGGTGACGCTGTCCGCCCCCGTACCGCCCGTGCGGCTGGAAGGCAGGCGGTCCGAGCCCCGCGCGGCGCTGGCCAGGATGGCCGAGGCCCGCGTCCGCACCGGGGTTGACGATCTTGTCCACGCCGCTGCCACCAGGCATCAGCGCTGAGCGGGACCTCGTACGGGCCGAGATCGGGAGACGAGGCTCAGAGGGCAGGCAGGGGCACGCCGGCGCCGGCGGCTGCGCTGACCGAGCCGGGGATCATCGACGAGTAGCCCTCCTCGTCGGGGGACCGGTGGCTCCGTGCTCTTTCCGCGGCGGATCCGTACCTCCTCCGTGGCGATCAGGGGGTCCCCACGGATGTCCCGGCCGGTCGCGGCAGGCCAGAGTCGCAGGCAGCGAACCGACGACGAGAGGCTCCCATGATCAGGCACGCCACCTTCGTGGCCGAGCACGTGTACGCCGTCCCGCCGGTCGAGGTCTTCTCCGCCTGGGCCGACCCGGCCGTCAAGGCCCGCTGGGCCGGCGGTCCCCCCGGCTGGAACCCGGGCCTCCACCTGGACTTCCGCGTCGACGGGGTGGAGCGGTACCACGGCAGCCGGGCCGGCGGTCCCGCGCACACGGTCCAGGCCCGCTACCTCGACATCGTGCCGAGCAAACGCATCGTCTACAGCTACGACGTGCTGCTCGACCAGGTACGCGTCCTGGTCTCGCTGGCCACGATCGAGTTCGCCCGGCACGGGCCGGGCACCAGGCTCGTCCACACCGAGCAGGCCGCCTTCCTCACCGAGGACGACACCTCCCAGCTCGAGCAGCACATGCGCGAGGCGCTGAAGTCGCTGGAGGCGGAGCTGGGCGGGCCGGCGCCACCAGTCACCGGGCGGGACTCCGCCAGGCCCGCGCCACCGGCCGCCCGGCGGGACGCCCCCGGGCCTCTGCCCAGCGGGGAGTCGCGGTCATGATCACCACCGCCCGCGCGGCCGCGCGGACGCCGATCGTCACCGGGGCGCTGCTGGTGCGGATGGCCACCGTGGTGGCCTCCTCGATCGGGTTCTTCCTGCCGTTCGCCGTCGTCCCCGAGTACGCCGAGCGGTCGGCGGGCGCCACCGTCGCCGGCGCCGCGAACGCCGCGCTGCTGGTGACCACCGTGGCCGTCGAACTGGCCGCACCGGCCCTGGTGGCCAGGCTCGGCTACCGGTGGGCGCTCGGCCTGGGCCTCGTCGCCCTGGGCGGGCCCACTCTCGTGCTGCTGACGTCCTCGGACGCCGCGGCCATCATCGCCGTCAGCGCGCTGCGCGGCGTCGGATTCGCGGTCACGGTCGTGGCGGGCGGCGCGCTCACCGCCGAGCTCGTGCCGGCCGAGCGGCGCGGCGAGGGGCTCGCGCTGGTGGGCCTGGTCAGCGGGGTCAGCGCGCTCCTGGCGCTGCCCGCAGGCACGTGGCTCGCGCAGGTCGCGGGCTACGACGCCGTCTTCGTCGCCACCGCCGCAGTCCCCGTCCTGTCCGTCCTCACCGTCCCGTTCCTGCCGGGCCGTCCGGCGGTCGCGGGGCGGGCCGCGGGGGTGATGGCCGGGCTGCGCGCGCCGTACCTGATGTGGCCGGCGGCGGTGTTCGCCGCGTCGGCCGCCGGGACCGGGATCCTGTGCACCTTCGTGCCGCTCGCCGTACGCGGCGGACCCGTCTGGGTCGCGCCGGCCGCGCTGCTGGCCCAGTCGGCCACCGCGACGCTGGCCAAGTGGGTCGCCGGCCGCGTCGGCGACCGTCGCGGGCACGAGGGGCTGCTGCTCGCCGGGCTCGTCCTGTCCTCGGCCGGGATGGCCGCCGTGTCGCTGACGCACTGGAGCCTGAGCGTCGTCGCCGGAGCCGCCGTCTTCGGCGCCGGGTTCGGCGTCCTGCAGAACGCCACCATGACCGTCATGTACGGGCGCGTCCGTCCGGAGATGTTCAGCACCGTCAGCGCCCTGTGGAACGCCGCCTACGACAGCGGCATGGCCGCCGGCGCGTTCGCGGTCGGCCTCCTGGCACCCCTGACCGGCTACCCGCCTGCGCTGCTGGTCACCGCGGCCCTGATGGCGCTCGCCGGCGTCTTCGTCCCCCGGGCCCGCAGGGCCCCCTCGGCCCGTGTGGAACCATGATGACGCAACTCACCGTGAGGACATCCGCCGGCGTACGGCGTCGGTGGGCAGTGTCGTCGACGGTGTCCGCGCCGCCGCCGCCCGCGGTGACCTTCACCTGCAACGTCGTGGGCCTGGCCGGCCTGGCCGGCGTGGCCGTGCTGGTCCTGGTGCTCGTCCTCGTCAGGCGGGGACCGGACGGCTGACCCGCTGGAGCGACGGCTCCGTGGTGAGGGCCGCCTCGGTGCTCCGGCAACCCACGCAGTAGCGATAGAGGTCCACCCGGGTGAGCGTGCCGGCCGGGTTGTACCGCCGTTTGCAGTAGGCGCGCCAGATACCTGTCGCCTCGAGTCTGGCGCCCGCCTCCTGGCACTTGGCGCACGCGTTGGGGTTGTAGTGCGAGGAGTCGAAGTACCAGTCGGCCGACAGCGAGCCGTCTCCGCAGGTGACCGCGAGCGCCACGTTCGATGACGCCTGGTCGGCGCTCGCCGTCCCGCCCGCGAGCAGCGCGATGGCCGTGCTCAGCATTGCCGCCGTGCTCAGGACGATGGTCGGCCTCTTCGATCGCGATCCGGTGTGTGCCATGTCCGCCTCCTCAGGTTTCCCGCACTGATTCTCGGCACGGGGAACAGGGCCGACCAGGGCAGCAGCAGGGCATTCAACGGACTTTCTGCCGGGCCGGCGGCTCAGCGCCGGGGAACGATCTTGAGGGACTTCACCAGCGTGTCGACGTCCGGCCACAGGCGCCGGTGCGTGTCGGGAATGGTGATCCACAGGATCGCGGGCCGGGCGCGTCCCGTGTCGACCGCGATGACGACCGACAGCTCCTGCCGGGCCTTGCGGCCGTCCGGGCTCGGCGGCATCCGGATCATCCGGGCGAGCAGCCAGCCACGCCGTACCGGCTGCGAGGCGATGTCACGGCCCGTCGTCCCGGAGGGGAAGGCGCTGCCCTGCTTGTAGTCCAGCATCGCCCGGGCGGCGTCGTAGAGGCTGTCGCCGGCGTCGAGGTCGGACCACAGGTGCTGGGAGTCGATGTCGGCCCACCACTCGCGATCGCCGTCCGTGCCGTAGGTCTCGGTCAGCAGCGTCTGGCGGAGGTTGTAGCGGCCGTCCTGGATGGGGCCGTCGCCGATCGGGCGGCTCGGCCGCCACGGGGAGCCCAGCTCGGCGAACGACAGGCCGGCCCTGGGGTCGGTCACCCTGTCGATGACGGGCGAGCCCTGGCCCGGCCGGCGGGGGAGCTTGACGACGCTCCCCTCGGGGATCCTCGTGACCGCGAGCCCGCTCGGCGACGGGGTGGCCGTCGCGAGGGTGGGGGTGGGCGCCGGCTCGGCGGACGCGGGACTCGGCGGAACAGCCGTCACGCTCGGGGGAGGGCTCGGCATCGGACGGGGCTCCCGGGCGGATCCGCCGCCGACCGCCATGGGGAGGCCGATGACGAGCTCGGCGAGGAGGACCGCGGAGCCGAGGAGCGGGACCCACCTCGGGAACGGCGCCAGGAGCCGCTTCATGCGGTCGGAGGTGCGCGGCATGGGTCAGCCCTCCCGGGGGATCAGGGTGAGGCCGGCGAGCCGGGCCTGCTCGACGCTCTCGCGCAGGGACGCCTCGAGGAGCTCGGCGCGCTCGGCCAGCTCGCCGACCTCGCCGGCCGCCAGGTCGTCGCGTACGGTCCTGGAGAGCAGCTCGCGGTAGGCGTCGCCGTCATCCGCCAGGTCCCGCAGGGTCCGCCACTCCGCGTAGACCTCCTCGGCCTCCTCGGTACGCCGCGCGTACTCCTCCAGGGAGGAGATCCGCCGGGCCAGCGCGCGGGTCGCCACGTCGAGCGCCTCCTCCTGGGATTCGAGCATGGCGGCGATGCGCTCGGTGACACGTCCCGACCGCGCGTCCGCCTGCTCGCGCCGCAGCCGGGTCAGCTCGGTCAGCGTCTCGGCGATCTCCCACTCCTGACGGGGCAGGATCACCCGGTTGGCGATGCCGTCGAGCAGGCCGTCCCGATCGAGCCTGGACCGCAGGACCGTCGCGGTGGCGGCCACCGTCCGCTCCAGCAGCGCTGCGTCCAGCGGTTCCAGCATCGCGGCGGTCACGTACCTGCCGCGGTGGCGGCGGCCGTACCCCGCCACCGGCGACTCGCCCGCCAGCGCCAGGAGCGCGAGGAAGGCCGTTGCCTGCACGGCCAACCCGGAGAGGAAGAACGCCGTGAAGCCGTACCGGATCCAGACGCCGAGCATGGCCCCCTGCAGCAGCAGCCCGGTGAGGAGCACGATCCGGCCACGGTGGGCCAGGCCGACGACGAGGGGGAGGAAACCCCACAGCGCCGACTGAGGCAGGACGGCCAGGACGTCACCGAGCGTCCGCCCGCCCCAGGCGGGCCGCTCGGGAGCAGGCGGCAGGAGCTCCGGCCGGGTGGCCATCAGCCGGCGGTGCCCCTCGGGGAGGCCGGGGTCGAGGACGATCGCGCTCACGAACCGTGACTATCCCCACAAGCCGTTTCCGCGCGCTTGCGGGTCACTTGCACGTCGGGTGATCCATGGGATTTCCTGACCGGATGAGTGCCGAGCCGTCGTGGGTGAAGGCCTGGACGGGTGGGCTGCCCGCCGTTCATGTCGGCAACGCCGCCGAGTTCAACGCCGCCTTCGGCGGGATACCGGCCGCGCGTGACCACTACTCGTGCCTGGCGGCCTTCGCCGGTCCGCGGCCCGCCCTCGTCGTGCTGCCGCTGCCCGTGCCGGAGTGGTGGGTCCGGCACCTGGCCGAGACGCTGGGCTGGGACGAGGTGCGGGTACGCGGCGGGATCGCGGCGGACGGGCAGGTGTCGGCGGCTCTGGCGGGCCTGCCCGAGCTCGTCCCGCCCGGGATGGCGGTGCTCTCCTGGGGCCGCACGCCCGCGTTCGACCGGATCCGGCCCGCTCCCGCGGGGGTGATGGAGTGCGTCCGCCGCTTCGAGTCCAAACGCGGCTCCCACGAGCTCTTCCGCGAGCTGGCTCCGGGCCATCGCGGGATCCGGATCGCGGCACAGCGCCGGATCGCCGCACGCCGGGAGCTGCGAGGGGCGGCCATGCCGTACGTGCTCAAAACCGAGTACGGAGTGGGCGGCACGGGCACCCAGGTCGTGACGACGTCCCCGCCGCCCCGCAGGGTGCGCGGCCTGCTGCTGGAGGAGTACATCGCGGGCATCGCCAACCCCACGTTCGACGCCGTCGTCGCCGCCGACGGGCAGGTGCACCCGGTCGGTACGGGCGCGATGGCGATCGACGGCACCCGCTACCAGGGCGTCACCGTCGGACCCGGCACGCTGCCCGCCGAGCAGGCGCGGACCGCGGCCGCGTTCGGCGCCGACGTGGGTGCGGCACTGGCCCGCCACGGCTACCGCGGCTGGTACGACGTGGACTTCGTGGCCGACCGGGCGGGCCTGCTGGCGCCCACCGAGATCAATCTGCGGCTCACCGGACCCTGCGCGGCGTTCACCATTCAGACGGCGCTGGACGGCCTGCACGGCGCCGGGCACCTGGTGCGCACCCTGGACTGCCTGCCGCTGGGCGCCCGGCTGCCGTCGACCGCGCTGCGCGAGCACGTCACGCGGCTGGCCGCGCACTGCCGGGAGCTCGGCGCGATCCTCCTGGTCACCATCCCGACCGCCGCGTTCGACCCCTTTCCCTACCTGGGGATCGCGCTCGCCGCCCGGACGATCCGGGAGCTCGACGCGGCGGAGCGGGCCGTGCGGGCCGCCAACGAGGCGCTCGGCGCCATGTTCAGCGCCGTCCGTTGGTGACGAAGGCGACGAGCACCGCCGCGGCGATCATCAGGGTGACGTTGAACCCGTAGACCAGGGCGGCCTGTTGCGGCCAGTCGGTCTTGGCGGCCAGGCGGTAGAAGTTGTCCTGCGGCCACCACGCCAGCAGCAGCCAGGCGAGCGCCAGCCAGGCCGCCGTGGTCAGCGGTGCGGAGCGGCCCCGTCGGGCCAGCGCCGAGCGGCCCCGCAGCAGGACCATCACGCCCAGTCCGAACGAGGCGCACTCGAAAAGGTAGAGCCCGAAGAACAGTGCCGCCCACGGCAGCGGCACACCGGACAGGTCGGTGGAATAGGGCCAGAAGACATTGGTGGTCGAAAAAGCCAGGAAGCCGAACAGGAGCGTGCCCCCGACCACCATCGACCCGCTCCCGGCCGGCGCACCGCCGCCCTTGCCGCCCGCGGGCCGCTGCCCCTCCACCACCGGCAGGGGCAGCGCCGCGACGTCGATCTCGCCCTCAGGCGTGCGCGGCAACGCGGGTACCACCGCGACCACCTCGGGCAGCCGCCGCCGCGGCACCAACTCCGTCAGGAACTCGGTGACCCGTTCCCGGTCCTTCTCGTCGGCCACGACGTAGGCGATCAGCTGCTCGCCCTCGACCACGACACACTCGGTCACCGCCGGATGCCCGCGTAAGCGCTGTTCGAGCTCGCCTTCGGTCAAAGCCGCCCCCGTCAGTCCCGCCGCCGGGCCACTCGGCCCGTCGATCAACGGTACTCCGCGCCGCCGCCACCGGGATCTCCCGCCGGGAACCTGTGGCTCGCCCGGACGTTCTAAAGTGCAGGCCGACCCAAGGAGATCCGCGGTGGAAAATCTGTTCCAGTACTTCCCGCTGCTGTTCGTGGCGGTGGGCATAGTGATCGTTCTGGGCTCGATCAAGGGGACCGTCGACAGCAGGCAGTTCGTACAGCGGGCGCAGCGGGTGCCGGGCGTGGTCAGCGACGTCCGGACCACGTTCACGGGGCAAGGGGAGCACCTGAGGGCGAGGCAGCGGCCGGTCCTGACCTTCACGACCCTGGAGGGGCAGGAGATCACCACCGAAGCGGCGACCACCTCCGGCCTCGGCGTCGGCAACGAGACCGAGGTGCTCTACGACCCGCAGAACCCGACCAGGGCCGTGCCCGCGGCCAACCCCGGCGGAGGCTACGGCGGGATCATCGTCGGATGCGTCGCCGTCGTCATCGGCCTGGCCTTCTTCGCGGGCTTCTCCGGCTTTGCCGCCTCCTCCGGCCCGGGGGAGAGCGACCGGCAGGGCGACCGGCAGACCCAGTGCGAGATGCAGCGGCCCGATGGCTCCTACGAGCCCATCGACTGCCCGCCCGATCTCGACCTCGGCGAGTGATCCCGACGCTCAAATCCGCCGGTCCCGGCGGGTGAAGGTCTAGGACCCGCAATTCAGGGCAGTTCGCCGGTTTTGACGAGCTCTTGGGAGAAGTCATGACCGAAGCCGGAGCCAAGGCGAGACAGGCGGCGGACAGCCCTGCCATGGACAGGCTGGCGCGGGTCGGGCTGGTCTGCCGCGGTGTGCTGTACGGGCTGATCGGGGTGCTGGCCGTGCAGATCGCGTTCGGGGACGGCGGGCGGGAGGCCGACAAGAGCGGGGCGATCAGCACGGTCGCGTCGCTGCCGTTCGGGGCCGTGATCTTGTGGGTCATGGTCGTGGGGTTCGCCGCCCTGTCCCTGTGGCAGGCGTCGGAGGCGATCTTCGGCGCCCACGGGCTCAAGGACCGGGCGGAGGCGGCCGGCCGGGTCGTGGTCTACGCGTTCGTGTGCACCGCGCTGCTGACCATGCTGCTGACGCACGAGACCGCCTCCGACGACCAGCGGACCCAGGACCTCACGGGAAAGCTGCTCGACCTGCCCGCGGGACAGGTCCTGGTGGGCGCGATCGGGCTCGGTGTCGTCGCGCTCGGCGTCTATTGGCTGCGGTACGGCGTCAAGAAGGAGTTCCGCAGGGAGCTCAGGCCGATGCCGAGGCGGGCCGGCTCGGTGATGGACCGGCTCGGGCTCGCCGGCTACCTCGCGCGCGGGCTGATCGCCGGGCTGGCCGGCGTCTTCCTGGTCCAGGCGGCCGTCACCTTCGACCCGGACAAGGCCGGGGGCATCGACGCCACGCTCAGGGCGTTCGCCGACACTCCGGCCGGGCCCTGGCTGCTGGCGGTGGTGGCCCTCGGGCTGCTGCTGTTCGCCGGATACTGCTTCGGAGAGGCCCGCTGGCGGCGTACATGAGGCTGGACGACTGGTTTCTCACCGGCCCCGAACGCGGGAACGACGCGACCAGGCTCGCGCCCTGGACGGAGGGCAACCTGGTGCGCCCGCTCGTCCACGGCGCCACCTACTTCGCCGAGCTCGCCGCGCGGCTGGCCGGCCTCGGCGAGGACGACCTGCTGCTGTTCTCCGACTGGCGCGGCGACCCCGATGAGCGGCTCACGCCGGACGGCCCCGAGGTGGCGGCCGCGATGGCGCGGGCGGCCCAGAGGGGAGCCCTGGTCCGAGGGCTGATCTGGCGCTCGCACCTGGACTTCCTGCGCTTCAGCTCGGCCGAGAACCGGCACCTCGGCGAGGACATCGAGGCGGCCGGCGGGCAGGCGCTGCTCGACACCCGGGTGCGGCGTGGGGGCTCGCATCACCAGAAGTTCGTCGTCCTGCGCCATGACCGGGGACCGGGCCGGGACGTGGCGTTCGTCGGCGGCATCGACCTGTGCCACAGCCGCCGCGACGACGCCGAGCACCTGGGCGACCCGCAGGCGGCGCCGATGCCCGGCGCGTACGGCGATCGCCCGCCGTGGCACGACGTCCAGGTGGCGATCAGCGGCCCGGCGGTGGCCGAGGTGGAGAAGGTCTTCTGCGAGCGCTGGGAGGACCCGGCGCCGGAGACCCGCCAGCCGTTCAGGCGGCTGCGTGACCGCATGACCCGGATGGCCGACGTGCCGCCGCTGCCGGAGCCCGGCCCCGCGCCGCCGGCGGCCGGGACGCATGCCGTGCAGCTCCTGAGGACCTATCCCCACCTGCGCCACGCCTATCCGTTCGCGCCGAAGGGGGAGCGCAGCGTGGCCAGGGCGTACCGCAAGGTTCTGACGCGGGCGAGGTCGCTGGTCTACCTGGAGGACCAGTACCTGTGGTCCACGGAGGTGATCGAGCCGTTCGCCGAGGCGCTGGAGCGGGAGCCGGGCCTGCGCATGATCATCGTGGTGCCCCGCCATCCCGACCAGGACGGCTGGCTGGCCGGCCCGGCCAGCCTGATCGGCAGGTCGGAAGCGCTGGCCAGGCTGACGCGCGCGGGCGACGGCCGGGTCGCGATCTACGATCTGGAGAACCACCGGAGCACGCCGGTGTACGTGCACGCCAAGGTCTGCGTGGTCGACGACGTGTGGGCGAGCGTCGGCTCCGACAACGTGAACCTGCGCTCGTGGACGTTCGACTCCGAGCTGAGCTGCGCCGTCCTCGACGCGCAGCCCGACCCGCGTCCGCCCTCGGGAGCCCGCAGGTTCGCCAGGGAGCTGCGGCTCACGCTCGCCGCCGAGCACCTGGACCGCGACCCCGGCGACCTGGACGATCTGCTCGACCCGGAAAGCGCGTACGAGGCGTTCGCCGGGTCCGCCGCGCGGCTCGAGGCCTGGCACCGGCACGGCTGCCGGGGGCCCCGCCCGCCGGGCCGGCTGCGCCCGCATCCGCGGCCCGGGCTCGACCGCGTCCGCCGGGCGCTGGCCATGCCGCTGTACCGGATCGTCGTGGACCCCGACGGGCGGCCCTCGCGTTTACGCAGGTCGAACAAGTTCTGAGCGCCGCCGCCTCCGTGCGTACAGGATCGCCCGGGCGGCCATGACGACGCAGCCCACGCCGAGCAGCGCGCCGCAGACCACGTCGGTGAGGAAGTGCATGCCGCGGTAAAGGCGCGACAGGCCGACGGCGAGCGGAGCGGCGATTCCGAGCGCCCAGATCAGCACCTGGAGCGCTCTGTTGCGGACATGCGTGGTCAGGACGAGCGCCATCCCGCAGTAGAACGCGACGGCGGCGCTGACATGCCCCGACGGGAAGCTGGAGGTGGGCGGGGCCGGGTCGATGTGCCGCACGGGCGGCCGGTGCCGGCCGACGGCCTCGGTGACGGCCAGGAAGATGAGGGACTGGCTCCAGACGGCCGCGACGATGAAGATCGATTCGCGCAGGCGCCGGTAGACCAGTCTGAAGACGATCGCGGCGATCACGGTGAGCGCCACGATGTACGGGGTGTCCGACAGGCTGCTGCCGAAGTCGGTGAGCGTGTTCCACAGCGAGGTGCGGCCGGCGGCCAGGCTCCGGCTCACCGACGCCTCACCGGTGGGCCAGGCGAGGATCGCCCTGCCCACGCCGTACGTCACCGCGGCCATCAGGATCATCGGCAGCACGATCGATAACGCGTAGCGCTTCACTTCTTCTCATCGCCCGCTTTCACGAACTCGGGTTCCACTCCCTCGACCGGCGGCGAGGCGGGCCTGCGTCCCTGCTCGCGCCGCCACGTCTCGAACGCTGCCGCCGTCGCGGCGATCACGGCCACCCCCAGCACGATCCCGGCGACCACATCGCTCACCCAGTGCACGCCGAGCGCGATCCTCGTGTAGCCGACGGACAGCACCAGGAAGCAGGCGACGGCCCAGGCCACCACCCGCCCCCACCGGGGCAGCAGGGGCAGGACGAGCAGGACGAGCACTCCCGCGCCGAGCGTCACGTTCACCGCGTGGCCCGACGGGAAGGAGTCGCCCGGCGCCAGCGCGACGGGGTCCGGAAGGTGCGGCCTGGCCCGGGCCACGATGATCTTGAGTGCCAGGCCGAGCAGCCCGCCCACGGTGATGGTGGTGACCGCCCAGACGGCCAGCCTCGGCGCGCCCTTGTAGAGCAGCCAGACGGCGTACGCGATGACCGCGACGCGCCACGGCCACGGCCCGAACAGATCCGTCCACACGATGAGGAACCTCGTCACCTCGGGATGGGTGAGCGCATACGCGTGCAGATCCCGCGCGGCTCCCGCGTCCAGTCCGTCGACGGGCATCTTGGCCACGACGAGCAGCAGGGTGAACGGGACCATGATGAGCGCCACCGCCAAGCTGGCGAGCGTCAGCCGCCATCCCAGTGCGCGGTCGCCGTGGATACTCATTCGCGCACGGCTACCCCGGCACGCGGGATTGATTCCTCCGCCTGAAATCCGGCGCCCGGGGTAGTCCGGAACGCATGTCCCCCATCGTGGCCGTCGTCGCGCACCGCAAGAAGACCCTCGGCGCGGGTCTGGACAGGTTACGCGTGCTCATCACCGAGGAGGGCGTCGCCGAGCTCCTCTGGTACGAGGTGCCCAAGAGCAAGAAGGCGCCCAAGAAGGTCCGGCAAGCCCTCGATCAGGGCGCCGAGCTGGTGTTCGTCTGGGGTGGCGACGGCATGGTGCAGCGCTGTGCCGACGCGATGGCCGGCTCCGGCGTGCCGATGGCCGTGCTCCCCGCGGGGACGGCGAACCTGTTCGCCGCCAACCTCGGCATCCCCGCCGACCTCGACGAGGCGGTGCGGATCGGCTTCCACGGCCGGCGGGAGAAGCTGGACCTGGGGGTGCTCAACGGCGAGCACTTCGCGGTGATGGCGGGGGCCGGGTTCGAGGCCGAGATGGTCGCCGACGCCGGCGGGCGGGCCAAGAAGCGGCTCGGCAAGCTGAGCTATGTCAAGGCGGCCGTCCGGCACGTCGGCGAGCCGCTCGTGCCGATGAAGATCAAGATCGACGGGACGACCTGGTTCGAGGGCCGGGCGAGCTGCCTGCTGCTGGGCAACGTGAGCACGATCGCCGGCGGCGTCCAGGCGTTCGACGACGCGCGGCCGGACGACGGCTGGCTGGAGGTCGGCGTCTCGACCGCCCAGGGACCGCTCGAATGGGCGCGGGTGATCGGCAGGATGGCCGCGGGGCGCTCCGACGACTCGCCGCTCGTCCGGATCACGCGGGCCAGGAAGGTGTCGGCCCGGTTCGGGGTGCCGCTGACGTACGAGCTCGACGGCGGGGAACGCGAGCCCACCCGACGGCTCAAGGCCGAGGCCGCCGCGGGCGCGCTCACGGTCTGCCTGCCACCGGGTTGACGATCTTTCCCGAAATTCCTACTGTTTATGTAGGTATTATCACGGGAGAGCGGGGGGTCGGGGTGAGCGCTGTCGCGGTGATCGGGGCCGGTCCCACGGGGACGTCCGTCGTGGAGCGGATCTGCGCCAACGCTCCCGAGCTGCTCGGAGACCACGTGCTGGACGTGCACGTGGTGGACCCGTACCCGCACGGCGCGGGCCGGGTCTGGCGCGCGGGCCAACCGGACCTGCTGTGGGCCAACTCGGCGGCGGCCGACATCACGGTCTTCACCGACGGGTCGGTGCGCTGCGAGGGCCCGCTCCGTCCCGGGCCGTCGCTGGCCGAATGGCTCGGGAGCGAGCCCGGGTACTTCGCGCCGCGCCCGGTCCTCAGCCGCTATCTCTCCTTCGCCTTCGGTCAGGTGGTGCGGACCGCGCCGCCCAACGTACGGGTGCGCCTGCACCGGGCCACCGCCGTCGGCCTGGCCGACGTGCGCGGGGGCCAGCGGGTGGAGCTGTCCGGCGGGGGAGCGCTGGAGGTGGACGCGGTGGTGCTCGCGCAGGGCCACCAGGGCGCGCTGCCCTCGCCGCCGGAGGCGGAGGAGCTCGCCTTCGCCGCCCGGCACGGCCTGTCCTACCTCCCCGCCGGGTACGCCGCCGACCTCGACCCAGGCGTGATCCCGGCCGGGGAGCCGGTGCTCGTACGGGGGGCCGGGCTGGCGTTCGCCGACCTGCTGGCGCTGCTCACGTCCGGACGCGGCGGGCGCTTCACCGAACACGGCGGTGAGCTGCACTACGTGCCCGGCGGGTCCGAGCCGCGCCTGTACGTGGGGTCGCGCAGGGGAGTGCCGTACCACGCCAAGGCCGGCTACCGGCTCGCCGCGCCGCCGCCCGGCCTGCCCGGGTTCGTCACCCCGGGCACGCCTGCCGGGGAGCTGCGGCGGGCGGTGGCCAAGGAGCTGGCGTACGCGTACTACTTCGAGCTGTTCAACGGGCACCCGTCGCGGACCCGGATCGGCTGGGACGCGTTCGAGCCCGCCTTCGCGCAGGCCGAGTGGGGCGGGAAGGAGATGCGCGCGCTCGTCACCAGGTCGGTGCCGCGCTTCGCCGACCGGCTGCGGCTGGACCGGCTGGAACGGCCGCTGCACGGGATGCGCTTCGGCGACCTGGCCGGGCTGGGGCGCTGGATGGGCGGCTACCTGACGGCCGACCTGGAGCGCCGGGCCGACCCGGCGCACAGCGCGGACCTGGCCCTGATCCACGGCCTGAACGCGCTGCGCGGGGTGGTGCCGGCGGATCCCTGGTTCCAGGGCCTGTACAACTACCTTGCCAGCGGCCCGCCCGCGTCCCGGCTGGCCGAGCTGCGGGCGCTGGCGCGGGCCGGGGTGGTCACGTTCCTGGGCGAGGGCATCCGGGTCGGGCGGGACGAGCGGGCGGGGGTCTGGCGGGCGGTCAGCACGAGCGTGCCCGGCGCGGTGGAGGCGCGGGCGCTGGTGGAGGCCCGGTTACCGGAGCCGACCGTGGCCCGCAGTACCGACCCGCTCCTCGGCGCGCTCTTCGCCCGGGGCGAGTGCCGCGAGGAGTCCGGCCTCCTGGACGTCCGCCTCCCGGACCGCCGCCTCGTCGCCCGCACCGGCGCCGTCCACCCCCGCCGCTTCGCCCTCGGCCCGTGGACGGCGGGCGGCCCCGGCACGGCCGGATTCGCCCGCCCGGGCGTCGACGCCCCGCTGTTCCGCCAGACGGACGCCCTGGCCCGCACCCTTCTGAGCGTCACGACCGCCGCCCGCCTCAGCCCGGCGGCGTAGCGGAGCGGCGGGCGTTGTTCAGCTCGGGGCGGGCTGGGGCTCCGGTGCGTCCGCCGAGTGAGTGGCAGTGGCGGTGGCCGTGCGGACGAAGGCGGCGACGGCCGGTGAGCGGCTGTGGTGCGGCCAGGCCAGGGTGAGGGTGAGCGGCGCCAGATCGCTGACGATCCGGTACGCGATGCCGGGCCGGGGGTGGCGCGGCGCGACCGAGGCCGGGGGGAACCAGACGATGCTGCCCACCTCGACCAGGTTGAAGATCTCTGCCAGGTCCAGGCGTCTCGGCCGGGTCCCTGCCGTCGCCGGGCAGGCTTCCCGGCCGTCGGCGGGTGTCCCGTCGGGGAGGACCCTGCCGGTCAGGTCGGCCAGGCGCAGGCGCGAGCGGGAGGCCAGCGGATCGGAGGCGGCCAGCGCGACCAGCCGGGGCTCGGTCAGCAGCGGTTCGACGTCCAGGCCACGTGCGTCAAGGGGTTCGTCAAGGGGCGCGGGCACCAGGGCGACGTCCGCGCGGCCGTCGTGCAGCGCCGACAGTTGCTCCCCCTTCCCGCCCAGCACGAGCTCCACCGGTAGGGCGGCCGGCTCGCTCCGGTACGCGGCGAGGATCCGCGGCAGCAGCCCGCCGTCGTAGTCGGCCTTCAGCGCCAGGCGCAGCCCGGGGTCGGACCGGCCGGCGTGCCGGGCCCGCCGGGCGGCCGCGGTCACCGCGTCGAGCGCGATCCGGGCGTCGCGCAGCAGGGTCTCGCCGGCGGGGGTGAGCGCGACGTGGCGCGTGGTGCGCTCCAGCAGCGGCACGCCCAGCTGCCGCTCCAGGGCCCGGATCGCGCGGGACAGCGGCGGCTGCGCCATGCCGAGCCGCTCGGCCGCGCGCCCGAAGTGCAACTCCTCGGCGACGGCCACGAAGTAGCGGAGCTGCCGGACCTCCAGGTCATTCATACCTCGACAGTATCAATGGTGATCGGATCGGTCCTTCAGGTCTGCCGCGGCGCCGGGTTGACTGGGCTCTCGTCCTTCCCGTCCATACTTCCCTCCAGGGGTTTTCATGATCGTCGTCACTACGCCCACCGGTAAGATCGGCCGCCAGGTCCTCGACCGCCTCATGGCCGCCGGCGCACCCACCCGGGTGATCGCGCGCGAGCCCGACCGGCTGCCCGCCGCCGTGCGCGCGTACGCCGAGGTCGTCGAGGGCTCGCACCGCGAGCTCGACGTGGTCACCAAGGCGTTCGCCGGCGCCCGCACCGTCTTCTGGCTGGTGCCGTCCGACCCTCGCTCCGCGAGCGTCGATGCCGCCTACGCCGGCTTCAGCCGCCCCGCGTGCGAGGCCATCACGGCCCAGGGGGTCGAGCGGGTGGTCGGAGTCTCGGCCCTGGGCCGCGGGACGGCGGTGGCCGGGAACGCCGGGTACGTGACGGCGTCCCTCGCCATGGACGACCTGATCGCGAGCACGGGCGTGAGCTACCGGGCGCTGGCGATGCCCTCGTTCATGGACAACCTGCTGCGCCAGGCCGAGCTGATCAGGAACCGGTCCATGTTCACCTCGCCGATCTCCGGCGACCACAAGGCTCCGAGCTGCGCCACGCGCGACATCGCCGCGGTCGCCGCCGATCTGCTGCTCGACGACACCTGGAGCGGTGTCGAGGAGGTCCCGGTGCTCGGCCCCGAGGACCTCTCCTTCGAGGACATGGCGCGGATCATGTCCGAGGTGCTGAGCCGCCCGATCCGCTTCGAGCAGTTGTCGGGCGAGGCGTTCAAGGCCGGGCTGGTGGGGTCGGGGATGTCCGAAGTGATGGCCCAGGGAATGCTCGACATGGCGCTGGCCAAGGACGCCGGCCTCGACAACGGCGCCGTCCGCGCCCCTCGGACGAGCACCCCCACCACCTTCCGCCAGTGGTGCGAGGACGTGCTCAAGCCGGTCGTCCTCGCCTGACGGCGGTGCTCACACGCTGCGCAGGACCGAGACCACGATGCCCAGCACCACGGCGCCGTCGCCGTCGATGACGTCGTAGGCGGGGTTGCGCGGTTCGAGGAAGACGTGCCCGCCGCGCCGGCGGAACACCTTGACCGTGGCCTCGCCGTCGATCATGGCGGCGACGATCTGGCCCGAGTGGGCCTCGGGCTGCTGCCGCACCACGACCATGTCGCCGTCGCAGATCGCGGCGTCGATCATCGAATCGCCCCGCACGCGCAGGGCGAACACGGTGCCGCGCCCGGTGAGGTCGCGGGGCAGGGTCAGCGTGTCGTCCACGTGCTCGTCGGCCAGGATGGGGGTGCCCGCGGCGATGTCGCCGACCACGGGCACGCTCACCACGTCGCCGGCGGGCTCCGGCGCCGAGGCCCGCAGGAACAGGCGCACGTCGATCGGCCGGGTCATGGTCGCGCCCCGGCGCAGGAACCCCTTCTCCTCCAGGCTCTTCAGGTGCTTCGACACCGAGGAGGACGACCGCAGCCCGACCGCGTGGCCGATCTCGCGCGTGCCCGGGGGATAGCCGTACCTGACCACCCAGTCGCGGATCATGGCCAGGATCCGCTGCTGGCGCGGCGGCAGGGCCGAGAAGTCCAGATACTCGAACGCGTCAGGATCGTCGAAGGTGGTCACCTGCGAAATGCTAGAGGCAGGCCCGGCTAGGCGGTCACCTGCAACACGATCTTGCCCTGGATGTGACCCTGTTCGGCCCGTTCGTGCGCCTTGGCCGCGTCCCGGAGCGGGAAGACGGAGTCGACGCCGACCCGGAGGCGGCCCTCGTCCATCAGCCGGGCCAGCTCCGCCATCTGAGTCCCGTCCGAGCGCACCTGGCCCCCGCGCTTCTCGATGCCCCGCCGGGCCATCTCCTCCTCGCCGTACTCCCCGAGGAAGACGGGGCTGTAGACGCCGCCGTCCCTGATCGCGGGCAGCAGCCGGTACGCCTGGGGCCCGCCGACGGTGTCGAGCACGTAGTCCACGTCCCGGACCACCTCCCCGACGGCCGCCCGCGTGTAGTCGACGAACTCGGCCACCCCCAGATCCTTCAGGAACGCCTCATGGCGCCCGGAGGCGACGCCGATCACGTGGCAGCCGGCGTCGGCGGCGAGCTGCGCGGCGAAGTGCCCCACGCCGCCGGCCGCGCCGTTCACGAGCACCCGGCTGCCCGGCTCGAGCTTGATGTAGTCGAACAGGAACTGGTAGGCCGTGAGCCCCGCCATCGGCACGCCCGCCGCCCGCAGGTGATCGACGGACTCGGGCTTCCTGGCGAGGTCCCCGGCGGGCGAGGTGGTGTACTCGGCGTACGCCCTGGCGTCCAGGCTCGGGAAGCGGAGCAGGCCGAACACCTCGTCCCCCACCTGCCACTCGGTGACGCCGGGCCCGAGCGCGGCCACGACCCCCGACACGTCGGTCCCCGGCGTGTACGGCAGGGGCAGCTCCGGCCGCCGGTCCTCGGGGATGAGGGTGAAGCCCTTCCGGGCGTACCAGTCCGGCGGGTTCATCCCGGCGGCGTGGACGCGGACCAGGACCTCGCCCGGCCCCGGCTCGGGCCGGGCGATCTCCTCGTACACGAGCACCTCCGGGCCACCCGGAGCGTGGAGGCGCACGGCATGCATGGTCGCGGGCATGGGTTCTCCCAACGGAATCGGCTCCACTATGATGTGGAGCAGTGCTCCGGATAATAACTGGAGCACTGCTCCACTTGTCAATGGAAGGACCGTGCATGCCGGGCGAATCACCGGATACCGCCGCGCCGAAAACCTCCCCCGAGCTGCGCGCCGACGCGCGGCGCAATCGGGAGCGCATCCTCGCCGTGGCGCGGGTCGTCGTCGAGGAGCAGGGGACCGAGGCGTCCCTGCGCGACATCGCCCGGCGCGCGCAGGTCGGGCTCGGGACGCTCTACCGGCACTTCCCCACCCGGGAGGCGCTGCTGGAGGCGCTGCTGCGGCAGAGCTTCGACCGGCTCGCCGCGCGGGCGCAGGCCCTGGGCGAGAGCGAGGCGCCGTACGAGGCGCTGGTGGCGTTCCTGGAGGACCTCATCGGGGGCGCGGCGGCCTACCGGGGGCTGGCCGCGTCCATGATGGCCACGATCAACGACGAGGAGTCCCCGCTGCACGCCTCGTGCGCGGCGATGCGCTCGGCGGCCGGCCACCTCCTGGAACGCGCCCAGGCGGCCGGGCGCATCCGGGCCGACGTCGGCGGGACGGACGTGTTCGCGCTGGCCAACGCGCTCAGCTGGATCACCGACCAGGCGCCGTCCCTCGCCTCGCGCCGCGACCACCTCTTCGCGATCGTCATGTCCGGCCTCACCGCGCGGTCATGAACCCGCTCGATCAACGGGTGACGTGACCGACGCGGAAGAAGCCGTCCGGGTCGTAGGCCCGCTTGACCTCGCGCAGCCGCCGGAAGTCGCCGGTCGTGTACGCCGCCGCCGTCCTTGCCGGGTCGGCCAGGAAGTTGAGGAACGTGCCGCCGTTGGCGTACGGGCGCAGCTCCTCCGCCAGCCCCGGCACGACGGTGTCCACGATGACCGACAGCTTCGTGCCGCGGTGGCTGACCGGGCCGGCGTCCCGGCCGGGGCGGGCCATCGCGCCGCCCCAGTGGCGGATCTCCACGGTCTGCGCGTGCTCCGCGGCCCGCACCAGCGTGCCGATCACCTCGTCGGGCACCGACTCGAACATGTCCATGTGCCGGTTGGGCGTGCCGCCCATGGAGGTGGCCGCGTACGTGCTGGGGCGCGTCTCGTCCAGCAGCGCCGGTCCGGCCGCCCGCCACAGCGGCGCGAGCAGCCGCCTGGCCTCCTCGGCCTCGCCGGCGTGCACCACCTTGACCATGACGACGTGCCTGCCGCGCACCGCCTCCGGCGCGTCCTCGGGCATCCGCCTGAGCACCACCGCCGTGCTGATCTCGTCGGGGGCGTCCTCGATCCAGCTCCGGTACGCGGTCAGCGTCTCGGCCGCCGCCTCGATCGGGAAGTACGCGAACCCCGAGAACACCCGCTCGACCGGGTGGAGGCGGAACTCCAGCGAGGTGACGACGCCGAACCCGCCACCGCCGCCGCGCAGCGCCCAGAACAGCTCGGGGTGGCTGTCCGCGCTCGCCACGACGTGCCGGCCGTCGGCCAGCAGCACCTCGGCGCGCACCACGCTGTCGGCCGCGAACCCGTGCTTGCGCGCCAGCCACCCGAGCCCGCCGCCGAGCGTGTAGCCGGTGACTCCGACCGACGGCGACGACCCCGACAGCGGCGCCAGCCCGAACGGCGCGGCGGCCGCGACCACCTCGCCCCAGAGCGCTCCCGGCCCCACCCGGGCGATCCGCCGGTCCGGGTCCACCAGGACCGAGGCCATGGGGGAGGTCCTGGCCAGGACGCCGCCGTCACACGCCTCGTGCGTGCCGTGCCCGGTCGCCTGCACCGCGAACGGCACCCCGTGCTGCCGCGCCGCCAGCAGCGCGCCGCGCAGGTCGGCCACGCCGTACGCCTCGGCCACCAGGGCCGGGTGGGCGTCCACGCGCGGGTTGAGCGAGCGGCGCAGCTCCTCGTACCCGGCCTCGCCCGGCAGGTGGACGGCCCCGGCGAACCCGGGGAGCGTGATCTCGTCCTGGATGGTGTACGGCTGGCTCATCTCTCGGCCCTTCTCTCCTGTGATCTGAGATCACTGTGCTGGAGGGCGCTTACGGCTTCATTCCCGTCGGCTTACCGCGGCCCTTAAGTCCCGAGGATCCTCGCAAGCGGCGGTGACAGAATCCGCCCGCCGTCTCCGTCTCCGGTACGCCGCGGGACGTAGGGGCCCGCGCGCCGCCGCCCCCCGCACTACACCGCCGGTCGTACGGCCGGGCTGATCCGCCGTCCTTGGCGCGGTCAGGTGACGGGTACGATCTCGGCGCCGGTCAGGACGCCGTCCTCGATGGTGAGCAGGCCCAGCGTGCCGTGCGGCTGACGGCGGCGGTCGGTGGGGGAGCCGGGGTTGAAGATGCGCAGGCCGTGGCCCGACTCGTCCAGCGGGATGTGCGAGTGGCCGAAGACGACCAGGTCCGCCTGGGGGAAGCGGCGCCGCAGGCGGTCGAGGCGCCCCTTGGCCGGGCCGCTGTCGTGGATCATGCCGATCCGCAGCCCGTCCAGGGTCAGCTCCAGCGTCTCCGGCGCCACCACGTCCGGGCCGTCGTTGTTGCCCTTCACGACGTGGACGGGGGCGTACGCGGCCAGTTCGTCCAGCACGGAGGACACGCAGACGTCGCCCGCGTGCAGGATGACGTCCGCGCCGCGCAGGTGCGCGGCGACGCGGGGCGGGCAGGAACGCCAGCGCCTGGGCGCGTGCGTGTCCGACAACGCGACGACTCTCACGACCCTTCCCTGCCCGCTCCACGCTCGCGGTACCTCGCCCCGCTCTAAGATCGACCCGTGTAGGAGCCGGACATTCACGCCATAGCCGCCCGACTGGTCGAAGTGCGCGGGGTGGTGGCCGTCGTCCTGGGTGGGAGCCGGGCGCGCGGCACGCACCGGCCGGACTCCGACATCGACCTCGGCCTCTACTACCGGGGCCCGCTCGACGTGGCCGCCCTGCGCGCCCTGGCGCGGGAGGTGACGGGCGAGCCGACCGAGGTGACTGAGCCGGGCGGCTGGGGGCCGTGGGTGGACGGCGGCGGCTGGCTCACCGTGGACGGCCTGCGGGTCGACTGGATCTACCGCGACCTCGACCGCGTCCACCGCGTCTGGGACGACTGCCGCCAGGGCCGTTACGAGATCGGCTTCCAGCCCGGACACCCTCTCGGCTTCTACTCCCACGCCTACGCCGGCGAGGCCGCCCTGTGCCAGGTCCTGGCCGACCCCACCGGCGAGCTCGCCGCCCTGCGGCGGGACGTCACGGACGGATACCCGCCCGCGCTGCGCCAGGCGCTGATCGGAGGGTTGTGGGAGGCCGACTTCGCCCTGACGATCGGCGGCTACGGCGCCAAGGGTCAGGACCCGGCGTACGCGGCCGGTGCGCTCTTCCGCGCCGTCGGCGTCGCCTGCCACGCCCTGCACGCCGCCGACGGCGCCTGGCTGATCAACGAGAAGGGCATGGTCGCCGCGGCCGCCCGGCTCCCCTCCGCCCCGCCCGGCTTCGGCGAGCGGGCCCAGGCGCTGCTGGCGGAGGTGGGGCGCACCCCGGAGGAGATCGCCCGGACGATCGACGCCGCGGCGCGCCTCATGGCGGACGTGCGTGCCGCCTGCGGCTGACGCGATGATCGCTGGGATAACCTGACCCGGTGCGAATAGGCGTGAATGTTCCCAATTTCGGCCCCGGCACCAACCCTGACGTGCTGCGCAGCTGGGCGCAGACCGTCGAGGGGCTCGGATACGACCTGCTCATGGTCTCCGACCACGTGGCCATCACCTCAGACGTCGCCAAGCAGTATCCCGCGCCGTTCTACGAGCCGTTCACGACTCTGGCCTGGCTCGCCGGCTCCACCACCCGGATCGGGCTCGGCACCACGGTGCTCATCGTGCCGTACCGCCACCCGCTGCTCACTGCCCGCATGGCGGCCAACCTCAACGACCTCAGCGGCGGGCGGCTGGTGCTGGGCGTGGGGATCGGGTGGGCTCGGCAGGAGTTCGAGGCGCTCGGAGCGGTGTACGAGCGGCGCGGCAAGGTGACCGACGAATACCTCGCCGCCATCCGCACCGCCTGGGCCGACGAGGGCGACTACCGTTCCGGCGGCGTGCCGATCTGGGTCGGCGGCGGCAGCGAGGCGGGGCTGCGCAGGGCGGTGCGCTACGGCGATGGGTGGCACCCGCTCAGGAGCACCCTGCCCTGGCTGCGCGAGAACTGGTCGCGCCTGAAGGAGATCGCCGCCGAGGAGGGTCGGCCGGTGCCCGCCCTGACGCCCAGGATCCTGCTGCGCGTCACCGACGCGCCGCCGGCGGAGCGGCGCGCGGGCGAGGGCACGATCGAGCAGGTCATGGCCGACCTGGAGGAGCTGCGGCTGCTCGGCGCGGAGACGGTCGTCCTCGACCCGTTCCACTCGGACCCGGACGAGACGCTGCACCCCGAGGCGGCCTGGGAGATGCTCGCCGCCGTGGCCGCCCGCCGCACCTGAGCACCTCAGAGCAGGCTCGCCTCAGGGCCGGCTCGCGGGATCCTCGCGGGCCGGCAGCCGAGCCGCCAGCTCCTCCAGGTCGCCGACGAACCAGATGTGCCCGCCCCGGTTCGACTCGAACACCCAGTCGCGCAGCGCCGAGCTGGCGGCGGTGAAGCGGGAGATGTCCCCCACGACGGCCAGGCCGACGCGGTAGTTGACGAACTTCTGCGCGATCTCGCCCGCCACGCCCGTGCGCAGCGCGAAGAAGTCGTCGTGCAGCCGCCCGGCGGGGACGGCCACCCAGCTCGCGCCCCTGCCGAAGGCCTCGCCGAGCAGGTCGAGCGCGTCGCGGGTCTCGCGCAGCGGCTCGCCGTGCGGCTCGCAGACGTATACGCGGTCGTCAGGCATGTGCGGTCTCCAGGAAGTCCATGATCTCTTGGGTGTGGGCGGGGAGCAGGTGGCCGGTGCCGGGCAGGAGACGTACGTCCGCGTCCGGCGCGGCACGCAGCAGGTGGCGGCGGGTGCCGTACGAGTCGAGCATCCGGTCGCGGCCTCCGGTGAGGCGTAGATCGCGACCACGGGCCTCACTCCCTCACCAGCGCGTCGATGATCCTCAGGACCTGGGCGCTCTCCTCCAGCGCGCCCAGCACGATGACCTTCAGGTGCTCGCGTTCCTCGTCGTAGACGAACTCCACGCGCAGGCCATGGGGCCGGCTCGCCAGCGACCCCAGGACCATCGTGCTGACCCGGTCCATGTCGCGCCTGGCGATGCCGTCGACCTGCACGATGCTCGACGCCTCCGCGCGGCGGGGCGTGACGAGCGGAGTGCCGGTGAAGGCCGCCAGGTCCTCCTTGGCGATCCGGTACTGCTTGCCGATGCGCACGGCCGGCAGCCGCCCGTCGCGTACGTAGTTGCGGACGGTCTTGACGTGCAACCCCAGCAGGGCCGCCACCTGTTCGACGGTGTAATGCTCCATATCGCTCCCTATGATGGCACACAATAGGGAAGGATAGGGAATGTATAAAGCGGGTGAAAGTGGGCGTAAAGCGATCTTCTATCCGGCCCATTAGTCTCACCGTTCATGACCCGCCTCAGCCCGGCTCTCGGGCCGCTCACCCCCCGCCAGCGCTGGCGGAGGGCCCGCCTCCAGGCCTACTCCTGGTCCCTGACCGGCGCGTACCGGCTGGGCGCGATGCACCCCGCCATCTGGCGGCTCGTCGCCCGGAGCTACCACCCGGCCTTCGACTGGCTGGCGGCCCGGCACGCCAGGCTGGCCTGCCAGTTCGCCGCCGTGGACGTGCCCGCCTACCGGCACTTCCTGGGGGCGAACGGCGCCGGGCACGCCAGGAGGCTGGCGGACTTCCCCGAGACCAGCAAGCAGAACTACGCCGCCGTGTACGACGAGGAGAGCCGCTGCCAGGAAGGCAAGTTGCACCGACCCGGCGTGATCGTGGACGAGTCGTCGGGGTCCAGCGGCAAGCCGTACAACTGGGTACGCGGGCCGCGCGAGCTCAAGGGCATCTACCGCAACGCGGCCGGCTACATCGAGCTGGTCTTCCCCGGCAAGCGGCTGTTCGTGATCAACGCGTACTCGATGGGCGCCTGGGCCACCGGCACCACCACGGGCACCGCCATGGCGCGCGTCGCGATGGTCAAGAACACCGGCCCCGACCTGGAGAAGATCGCCGACACGCTGGAGCACTTCGGGCCCGGCTACGACTACGTGGTGGCCGCGTACCCGCCGTTCCTCAAGCATCTGCGCGACCGCCTGGACGAGAGCGGTTTCCCGTGGCGGGACTACCGCATCCGCGGCATGGTCGGCGGCGAGGGCATGACCGAGGCGCTGCGCGACTACCTGGAGGAGCGCTTCGAGGAGGTCCGCTCCGGTTACGGCGCCAGCGACCTGACGATCGGGATGGGCGCGGAGAGCGGGTTCAGCGTGTGGCTGCGCAAGCGCCTGGCCACCGACCAGCGGCTGCGCGAGCTGTTACTCGGACCGGGGGAGCAGCGGCTGCCGATGATCTTCCACTACAACCCGCTGGAGACGTTCCTGGAGGTCAACGGCGAGGGCGAGCTGCTGTGCACCATCAACACCAAGAGCTGCCTGCAGCCCAAGCTGCGCTACAACGTCGGCGACGAGGCCAGGCTGCACACCCTCGCCGACGTCAGGCGGGCGCTCGGCGCCGACGAGTACGAGCGCGCGTGGACCGACGAGCGGATGAACCTGCCGCTGCTGTTCCTGTTCGGCCGCAAGGACTCGACGATCTCGTACATGGGGGCCAACCTGTATCCCCAGGACGTCGAGTACGGCCTCTACCAGGGCAATCCGTACGCGGCCGCGATCAACCGGTTCTGCCTGTCGCTGGAGGAGCTGCCGGGCCTGGAGTACCGCCCGGTGATCAACATTGAGCTGCGCGGCCCTGACGCCGCCGACCGCGACGAACTCGCCGAGATCTGCCGCAAGGGCGTGGTCGCCCACCTGAGCGCCGTCTCGCGTGACTTCGCCGAGTCGCTCAAGGAGGACCCGACGGCCGCCGACCTGCGCGTCAAGGTCTTCGACCCGGGCGAGGGGCCGTTCGCCGGCCTCACGAAGATGAAGAACGTCTACCTGGTGAAGGACGCATGAGGACCACGGACTTCAGCAAGGCCCCGGCGCAGGGGCGGGCGACGGCGATGTTCGTCGGCGCGACCCGCTACCGGGGGCCGCTGTCGATAGTCACGCTCACCCTGACCTGGTTCCGCATGGTGCGGGACATGAAGCGGATGCGCGGCTACTGCTGGCACAAGGTCTACTGGGAGTTCCCGTTCACGCTGGGCACGCTCGCGTTCTTCGAGGACCGCGACGCGCTGCTGCGCTTCGCCCGCAGCCGCCACCACCGCAAGCTCATGCAGTGGGTGACGGACGGGACCAGGAACGCCACCGGCGGCTACATCCGGCTCTACAACGCCGAGCCGGAGGGCTACAGCAACGGGGTCTGGCGCGCGGAGGGCGGGCCGATGGCGCACATCGAGATGTTCACCCCGCTGTCCGCCGAGGATGGCGAAGGTCCCCGGGTGAGGCGCGGGTGACGCTGCATCCCGTCGAGAGCCGCCGCGACCTGCGCGACTTCCTCGCGCTGACCGACCGCGTCTACGCGGGCGAGCCGCGCTTCATCCCGCCGCTGCACGCGCAGGTACGCACGTGGCACCGGCAGGGGGTACGGCTGTTCCTGCTCAGGCGGCGCGGGCGGGTGGTCGCGCGGACCACCCTGCACACCGACGCCGCGCTGGACGCCAAGCTGGGCCGGGCCACGCAGCTGTTCGGGCTGACCGAGTTCGCGGAGGAGGCGGCGGAGGAGCTGTTCGACGGCATCCTCGCGGCCGGGCGCGACGCCGGGAAGGAGGCGGTGTTCGGGCCGGTGTCGCTGCTGCCCAACCAGGCGGGCGGGGTCATCACCGCCGGTTTCGACGAGCGCGGCTTCATCGACAGCGCCTGGAACCACCCGTACTATCCGGTCGCGTACGAGGCGTGCGGCTTCGCCCGCCGCTTCGAGTCCGACACCTGGATCTGCCCGGTGCCGGAGGAGCCGGTGTTCGCGTTCGACGACGGGCGGATCGCGGCCGAGGGGCTGCGCGTGCACCGGGGCGACCGGCGGCGCGTGGCGGAGCAGCTGCCGATCCTGCGGGAGATGCTGAACGCCAGTTTCGCGCAGCTCGGCTACTACACGGAGATCTCGGCGGAGCAGCTCGCGGCGCAGACGGACGGGCTGGCGTACCTGCTGGACGAGTCGTTGCTGCTGTACCTGACGAAGGAGGAGCGGCCGATCGCGTTCGTGCTGTGCTTGCCCGACATTTCGCGATTTATCGCGAAAATTCGTGGCAATCTCCACCTCCTGAACCAGCTCCGCCTGCTGGCCACCCGGTCCCGCTACCGCAGCGAGGCCGTGCTCATCATCAAGGGCACGGTCCCCGGGGAGCAGGGCCACGGCTACATGCGGTTGCTGGCCCGGGAGTTGCACGACGGGCTGCGCCGGGGCGGCTACCGGGCACTGCGCAGCACGTACGTCGAGCGCACGAACCCCGGCTCCGCCGCCCAGTACACCGCGATGGGCGGCCGACCCCTGCACGGCTACACGTTCTACGAGAAGGGCCTGACGGCGTGAAAGACCGGCTGCGGCCGCTGGAGCCGGACTTCTGGCGTGCCCCCAGCGCCCACAACACCCAGCCCTGGACCCTCACCTACACGGCCGACGGGGCCGAGGTCGGCTGGGACCCGTCACGTGCCCTGCCCATCAGCGACCCCACGGGCCGCGACCTGCGCCTGAGCCTGGGCGCGTTCGTGGAGTGCTGCCTGATCGTCTGCGCCGACGCCGGCCTGCCGGTCGGCTTCCGTCCCGATCCGGGTCCGCACCGGGTGGGCGTCCTGTACGCCGCCGCGCAGCCGTACCGGACGCCCTTCACGACGGCGGACGTCCGGGCGCGCGGCGCCAACCGCGGCGAGTACCACCCGGGACGCCTGCCGGACCCGCTGGTCGCCGAGCTCACCGGGATGCGGCGGCTGGCCTGCCGCGACCTCGCGGACCTGCTGCACGCGGCCGACCTGCACCAGTTCGGCGACCAGGAGGTGACGCGGGAGCTGCGCGCCTGGCTGCGGCTCACCCGCCGCCACCGCCGCTACCTGCTCGACGGCCTCACCGACCGGGCCCTGTCCCTCAGCAGGGCGGAGGCCATCGGCCTGCGCGCCTCGCTGGCCCTCTACCCGGCCCTGCGTCCCCTGGGCCTCCCGAGGGTGCTGGCCGGGGCCTCGCGGGACCTGCTCGACTACGACGGGGACGTCCTGGTGCTGGTGGGGGCGGTCGAGGACGAGCTGGAGCTGGGGCGCGTGCTGATGCGGCACTGGCTCACCCTGTCCGCGCACGGCTATGCCACGCACCCGCTGAGCCAGATCATCGACTGCGAGCCGACCAGGCAGGTCCTCGCGAACCGGCTGGGCGTCGCGGACCCCCGGACCCTCCTCCACGTGGCCCGAGTCGGCCGCCCGACCTCCGCGGCCACCCCCTCCTCCCGCCTCAGACCCTGACCACCCCACCCCTCCGGCCTTCCGCGCCTCTGCCTTCCCCGCCCCTCCGGTCTCCCGGCCCTCCGGCCCTCAGCTGCCTCCTCGGCTGCCTCAGCCGTCTGCGGTTTGCCGCCTGCCCGCCTGTGGTGCGCAAGAGCGGCGGCCGGCCCGCGGGCGGGGCGAGCGGTGGGTCGGGTAGCGGCCCCTCGGATGGGCCGTGCGGTGGCGCTCAGCGGTAGGCGGTCAGGCCGTCCGCCAGTTCTTCGGCGTCGCCGTCCCGGTGGGCGTCGAGCGCCTGCTGCAGGGCGAACGTGCCGCGGATGGCGGCGATGCGGGCCGCCGTCTCGTCGTCGGCCCAGCCGCCCAGCGCGAGCACCCGGTCCAGGAACGCGTCGCCGTGGCCGGCCCCGATGGCGGCGAGGTCCTCGGCGGGGTCGCCGATGGTGGCCTCGTCCCAGTCGATCACGCCGCTGAGCCGGGGCCGCCCGCCGTCGATCTCCCACAGCACGTTCTCGGCGCCGAGGTCACCGTGCGCCACCGCCGTGGCGACGTGGGGGAGACCCGCGGCCGCGGCAAGCTCCCGCTCGGCCCGCCGGCGTCCGCCGTCCGACATGAGCCCGAACAACTCGGCGCGGACATCCGCCTCGAACCGCCGCCACCGATCCTCCGGCGTCCACGGCAGCGCCGCCCGCGCCCGCTCGTCGGCCCCCGCCCGGGCCAGCGCGGCCAGCAGCTCGGCGTACTGCTCCGCCGCCGCCCCGGCCACCGCCGGGTCGTCGAGCGCGCCGTCCTCCAGCGGCGCGCCGGGGACGCGGCTGAGCACCAGGTACGGCGCCTCGCCCGCGCCTTCGGACAGCGGCCGGGGGATGCGGAAGCCGAGACCGAGCCCGGCGAGCACGCGCAGTATGGCCGCCCGCTGGGGCAGCCGGGCAGCCGCCGCCTCGGTGCGGGGCAGGCACACGACCCGGTCCGAGCCCATCACGACCCGATGGAACTGCCCCTCGCGGACGGGGAGAGGTCCTGATCCGGCGTCCTGGGCCAACCAGCTCAGTGGATCATCCATCACCCCAGCATGGCGGCAACGTCCCCGGAACATCGAACCGGCCGGGGGAAGGCACGGCGGCGAGCGCCTGAACGCGCTTGTTCCGGCGGTGATGTCTGAACGGTGCCGGGGTCCTGAACGCGTTCGTCCCGGTGCCTGCGTGGTGGGCACCGGGACGAACGCGTGATGCGGGGCTTGATCAGTCGTCGTGGTGGAAGCCGTGGTCGGGCCAGGAGCCGGCCCAGTTGCCGTTGCCGCTGGTGGGCCAGTTGCGGTGATGCCAGTGGGGGTCCCACGACCAGTCCCAGCCGGCGCCGCCGTCGTCCTTGCAGGCCTTGGTCTTGCGGGTCCCGGCGAACACGCCGTGGTCGGTGACGTGGTGATAGGTAATGTCGTCGCCCACCCCGAGGCCGCAGTGCTTCGAGTTGTGGTGCTTCCCGTCGTCGTCGGCCGTGGCGGGCGTGGCGCTTCCGTACAGTGCGGTCGCGGCGAGTAGCGCACCGCCGACGGCGATGAGGCTATTCCTCATGATCTCCCCCTGTAATCACGAAGTGACATCGGAGATCACTATACGTAGCGATCTTGGGGGGCAGGTGCAGCGCCACACCCCGTTTTCGATCAACAGGCCGCCGTTGATCAGTAACTCGGATGTACAAGTGATCTACATTGTAAAGGCGCCGGCTCAGGAAGATCGCACGGCCGCCAGGTACGCGTGAATCGCGTCGCGGTTGCGGGAAAGGCACTCGATGCGCTGCTGGATGCGGTCGGCCTCGGCCTCCAGGAGGTCGGCCAGCTCCGGGGTGAGGCACTGCGGGTGCAGGTGGATCTCGTCGGGCTTGTTCAGGAACGGCAGGACACGGCGGATGATCTCCGTGGTGAGTCCGGAGTCGAGCAGGCCGCGGATCTGCTGAACCCGGTAGACGGCCGGCTCCGGATAATGGCGGTAGCCGTTGTCGGCGCGCTCCGGGTGGAGGAGGTCCTGCTCCTCGTAGTAGCGGAGCATGCGGGTCGGCACGCCCGTCAGTCGCGACAGTTCACCGATTCTCACGGCGGGGCCTCCCGGCTTGCCTTCACATTGATGTGAACGTTTCAGCATATTCGACATGTCTGGTGCGACGATCGCCGACGCCGTACGCGTCGGGAGAATGCCCTGGTCGGGGCTGCTGGCGCTGTTCTCGGCGGCGTTCACGGCGGTGATGACGGAGCTGCTTCCGGCGGGGCTGCTGCCGCAGCTCGGCGCGGCGCTGGGGGTGCCGGAGGGGCGGGCCGGGTTCCTGGTGACGGCGTACGCGGTGGCCTCGACCCTGTCGGCGATCCCGCTGACGGCGTTGCTGCGCGGGCTGCCGCGGCGGCCCGTACTGGTGGGGACGCTGGTGGGATTCGCCCTGTTCAACACGGTGACCGCGCTCTCGTCGTCCTATGCGGTGACCTTCGGGGCGCGGGTCCTGGCCGGCGTCATGGGCGGGATCCTGTGGGCGATGCTGGTCGGGTACGCGGCCCGGATGGTGCCGGTCGAGCGGCGGGGGCGGGCCATCGCGATCGTCTCGGCGGGGATCACGGTGGCGCTGTGCGCGGGGATTCCGGCGGGCGCGGCGCTGGCCTCGGCGTTCGGGTGGCGGACCGCTTTTCTGGGGCTGGCGGTCGTGGCGGTCGCGCTGGTGGGGTGGGTGCTGTGGAAGGTGCCGGACTTTCCCGGTGAGGCGGCCACGGTGCGGGTTCCGTTGCGGCGGGTGGCGGTGCTGCCCGGCGTCCGGACGATCCTGGGGGTGACGGTGCTGGTGCTGGTCGGGCATCAGGCGATGTACACGTACCTGGCGCCGTTCGTGGCCTTCGCCGGGTTGGGGCGGACGAGTGTCGTGCTGCTCGTGTTCGGGGTCGGGACGGTGGCGGGGATCTGGGTGACCGGGGTGGTGATCGACCGGTTCCCGCGGGTGACGCTCGTGGTGGTGCTGGCCGTGGTGGCGGGGGCCATGGCGGTGCTGGCCGTCTCCGGTGGGCCGGGCTGGGCGCCGCTGGGCGCGGTCGCGCTGTGGGGGGCGGCCTTCGGCGGGGTGCCGACGTTGCTGCAGTCGGCGCTGGTGGACGCCTCCGGGGCGGTGAACGCGGACGCGGCCACGTCCATGCAGACGACCGTGTACAACGCGGGGATCGCCGCGGGGTCGCTGGCCGGTGGGCTGGTGCTGGAGGGCGCCGGGGCGGGTGCGCTGCCGTGGACCTCGTTGCCGCTGGTGGCGGTGGCCCTGGCGGTCGTGGTCGCGGCGCGCCGTCGCGCGTTCCCCGCCCGCCGGGCCTAGAGGCCGTTCCTGGCCAGGGGCTCGACGAGTTCGCGCTCCTCGTACGACAGGTGGGACAGCAGGCTGTCGGTGAGCAGGTCCACGGTCTCGCGCAGGTGGCCGAGGCCGTCCGGGTCGCCGACGAACGAGACGAGGGCGCGGTCGACGCGTTCGATGATCTTGTGGATGGCGTGGTGCTCTTCCTGGAGGCGGTCGAGCACGGGCGCCAGGGCGGGCTCCGTGCGGCGGAGGTGCGGGAAGACCATGGCGTCCTCGGCGGTGTGGTGCATGGTGACGAGGCGGCAGTAGGACTCGCAGTAGGCGCCGAGGGTCCAGTTGTTCTGGCGCATGGTCATGGTGTTGACGTGCGAGCGGGCGGTGCCTGCGTCGATCGCTCCGGAGGCCACCTGGTCGACGAGGTCGCGGAGCTGGGCGAGTTCGGCGCGCAGGTGGTCGTGCACGTCGATGAGGTGCCGGCCGTTGGCCTGTTCGGCGGGGGTGTAGCGCCTGGTGGGGTCGGGGGCGGGGCCGGTGGGGCGGGTGGTCTCGTCCCAGACGCGTACGTCGGTGAGCCGTACACCGTCGTCGGGGGTCGGGGCGGCGCCCAAGGCGGCGGTCGGGCTTGCGGCTTTTGCCGCGGCGGTGGGTGGCGGCGGGGCGGCCTGGGTGCGTTCCGCGGCGACGAGTTCACGTACGGCCGGGGCGGTCTCCTGGGCGAAGCGCTGGAGACGGCCGGGGTCGTTGGCCGCGAGGATGAAGACGCTGACGCCGTACGTGAGGGCGATCTCGGCGAGTTGAGTGGCGGGCAGTTCCTCGCCGAGGTTGAGCAGGCGGCGGATGTCGCGGGGCGAGCGGCCCGCCTCGGCGGCGGCCTCGTCGATGACGGCGTTGCCCTCGCCGATCTTGCCGATGTCCTGGAGGTAGGGGAGGGAGGGGAGCCAGCCGTCCGCGAGGCGGCCGGTCACGCGGAGCATGCGCGGCTTGTACGCGCCGAGCCAGATGCCGATGTCGTGGGCCGGGCGCGGGCCGCGCGGGGCGGTGACCTGGTAGTGCTCGCCGTGGTGGTCGATGGCGCCGGGGGCATCGGTGTCCCAGGCGGCGCGGATGATCGGGATGGCCTCCTCGAGCGCGTCCACGGCCTGGCCGGGGGACAGGCGCGGGGCGCCCATGGAGGCGATGGCGTCCCAGTATCCGCCGGTGCCCAGGGCGAGCTCGAAGCGCCCGTGGCTGAGGATGTCGAGGCTGGCGGCGGCCTGCGCGAGCATGGCGGGCGGCCGGAGCGGCAGCGGATGCACGTTGCCGGCCAGCCGGATGCTCTCGGTGGCGGCCGCGACGTAGCCGAGCAGGGTCCAGGTGTCGAGGAAGGTGGGCTGGTACGGGTGGTCCGAGAAGGTGACGAGGTCGAGTCCGGCGCGCTCGGCGAGCTGGGAGAGGGCGACGACGGTGTCGGCCTGGTGGGCGGAGGGCGCGAAGCTGACGCTGAAGAGCAGCTCGTGGCCGTAGTCGGGCATGGGGGCTCCTTGGATGTGCCGTTCGCCGCCGGACTTTGGTTGGTAGTGCGAACAGTTGGTAATAAGAACTAAATTAGTTCGTATTGTGAACCATTGTCAACTAGACTCGATGCCGTGGTCGCGACGTTCACTACCGCCCTCGTACGTCTGGGGCACCTGGTGCAGCAGGTGTTCGGGGACGTCGGCAGGGACCAGGACCTTACGCCGCAGCAGGCGCAGCTGCTGTGCCTGCTGGTCGGCGGGCCGGTGGGGATGACGGAGCTGACGCGTACGCTGCACCTGGAGAAGTCGAGCCTGACGGGGCTCGTCGACCGGGCGGAGAAGCGGGGGCTCGTGGCCCGCACGCGTGATTCCCGGGATCGGCGGGCCTGGCTCGTCGAGCTGACCCCCGAAGGGGAGCGCGTCGGGGTGCTGGCGCACGACGGGGTCGAGGCGCGGCTGGAGGCGTTGACGGGGGAGCTGCCGGTGGAGCACCGGGAGCTGCTGGCGTCCGCCATCGACGGGATCCTCGCCGAGTACGCCTCCACGACCGGCCGCCCCCGCCCCCAGCCCGACCGCACCCCTGCTACACCGGCCTGACCCCCGCCCCCGCCATCCCCGGCCCGACTCCCGCCGTCACGGCTCTGACCCGCCTCGCCGTCACTGGCCTGGCCCCCGCCCCCCACCGTGACTGGCTGGACCTCCGCCCTCACCGTCACCGGCCTGGCGCCCCGGCTTCGCCCGCCTGACGTGCCCCGCCGGTCGCCGACCCGGTGACGCCCGCGCTCGCGATGCCGCGGTGGTCGAGAGGGGCCCGTTGAAGTGCGGTGGCGTCGATCGGGGCAGGGGAAGTGGCGCCTCTGGAAGGCTGGGGCGAGCTGGAAGCGGGGGCGTCGGGCCGGGGGCGTGGGTCAGGAGGCCAAGACGGTCGCGAGGAATGCCGTCAGGGCCTCGGTCACCTCCGTGGGGCGTTCGAGCGGCGGCAGGTGGCCCGTCTCGGGGAGGTCGATGCGGCGGGCGGCGGGGATGCCGGCGCTGAGCAGGTCGGACATCTGCTGGATGCCGGGCACGTCCGACAGGCCGTTGATCACCAGCGTGGGGGCGGTGATCTCGGGCAGGCGCGTCACGGCGGGCGGAGTCAGGTGGCGTTCCGTGGATCGGGGGCCGCTCCAGGAGCGCTCGAACACCAGGCCGCACATCTCCACCGCCGACTCCCACACCTCGTCGGAGAGCGCGTCGCGGCCACGGTCGGGCCCGGCGGTCTGCCAGAGCGTGTGGGCCTCCGCCATCGCGCGTACGTCGGCGGGATCCACGTGGTCGGCGGTGCCGGCGCGGTAGCGGGCCAGGCGGTCGGCGGGCACCGAGCCGTGGACGCGCTCGCGCGCCTGGTCCAGCATCTCCTGCGGCCATGGGTGGCCGGCCAGACCCGAGCTGATCAGGGCGAGCGCGGCCACCCGGGAAGGGGCGGCCAGGGCGACCTCGGTCGCGTACGCGCCGCCCATCGAGTTGCCGACCAGCGCCGCCCGCTCGACTCCCAGCGCGTCCATGACGGCGAGCAGGTCCTCGTGATGGCACACCTCGCCTTCGGCGTCGCCGGACCGGCCGCAGCCGCGCCAGTCGTAGCGGATCACGCGGTAGCGCTCCGAGAGGGCGCGGAACTGGTGCTCCCAGAGGCGCCTGTCGGTCGTCCCGCCGTGCACGAGCACGACGGTGCCCACGGGGGTCGCGGGGCCGGCCTCCTCGTACGCGATCTTGACGTCGTCGATGATCAGCATGCTCGGCACGCTACCGCCGCGCGGGGCCGGGAATCGGCCTGTTCGCCGGCGGCGCAGCCGCGCGGGCCGGAGGATCGGCCTGTTCGCCAGGGGCGCAGCCACACGGGCCGCATGAGTTCCGAGCACCGTCGAATCGCGAGCATCATTGACGCAGGCAAGCCACGTACGGACCACAGGTGAACCCATCCATGCTTCCAGAAGAACTCAGAGCCGCCCTGGACAAGGCCCTGTCCGGCTACGCGCCGCAGGAGTTGTCCGACTCCGTGGCGCGGCTCACCGAGCGTTACCGTACGAACGCCGCCACCGGCGGAGGCACCCACATCAGGTCCCAGGCCGACGTGGCGGCCTACGCCGCGTACCGGATGCCCGCCACCTACGCCGCCGCGGCCACGGCCATGCGCCAGGCGGCCGCCATGACCCCGGGCTTCCGGCCGGGGAGCCACCTCGACGTCGGCGGCGGCACGGGGGCGGCGATCTGGGCCGCGGGTGAGACCTGGTCGTCCATCGACCGGGTCACGGTCATCGAGCACGACCCGCAGATCATCGACCTGGGCAAACGCCTCGCCCGTACGTCCGGGGCCCTGCGCGGGGCCACCTGGCGGCAGGCGTCGGTGCGACCCGGCCTCGACCGGCCCGCGGCCGACCTGGTGACCATGTCGTACGCCCTGGGCGAGCTCCCCCAGGGCCAGCGCCGGGAGATCGTCCGCTGGCTGGCCGCGGACGCGGCCATGGTGATCGTCATCGAGCCCGGCACCCCGGCGGGTTACGCCACCGTCGCCGAGGCCAGAGAGGTCCTGGTCGACCAGGGGCTGAGCGTCGCAGCCCCCTGCCCCCACGACGGCCGCTGCCCGATCGAGCAGGGACGCGACTGGTGCCACTTCTCCGTCAGGCTGCCCAGGACATCCCTGCACCGCCGGATCAAGGCGGGCACGCTCAGCTTCGAGGACGAGAAGTTCTCCTACGTGGCCGCCACGACGGTCCCGGGGGAGCGGGCCGACGCCCGGATCCTGCGCCACCCGGTCAAACGCAAGGGCGTGGTGTCCCTGCGGCTGTGCGCCGGGGAGGAGGGGATCCGCGACGTGATCGTGTCCAAGCGGCAGGGCGACCTCTACCGCGCGGCCAGGGACGCCGACTGGGGGGACGGCTGGGGCGACGACGGTTTGCGGCTCGGTCACGGAAATGGGTAAGGGGGCGGTTCCGGTTCGGCGGGTGGGCCATCCTTGGAGGATGTGGACGACTGATCTTCTTCATTCCCTCTATGCCCGGCGGCTGCGCCGTCAGGCCACGGCGGGTCCGCTGCCCCGCCACGTCGGTTTGATCATGGACGGCAACCGGCGCTGGGCCAGGCAGCAGGGTCTGGCCAGCCCGAGCATCGGCCACAAGTACGGCGCCGAGCACATCGACCACGTGCTGTCGTGGTGTGAGGGGCTGGGGATCGAGCACGTGACGGTGTTCCTGTGCTCGACGGAGAACCTTCAGCGCCGCGGTGACGAGGAGGTCGCCTACCTGTTGCGGGTGATCGAGGAGATGGTCGCCGAGCGGCTGGACCGGCCTGACGCGCGCTGGCGCGTCCATGTGGCGGGCCTGCTCGACATGTTGCCCGACACCACGGCCCGCGCGCTCAAGAGCGCCGTCGAGGCCACCCGTACATGTGCCACCGGCTTCCACCTCACGCTGGCCATCGGGTACGGCGGCCGCCAGGAGGTGATCGACGCCCTGCGCGAGCTGCTGTACGAGCGGGCCGAGACCGGGCAGTCCATGGTGGAGCTGGCCTCGACGTTGAGCGTGGACGACATCGCGCCCCACCTCTACACGGCCGGTCAGCCCGACCCCGACCTGGTGATCCGCACCAGCGGCGAGCAGCGCCTGTCGAACTTCCTGCTCTGGCAGTCCGCCTACTCCGAGCTGTACTTCTGCGAGGCGTACTGGCCGGCCTTCCGTGAGATCGACTTCCTGCGGGCGCTGCGCAGCTTCGCGGCCCGGCAGCGACGGTTCGGGGGCTGAGATGCTGGAACTCTTCGACCGGCAGCTGCGCCAGGAGGCCCGCGCCGACGGGCCGGACGCCAAAGTGGAGCGGGCCGGCAACGTGGTGCGGCAGGTCGCGCCCGAGCACGGCTGGAACGGTGTGCTCTGGTCCGGCCTCGACGAGCGGAACGCGGACGCGGAGATCGCCGAGCAGGTGCGCTACTTCGGGGAGCTGGGGCGGCCCTTCGAGTGGAAGCTGTACGGCTACGACCGGCCCGGCGACCTCGACCGGCGCCTCCTGGCCGCCGGATTCACCCCGGAGCCCGCCGAGACGCTGATGATCGCCGAGATCCCGCGCCTGCCCCTCGGAGGGGAGCCGCCCGAGGGGGTGCGGCTGGTGCCGGTGACCGGTTCCGGCGGTGTGGAGCTGATGGCCGACGTCCACGAGAGCGCCTTCGGCACCCCTGACGCGCACTTCCGGGAGCGGCTGCTCGACCAGCTCGCCGGGGGCGAGGTCGTCGCCCTCCTCGCGATGGCCGGTGACGTGCCGGTGAGCGCGGCCCGCATGGACCTGCACCCGGGCACCCGGTTCGCGAGCCTGTGGGGCGGCGGCACCGTGCCGGAGTGGCGCGGGCGCGGCATCTACCGGGCGTTGGTCGCCTACCGGGCCCGCGAGGCGGTCGCCCGCGGCTACGACCATCTGCAGGTGGACGCCTCCAGCCAGAGCCGTCCGATCCTGCTGCGGCTGGGGTTCGAGGCGATCACCACGACGACGCCGTACGTCCACGAGTGAGTACCCTTGATGGCCTGACCGTATTCGCCGGAGGAGGCCCGCACGTTGCCTGGAACGAACCCGCGCGAGCTCGGCCTGGTGGCCGACTGTGAGAGCTGCTTCGGGCTCTGCTGCGTCGCGCTGCCGTTCGCGGCGTCGGCCGACTTCGCGGTGGACAAGAAGGCCGGGGAGCCCTGCCGCAACCTGCGTGACGACTTCCGTTGCTCCATTCACGCGGAGCTCAGGGAGCGCGGCTTTCCCGGTTGCACCGTGTACGACTGCTTCGGGGCGGGCCAGAAGGTCTCGCAGGTCACCTTCCAGGGCACGAGCTGGCGGCAGGCGCCGGGCACGGCCGGGGAGATGTTCGCGATCTTCCCCGTCGTGCGGCAGCTGCACGAGCTGCTGTGGTATCTGGCGGAGGCGCTGACGCTGGAGGCCGCCAGGCCCGTCCACGCCGAGCTGCAGGGCGCGTTCGACGCGACGGAGCGGCTCACCCGGGAAAGTCCGGACGCGCTGAAGAAGCTGGACCTGCCGGCGCACCGGGCCGAGGTCAACGTGCTGCTGCTGCGGACGAGTGAGCTGGTCCGGGCCGGGCGCAAGGGCAAGGAGCGCAGGGGAGCGGATCTGATCGGGGCCAAGCTGGCGGGCGCCGACCTGCGGGGTGCCAACCTTCGCGGGGCGTACCTGATCGGCGCCGATCTGCGGGGTGCGGACCTCCGGGAGTCCGATCTGATCGGGGCTGACCTGCGGGGGGCCGACCTGGCGGGCGCGGACCTGTCGGGTGCGCTCTTCCTCACCCAGCCCCAGCTCAACGCCGCCACCGGCGACGCCGCCACCCGCCTTCCGGCCGCGCTCACCCGTCCCGCCCACTGGCCCGCCACCCGCTACGAACGGCCGTCCCGCGGCACGGGCCCCCGCCGCGACCCCGGCTCCGCACGCGGCACGGCCTCCGCACGAGGGACCGGCTCCGATTCCAGCCGCGCTTCCGGCTCGGGGCGGCGTTCGGGCCGCGGCTCCGGCCGCCGGCGCCGCGGCTGAACACCGCGCCCGGCTGAACACCAGGAGCCGTTCCTGGCCGGCTCGGTGGGGCTGGCGCTGGCCGTGGCGCCGGGGTCGCTGAGGCCGGCGGAGCGGCCGGCGCTCGGCTGCACGGCATGCTCAGCGTGCCGTTCGAGGAGATCGGGCCGATCACGGGCCGTTACGCCAGACGCCGCGAAGGCAGCTCGCGCGCGCCGGGCCGCGCTCGGCCACCCCGAGCCCTTCGATCTGCGCCGGGCCGCGCACGAAGCCGGCATCCAGCGCGTGATCCAGGCGGGCAGCATCCCCAACTCCTTCTTCGGCATTCTCGGCGAATGGATCCGAGACTGGTCCGACCTCCGTTCCGACGCCGGGCGCGAGGTCGTGCCCTGGTACTGGGCGGAACTGGCCAAACTCGACCTGGGCTGAACCGGCCACGCGGCACCCGGACCCGGCCGCCGTCTGCCAGGTCCTCGTCGTCGGCTCCGGACGATCTGGACGCGCAGGAGACCGATGCGCCGGCCGGGTCCGTCCTCGCCCGCGCTCAGCCGCCGTGGACCCCTCGCCCCGCCGTCACGCCGCGAGGCGGCGAACGTCAAGGGCGTCAGGGCTTCAGTACGCGGTAGCGCAGGTGAGTCACGGACCCGGTTCCCGTGACGGGCTCCCCCTCCGGGATCAGCTCGGCCCGCTCCCCGGCGAACAGCGGCGTGCCCGCCCCCATCAGCAGGGGGACGAGGTGGAGCCACACCTCGTCGAGCAGGCCCGCCGTGAGCAACTGCCGGGCGACGTCCGCACCCAGCACCAGGACGTCCTTGTCCCCGGCGGCATCCTTGGCACGTCGGACTGCGGCCTCCAGCCCGTCGAAGGCGAACGTCCCGCCGTTGTCGCCGAGGAGGTCCTCCCTGGTCCGGTGGGTGACCACGAAGCTCGGGACGCCGGGCCACGGCGTGCCGCCCCACGGGACCACGCCGAGGTCGAAGGTGCGCCGTCCGATGACGACGGCTCCCACCGCCGCGTCCACCTGCCGGCGGATGCCCAGGTCGACCCCGCCGTCCGGCCCTTCCCCGGCCATCCACTCGTGCAGCCGTTCACCGCCGTCCCCCATGGGCTCCTCCTTCCGGACGTTCGGTCCCGCCGTGAACCCGTCCAGGGACATCGACACATCCAGCACTACCTTGCTCATCGCGCGCCTTCCTCCGATCCGGCGGCGCCGCCACCCGGTGCCGTCACGAGAAGGTCGGAGCCGATCCGGCCGTCTCGACATCACGACGGAAAGATCAGTGGGAAATGAACGTGAACGTGGACGACCAGGGTGGCTCTCGACCGGCAATGGTCATCGTGATCGATGACATCATCCAGCCGCCGAACTCCAGCTGACCGTCGCCCTCACCGAGCGGATCGGCGTTACGCCGCAACAGGCGAGAACGGCAGCACTGCCAGCGATGATTACCTATCAGGCAGGGGAGATTACAGTACGTAGGGATTGGTAGAGAAAAGATGTGATTTCTCCGGGGGAATGCTCACCCGCCAGCATCGCCTGTCCGAGTTCTTCGCGGCCCACAGCCGGGTGCGGCAGCACCGGCTGCGGATGCCCCACACCAGCCGCCGTCGGAATTCGGGGGGATCCGGCCCGCACCGGCAAACCGGCCCAGCAGGACCTTCTCGAACGGAAGATGACCGCACCGGTGATCGCGGCCCTGTCCACGCCCGGACCGCTCGGCCGCCGACTGGCCCACCTGTACGCCGACCCGTACCCCCTGAACGCCGGAGCATCCCTTGGCCGCACCCATCGACGACCCACCGCCCAACTCGTCCGCCGTACCCGCCGACCCCGGCACGGGCCACCCACCGCACGGCGAGATCCGGCCGAGCGGCCCGGCGGCGGCGGTTGACGAGGTCGCTCCTCTTCCCCGCGCGCCGGGAGCCTGGCCACTGCTGGGCCATGCCCCGGCCCTGCTTCGTGATCCGCTGAGGTTCCTCAGCTCGCTGCCCGCCCACGGAGACCTGGTGCGGATCACGCTCGGCCCCGTCGATGCGGTCGTGGTCTGCCGGCTGGATCTGGCCCGGCAGATGATCGGCGACGAACGCGTCTTCGACAAGGACGGCGCCCTGTGGCGGCGCGTACGAGAGGTCGAAGGCGACGGTGGGCTCGTGTGCGCACGCCGTGCCGAACACCGCCCCCTGCGCCGATTGGCCCAGCCCGCCTTTCAACGCACCCGCCTGCCCGGCTACGCGACCATCTTCGGGCGGTATCTGGCCCACGTCGCCGACTCCTGGCGCGACGGCCAGATCCTCGATGTCCCCACGGCAGCCCTTCAGATCAGCTGTGAGGCCATGACGCGAACCTTGTTCCCCGCCTCCACGAGCCGTCGATCCCTGGCTGAGATCCGCCAGGCGCTTCCGGCGATGGTGCGCGGCATCTTCCGCCGCATGATCACCCCGCCCCCGCTGGATCGGCTGCCCACCCCGGCCAATCGCGCCTATCACCGTACTGAGCGGCGGCTGCACGACATCACCACCCAAGCCGTACGTGACTACCGCAGCGCCGGCCTCAACCACGGCGACATGCTCTCGGTGCTGCTGGCCAACAGCCCCACCGTCGACTCGCCCACCCCGTCGGGCACGGGCCGGCCACGCACCGACAGGGAGCTGGGGGAACTCGTCGCCAGCCTGTTCCTCGCCGGCGCCGAGACCACCAGCGCCGCTCTGAGCTGGGCTCTGCACCTGCTGGCCGAGCACCTCGACGTACAGGACCGGGTGGCCGACGAGAGCCGGCGCGTCCTCGGCGGGCGCGCCGCCACCGGCGAGGATCTGCCGCAGTTGCGCTACGCCAGTGCTGTGGTCAGCGAAACCCTGCGGCTGTATCCACCGGCCTGGTTGCTCACCCGCCACACCACCGCCGACACCCACCTCGGCGGCCACCACCTGGCCGCGGGCACCACGATCATCTACAGCCCTTACCTGATCCACCGGCTGCCGGCCCACTATCCCGACCCCGACACCTTCCGCCCGGAACGCTTTCTCACCCCTTCCGGCGCCCCCAAGCCCCCATCGCCGAAGAACTTCCTCGCCTTCGGCGACGGCGCCCGCCGATGCATCGGCGACCAGTTCGCCACCATCGAACTCATCCTCGCCCTGGCCACCATCACCGGCCGCTGGCACCTGCACCCGGTCCCGGGACGGCAGGTCAGACCGCTGGCGCGCACCGCCTTGCATCCCCACCACCTGAGCCTGCGGCTGAGCCGCCGTGACGACCCGCTTCCCGCCCACCCCTGACGCCCACCATCCACCGCGAGGGACCCGCAATGGCCAACGCCGCCGATCCGGCCATCACCGTGCACCTGCCCCCGATGTACTTCCCGGCTCCCCTGCGCCGGCACCCGCAGATCGAGGTGATGCAGCGGCGCGGCCTGGACTGGATGGCCCGCCACGGCTTGTGCGACGACCCGACCCTGGCCCGCCGCATCACCGGCACCCGCACCGCGCACTTCTTCGGCTACCTGTGTCCCCAGGCCGACCCCGACCGCCTCCAGATCGCCGTCGACTGGGGCTATCTCATGTTCGTCTTCGACGACGTCCCCTGGGACGCCACCGCCGGGGCCGACTCTGGCTTCCTTGACATGGCCGTACGCATCATCCGCACCCTGGAAACCCCCGACGCGGGCCTGCTGCCGCCCGGGCACCCCATGACGGCACCCGTCACCGACCTCGCCCGCCGCATCCACCGCACAGCCGGCCCCGAACAGGTGCGCCGCCTCGCCGACAGCCACCTCAAATGGCTGCTCGGCGCCGCCTGCGAGCTCTGCGCCGCAGCCCGCGCCGCCCCGCTGAACGCGAACGAGTACCTCGCCCTGCGGCTGATGTACTCCGCCGCCGAACCCACCCTGCAGTTCTTCCAACTGGCCGAACCGGACACGATCAGCGAAGGCGAGATCACCAGCGCACGCGTACGGGCGCTGACCGAGATGGCCGGCATGGCCGCCGCCCTCGACAACGACCTCTACTCGCACGGCAAGGAGCAGTGGCTCGCCCAGCAGCGGACTCTCTCCAGCCGGCCCGTGATCAGCAACCTCATCGACCTCTACATGCGCGACCACACCCTGCCCCGCGACCGGGCGCTGCATGCCGCCGCCGTCCTCCGAGACCGGATCGTCGCCCGCTTCGTCGAGGTGCGAGACCAGGTCATGCCGTCCGCCTCACCCGCGCTGTACCGGTACCTGGACAACCTCACCTGCCTGTTACGCGGCAACTTCGAATGGGGCCTGATCGCCGAGCGCTACACCGATCCCGACGGCGACCACCCTGGCGCCGTCCGCACCGTGGCCACCGTCTCGGCCATCCCCGCCGCGACCGGCGCTCCCAGCGTTCCAGCGATCGACTGGTGGTGGCGGTGAGCGCTCCGGCCCGCACAGGCTGATGATCTTCGTAGGGGAACGAAAGGTCGGGTGCCTCATGGCGCGCGTGCTGGACGAGAACGATCCGATCGGGAACCAGACGCCATCAAGGCGCACCGGATGGAACCGCCGGCGCGAGTTCACAGAACCTCGCCCTCGAGCAGGGAGCCGACCCATGCGTCCACCCGGATTCCTCGGTGCAGAAGTCGCTTCCGGAGCGTGGCCTCCACGGTGAAGCCTGCCTTCTCCGCAACTCGGCGGGAAGCCCAGTTGCCTACCTCGGCGCGCCACTCGATCAGTTCCAGACCATGGGCGCGGAAGGCCCACCGACACACAGCTCGCACCGCATCGGTCGCAACGCCACGTCCGCGGGCTTTCGGATCAACCCAGTATCCGATCTCGGCCGTACCCGGTGCGCCCAACCACAGACCCACGCGGCCAAGGCGTTCTCTCGTGGACGCTTCCTCGGCGAGGAACTCCAGACGCTGTCCACTCTGCGCGCCGGCGATGGCCAACTGCTCCACGAAGAACGCCGCATCTTCCATGCGGTAGGGCGCCGGCAACTCCACGAAGTGCTGCAAGGCCGGATCCAGGGACACCTCATAGACCCACGGGATGTCCGCCGGTTTGAACGGCCGCAGGGCAAGCCAGCCTGCTTTGATCCCATTTCGTTCCATGGCGCGATCTTCGTCGGCCGGCCCACAGGCGCGCAATGCGATAACAGCCGAGCCCCGGGACAGGTGGGCGAGGCGCCTCACAGGCCGGTTCTGATGACGCCTCTGGTCAGGTGAGCGTGGTGGTGTCCCCGAGGGACTCCAGCAGGTCGCGCAGCGTGTGGGCGAGCTCGTCCCGGCGCTCCTTCGGCAGGGCCGAGAGCACGCGGTCCTCCGTCGCGACATGGTCCGGCAGGGCCCGGTCGATCAGGGCGTACCCCTCGTCGGTGAGCGTCACGTAGACCACCCGCCCGTCGGCCTCGCTGGGCGTGCGGGTCACCAGCCCCCTGGACTCCAGGCGGTCGAGCCGCTGCGTGATCGCCCCCGACGTGACCATGGAGGCCCGCATCAGCTCGGCCGGCGTCAGCCGGTGCGGCGGGTCGCTGCGGCGCAAGGTGGCCAGCACGTCGAAGGAGGCCCGGTCGAGCCCGTGCGCGGCGAACGTACGGCCCAGCTCCGCGTCGATCAGCCGGATCAGCCGCGACAGCCGGCCGATCACCGCCATCGGCGAGACGTCCAGGTCAGGGCGCTGGGCGTCCCATTGCTTGAGTATCAGGTCGACGTGATCAGCCACCACTCCAGCCTAACGATGCCTTAGCGGTGAGGTAAATCACCTCGCCAAGTAACTTAGCGCTGAGATACTTTGTCTTAGTGCTAAGAAATCAATCGGGAACCGTCCTGCTGACCGCGCTGACCCCCGCCATCTGGGGGACCACGTACCTCGTCACGACCGAACTGCTGCCGCCCGGCCGCCCCCTGCTGGCCGCCGTGATCCGCGCGCTGCCCGCCGGTCTCCTCCTGGTCGCCATCACCCGCCGCCTGCCCGCGGGCATCTGGTGGTGGCGCGCGCTGGTGCTCGGCGCGCTGAACATCGGGGTGTTCTTCGCGCTGCTGTTCGTGGGGGCGTACCGGCTGCCCGGAGGGGTGGCCGCCACCGTGGGCGCCATCCAGCCCCTGCTGGTCGCGTTGCTGTCGGCCGGGCTCCTGGGTGAACGCCTGTCCATGCGTACGACGCTGGCCGCCGTGGCGGGCGTGGCCGGGGTGAGCCTGCTCGTGCTGCGGGCCGACGCCCGGCTGGACGCGCTCGGCGTGGCCGCGGCGCTCGGCGGCGCCGTCGTGATGGCCTTGGGCGTGGTGCTGAGCAAGCGGTGGCAGTCGCCCGCGCCGCTGCTGGCCACCACCGGCTGGCAGCTCGTGGCCGGCGGCCTGCTGCTGCTCCCGGTGGCGTTCCTCGTCGAGGGCGCGCCGCCGGCCACCCTGACCAGCGCGAACCTCGCCGGGTACGCCTACCTCACGATCATCGGATCCGCGCTCGCCTACGTCCTGTGGTTCCGTGGCCTGCGGCTGCTGTCGGCGACCAAGGTCACGTTCCTGGGCCTGCTCAGCCCCGTGGTCGCCACCGCGCTCGGCTGGCTCGTCCTCGGCCAGGAGCTCACCGCGGCCCAGGCGCTCGGCGCGCTCGTCGTCCTGGCCGCCCTGGTCGTGGCCCAGCGCCAGCCTGCCCGCACGTTGACCGAGAAGCCCCGCGTCCTGGCCGGAAGGGCCGGAAGGGCCGGAAAGGAGTCCTGACATGCGCATCACCGTCTTCGGAGCCGCCGGAGCCGTGGGCGGCAGGGTCGTGGCCGAGGCGCTGGCGCGCGGCCACGAGGTCACCGCCGTCGTCCGCGACCCCGCCCGCTTCCCCCTGCTGCCTCCCGCCGCGCACGCCCGCACCGGCGACGCCTCGGACGTCGGGGACGTGGCCGCGCTCAGCGCCGGGCAGGACCTCGTCGTCAGCGCCACCCGGCCCGCGCCCGGCCACGAGGCCGACCTGGTCACGACCGCCAAGGCGCTGCTGGCCGGGGTGGCGAGGACCGGCGTACGGCTGCTGCTCGTCGGCGGCGCGGCCGGGCTGACCGTGCCGGGCACCGGCGGCCGCACCGTCGTCGAGACCCCGGACTTCCCGCCCTCGTGGCGGCCCATCGCGCTGGCCTGCAACGCCCAGCTTGAGGTCTGCCGGGCCGAGCCGGGCGTCGACTGGGCGTACCTGAGCCCGCCCGCCCTGCTGGAGCCGGGGGAGCGTACCGGACGCTACCGGCTCGGGGGCGACGAGCTGCTGGTGGACGCCGAGGGCAGGTCGGCGATCTCCATGGAGGACTTCGCCGTCGCGCTGCTCGACGAGGCCGAGCACCCCCGGCATCACCGTGCCAGGTTCACGATCGGCTACTGAACCGCCGTCTCACAGGGTCACGGGCAGCGACGTCAGGCGCCAGGTGCCGGGGTCGGGCATGTGCCGCACCTCGCCGGCGAGCGCCAGGCCGGGGAAGCGGCGCAGCAGGGCCCCGATCGCGATCCCGGCCTGTACGCGGGCCAGCGAGGCCCCGACGCAGAAGTGCGGCCCGTGCGCGAACCCGAGATGCCCCGACTCCTCGCGCCGCAGGTCGAACCGGTCCGGCTCGTCGAAGGCGCGCGGGTCGCGGTTCGCCGAGGCGATCGAGGCCGTGACCGGCACGCCCTTGGGAACGGTCACGCCGCCGAACTCGACGTCCTCCGCGGTGAAGCGGGGGATGGTCAGCAGCTGCGGCCCGCACCAGCGCATCAGCTCCTCCACCGCCCGCGGCATGAGGGCGGGGTCGGCGCGCAGCGCGGCGAGCTGGCCGGGGTGGGACAGCAGGGCGGCGACGGAGTTGGCGATGAGGTTCGTGGGCGTCTGGCCGGCCATGACGAGCGTCCAGACCATGGTGATCAGCTCGGTCTCGGAGAGCCGGTCGCCGTCCTCCTCCATGACGCGGGCCAGGTCGGAGATCAGGTCCTCGCCCGGCTCCGCCCGGCCCCTGGCGACCGCGGCGGTGGCACCCTCGAGGATCCGCGGGATGGCGTCACGGAAGCTCTCGCCGTGCCCGGCCACGATGGCGGCGCCGTACTCGCGCCACCGGGGACGGTCGGCGACGGGGATGCCGACCAGCTCGCAGATCACCTCGATCGGCAGCGGGCCGGCGAAGTGCGCCAGCAGATCCGGCTCCGCGGGCAGCTCGTCGAGCAGCCGCTCCACGATCGACTCGATGCGCGGCCCGAACTCGGCGGCCCTGCGCCGCGTGAACGCGGGCGCGACCAGCCGGCGCAGCCGGGCGTGCTCGGCGCCGTTCATCTCCGACATGGTCCGCAGGTACGGCAGGCAGTGCTCCGGCACGTCGGGCCGCTGGTAGCTGTGCTCGTTGGTCGTCAGCCTGGGGTCGCTCAGCATGGCCCTGGCCTCCTCATGCCGGGTCACCGCCCAGAACGGGCCGAACCCCGGCGCCACCAGCCGCGCCACGGGCGACCGCTCCCTGGCGCTCGTGTACGCGGTGAACGGGTCCGCCAGCACGGCGGGATCGGTCAGATCGACCTCGGGCACATCGGTCATATCGGCTCCCTTGAATGATGACATCATCTGGATGTTCACGGTATCTCGATCTGCGAGCGCCCGGCAACGCGAGGGACGAGGCAGCGACGTAGACTTCATCAAGTACGTGCTTTACGACGCTCACGGAGTTGGCAAGGTGGATCAGAAGGAGACCGAGTTCGTCGACCGGATGGGGCTCGTCATGGAGCGCATCGCCGGGGGCCGGACGATGGGCCGCCTGTACGCGTGGCTGCTGATCTGCGACCCGCCGGACCAGTCGCTCACCGATCTGGCCGCCGAACTCGGCGTCAGCAAGACCATGGTCAGCACGGTCGCCAGGCAGTTGGAGGCCGGCGGGATGGTCGAGCGCGTCCCCACGTCGGCTCGTGAGCACCGCTACCAGGTCGTTCGCGGAGGATGGGCCCAGATCATGCGGGGCCGGCTGGCCGGCGTCGAGCCGATCGCGGAGGCGCTGAGCCTCGGACTGTCGATCATCGGTGACGACCGCGCCGAGCAGCGGGCGCTGTTGCAGGACACCAGGGACTTCTTCGAGTTCCTCATGCGCGACGCGGACGAGTCGCTCCAGCGCTGGGAGGAGTATCGCAAACGGCTGAAAGACGACGATCAGGACTCCGGGTGAACATGATCGTCGAGGAGCACGTGCCGTTCACCGCAGGACCCCGGCACGACGCCACCGCGTCCCCTGCCGGGTCGTGCGATCCGCTCAACCGAACAATCATCCAACGATCAAGGGAGTGACGATGTCTGACATCGTCGAGCGGTACAACATCCCCGAACAGCACTTCTGGTTGCACGGCCCGCGGCCGGGCGGGCCGGTCGAGCACAACGCCGCCGCCGGAATGTGGAACGTCTACGGTTACCCCGAGACGCACGAGATCTTCGGCGACCCCGCGACGTACTCCTCCGACACCCTTCGCCTGGCCCCCGAGGACCAGAAGCCGGAAGGGCTGTCACTGGAGGGCTTCATCACCCAGATCGACCCGCCGGAGCACGGCAAGCTGCGCAAGCTGGTCAGCAGCGCCTTCACCCGCAAGGTCGTCGCGGACCTCGAGCCGAGGATCGCCGCCGTCACCAACGAACTGCTCGACGCGGCGCGCGAGCGCGGCGGGTTCGAGCTGGTGCGCGACCTGGCCTACCCGCTCCCGGTCATCGTCATCGCCGAACTGCTGGGCGTGCCCAGCAGCGATCGCGAGCTGTTCAAGCAGTGGGCCGACACGCTGTTCCGGCAGGACACCAAGGTCTCGTTCGACGACCTCTTCGAACGGCGGGAGCAGGACACGGAGACCACGATGAAGTCGTGGTGGGAGATGTCCGCCTACCTCGCCGGCCACGCCGCCGAACGCCGGCGCCGGCCGCGCGCCGACCTGCTCACGAAGCTGGTCGAGGCCGAGGTGGACGGCGAGCACCTGCCCGACGAGCAGGTGGTCAACTTCGCGATCGTCCTGCTGCTGGCCGGGCACGTCACCACGACGATGCTGCTCGGCAACACGGTGCTGGCCCTGGACGCCTTCCCCGAGCACCAGGACAGGGCGCGGGCCGACCGCGCGGCGATCCCGGCGATCATCGAGGAGTCCCTGCGCTTCTTCACCCCGTTCGCCCTGATCGCCCGCGGCACCACCCGCGAGACCGAGCTCGGCGGCGTGACGATACCGGCCGATCAGACGGTCCTGCTCTGGCTCGGGGCGGCCAACCGGGATGCCCGGCAGTTCGCCGACCCCGACGTCTTCGACCCCGACCGCGACCCCAACCCGCATCTCGCCTTCGGCCGCGGCATCCACTTCTGCCTGGGCGCCCCCCTGGCCCGGCTGGAGGGCCGGGTCGCCCTCAACATCCTGCTCGACCGGTTCGACCACCTGCGCACCGATCCGGAGGACCCCGTGGTGTTCATGCCCATGCCGACCATGACCGGCGTGCGGCGCCTGCCGCTGGTCTGACCCGACATGCGGGAGGCCGTGCGGCCTCCCGCCCTTCATGCGCTACTCGCCGCCTGCTACGTACCTGTCGAAGAAGGCGAACGTGCGCCGCCACGCGTCGTCCGCCGCCGCGCGGACGAGGCCGTGACGCAGCGGGAACAGCGCGAGCTTCGCGACCGGGTGATGGCCGTCGGTCATGAAGGAGTGCCCGGCGTCCGGATAGATCTCGACGTCGTGCTCGAGGCCGAGCGCCCGCATGTGCTCGCGCAGCCGCGTGCCGTGCCGCCCGAAGCCCTGGTCGCGGCCGCCGTAGGAGCCCACGACCGGGCACACCGACCGCAGCCGCTCCTGGTCGCGGGGGACCGCGCCGTAGTTGACCGACGCGGCCCGTACGCCGGGCGGCGCGCTCGCCGCGTACGCGAGGGCGAACCCGCCGCCCATGCAGAAGCCGATCACGCCGAGCCGGCCGCCGTCGACGTCGTCGCGGCCGGCCAGCCACTGCCGGGTGGCGTCGATGTCGGCGGCCGGCTGACCCGGCTTCTCCGTCACGAACTGGTGCATGGCCCGCGTCAGGCACCCGACCCTGGTGCCGTGGCTGTACAGGTCCGGTAAGACGGCCGCGTACCCGTGCTCGGCGAACAGGTCCACCACGTCCAGCATGTCCGGTTCGATGCCGTAGATCTCGTGCAGGACCACCACGCCCGGCCACCCGGCGGCGGGCGCCGTCCCCTGCGGCAGCGCCATCGTCGCCTCCAGCGAACCGCCGTCCGGCAGCGGTACGCGCACGTCCTGTCTCATCAGCAGTCCTCAACCGATCAAAGAGCAAGGAACGTAACGTAACACCTCAGGCGTCCCGCCTGACGAGGGCCGCCCAGCCGGCTCCGACGGACAGGCCGGCCCAGGCGATCAGCGTCAGCAGCCCGCCCGTGCGGTTCAGGGCGGTGGCCGGGTCCGCGGGCAGGCCGAGGAGGCTGAGGGCCGCCTCGTGGGGGAGGAGCCGCACCGCGTCCGGCATGCTGCCGCGCAGCGCCGGCGAGATGAGGACCGGCGTGACGAACAGCACGGCGAGCGGCGCCACGACGCCCCTCGCGACGACGGCGAAGCCGTATCCGATGAGGCTGAGCAGGAGATACACCGTCAGGAGGGCGGCCGGATCGGCGACCGGCTGGACGAGGTGGCCGGGCAGGACCGCGGGGCCCGCCGCGAGCAGGCAGGCCGCCGTGACCGCGGCGAGCTTGGCGGCGGCCAGCCGGTGCCGGCCGGGGACGGCGGCCAGGCTGACGCGCAGCTGCCCGGCGCGGTACTCGCTGCCCGCCGCGAAGACGGCGATCGCGACGAAGACGTAGACCGGCGCGACCATGAGGGTGCCCAGCTGCCCGATCGCGACCGGCCCGTCCGGCCCGGCGAGCCGTACGGAGTCCGTCGCCGCGAGGAGGCCGAGCACGGTGTTCGCGGCGGAGGCGACGCCCAGGGCGACCCAGGTCGCCGGGAGCGTGCGGGTCTTGGTGAGCTCCGCGCGCAGCAGATCCGCGAGCCGGATGGCGCTCATCGCGCATCCCTCCTGCCGAGCGTGATCCCGGCGGCCGCCGTCGTGACCCCCGCCCACGCGATCAGCACGAGGAGGGCGTGCCCGGGGCCGGCGGTGAGCCGGTTGATCCCGGGGTCGAGCAGCAGGTTCCGGGCGGCGCTGACAGGGAGGAGCGCGTCCAGGGCGGGAGCGGCCCCGGCCAGTGCCTGTGTCATGGTGACGGCGATCTGGGCGATGGTGACGATGACGCCGACGAGCGTGCTGCGCGCGATGACGGTGATCCCGAAGCCGGTCAGCCCGGACAGGACCGCGAAGGCCACGAACTTCCCGTGGCCGAGGAACGCGGCGCCCGTCACGAGCAGGCCCGGGTTCCAGTCCTCGACGGCGGCGTACATGAAGGCGGAGCTGATCCCCGCGATCAGGACCGCCACGAGGAGCAGGTACGTGGCGGTCGCCAGGGCCTTGGCCGCGATCAGCCGCCCGCGCCGCGGCATGGCGAGCACCGTCACCCCGAGCTGGTTCGAGCGGAACTCCTGCCCGGCGATCATCGCGGCGAGGACCGGTACGAGCAGGCCCATCTGCAGCGAGGACGCGGCGAGGAGACCGAGGAGCGCCTCGGTCGCCGGTTGCGGCGTCCCGATGAAGATCTCGATGACGCCGTCGGGGGTGATGTCCGCGACCGCCTCGGCGTTCAGCCGGACCGACTGGATCAGGACCAGCGCGTGGAGGCCGAGGACGACGCCCGTGGCGATCCACACGCGCGGCAGGGTGAGGATCTTGGTCAGCTCGGCCCGCACGGCGCTCACCACCCCGGCCTCGCGGGGTCGCCGGTCAGCGCGAAGAACGCCTCCTCCAGCGAGCGGTGCCCGGCGGTGACCTGGGCGAGCGAGCCGTGGGTGACGACGCGCCCGCGGTTGATGACGACCACGTCATCCGCGGTGCCGGACATTTCCGTCATCAGGTGGCTGGAGAGCAGCACGGTACGCCCGCCCGCCGCGTAGTCCCTCAGGAAGCGCCGGATCCAGCGGATGCCCTCCGGGTCCAGCCCGTTCACCGGCTCGTCGAGCACCAGGATCTCGGGCTTGCCGAGCAGCGCCGCGGCCAGGCCGAGCCGCTGCCCCATCCCCAGCGAGTACGTCCTCACCCGCCGCCGCGCCGCCTCGTCCAGCCCCACGAGTTCGAGCACCTCCCGGACCCTGCGCCGCGGGATCCGGTTGGACTGCGCGATCCAGGTGAGGTGGTCGACGCCGCGGCGCTCGGGCACCGGGCCGGCTCCGTCCAGCAGCGCCCCCACCGTGCGCAGGGGATGCCTCAGATCGCGGTACCGCATCCCGTTGACCAACGCGGTGCCCGCGCTCGCCGCGTCCAGGCCCAGCAGGACGCGCAGCGTGCTGGACTTGCCGGCGCCGTTCGGGCCCAGGAAGCCGGTGACCCGGCCGGGACGCGCGGTGAAGCTGACCTCCTCCACGGCCGTCTTGGCCCCGTAACGCTTGCTGAGTTGTGAGATCTCGATCATCGCCTGCCTCGCCTCGGATGGACGTCGCCAGCCTGGGGCGGGAGGGCACCCGCTCGCGTCCCCCGAAAGGAGACACCTACCGGGGTTCGTACAGCAGTCCCGCCTCGTGGGCGAGCACGGCCAGGTGCGTGCGGTCGTTCACGCCGAGCTTGGCGAACATGCGCCGCAGATACGTGCGGACCGTCTCCACGCTCAGGAACAGCTCGTCGGCGATCTGCTGGTTGGAGCGCCCGCGTGCGACGAGCCGCACGACCTGCACCTCGCGCTCGGACAGCACCTGCCCGGCGAACGCGTGCCGCCGCGCGGGCCGCTCGGGCGCGAAGCGGCGGATCAGCCGCGCGGTGACCTCCGGCGCCAGCATGGCGTGGCCGGCGTGGACCGTGCGGACGGCCTGGAGCACCTCCTGCGGGGACGCGTTCTTCAGCAGGAACCCCGACGCGCCGAGGGTCAGCGCCTCATAGACGTACTCGTCCAGGTCGAAGGTCGTCAGCATGATCACCCGGGTGGTGGCGTCCGGGAGGATGCGGCGCGCCGCCTCCAGGCCGCTCATGCCCGGCATCTGAATGTCGAGCAGCGCCACCGCGGGCTTGAGCGCGCCGACGAGCCGCGCGGCCGTCTCCCCGTCGCCCGCCTCTCCGGCGACCCGGAATCCCTCGGTCCGGTCGAACAACTTCCGGTACGCGGCCCGGAAGCGGTCGTCGTCATCGGCCAGGAAGACGCTGACGGCCCCGCTCAAGGCGCGCTCCGGACCGGCAGCCTGGCGCGCACCTCGAACCCGCCCTCCGGATGGTTTCCCCAGGTCACCGTGCCGCCCACCAGCCGGGCCCGCTCACGCATCCCCCGCAGCCCCGACCCGTCCCCGCCGCGCGCCGGCCCGTTTTCGGCGCGCGCCGGCCGGGCCCCGGGGCCGTGGTCGCGCACCCGCACGACGATCTCCCCGCCGTCCTGCCGAAGGTCCACCGAGCAGGCCGCGCCCGCCGCGTACCGCACCACGTTGCTCAGCGACTCCTGGACGATCCGGTACGCCACCGTCCCGGCCACGTCGTCGACCGGGCCGTTCACCTCGATGCGCGCCTCGACGCCCACGCCCGCCGCGCGGGTCGCCGCCACGAGTCCGTCCAGCCGCGCGATCCCCGCGACACCTTCCGGCGCGCCGGGCTCGGACCGTAGCCCGCGTACGAGTGCCTGCATCTCCTCCAGCGCCCTCCTCGCGTGCGACTCGACGCCGGCCAGCGTGTCGCGTAACTCCTGCTCGCTCGCGTCGGCCAGGCTCCGCGTCACCCCCGCCTCCGCGCTGATCACGCCGAGCGCGTGGCCGACGACGTCGTGCACGTCACGCGCCACCGCCAGTTGCACCCGGGCCCGCTCCGCCTCCTGAGCGGCCCCGATCTGCCTGCCGACTGCCGTGCCGAGCAGCCAGGACACGCTCAACGCGGCCACGGCCAGCGTCAGCCGCTGCCCGGCGCCGCTCGCGTCCTCGCCCGGGACCGCCGCCACCGCCGCCAGCGCCGTGAGGAGGCCGGCGAGGACGAGGACGATCGTACGGGTGCGGCCGGCGCGCGCGACCGCGAGCGGATACAGGCACCACGCCGCGGCCAGCATCGGGTCCTGGCACACCCCCAGGACGCTCCCGGCTACGGTCGCGCCCGCGGCGAGCAGCGGCGACACGGTCGGCAGGCGCCGCCGCAGGACCATCACCGCGCCTGTGACGCAGGCCAGCACCAGCCCGGCCACCAGTCGTGACCGGTCCGCGGAGGCGAACGTCGGCGGCAACCAGAACATCCCGACCACGATCGCCGCGGCCGGCCCATCCAGGAACCGCCTCATCCCCCGTACCTTACGCGGCGCTCGCGTCATTGACTCGAACGGGAGTAAGAGATACATTCCGGTAGATTTCACGGTTGTCCAAGGGAAATCCGGTGAGATGCCGGTGCGGACGCGCCACTGTATCCGGGACGTAGATCCCGGGAGCCAGGTCGCTTGGACTTCCGTGACCTCGTTGGTTGGGACGCGTCATCCCTGAGGAGGCATGTATGAGTGGTCTGTCCACTCCTTCGGCAATCCCCTTCCCCCGTCTGCGGCTGTGGCTGCTCGCCGTTCCGGTGCTGCTGCTGGTCGCCTATCTGGTGCTGATGGACAACGGGGCCATCTCGCAAACCGGTGCCTACCTGCACGAACTCATGCACGACGGACGCCACCTGCTCGGCGTTCCCTGCCACTAGGCACGCGCATGGTACGCACCCTGCTGGTCAGGGGCCTGCTTCTGGGCCTGCTGGCCGGATTGATCGCGGGCGCCTTCGCCTTCGCCTTCGGGGAACCGGGGGTGGACAGCGCCATCGCGCTGGAGGAGGCCCATGCCGCCCAGGAAGCGCCCGGCCATGACCACGGCGAGGAGGCACTCGTCGGCAGGCCGGGACAGAAGGCCGGGCTCTTCCTGGCCACGGGCCTGTACGGGCTGGCCGTGGGAGGGATCTTCGCCCTCGTGTACGCGGGCCTGCGCGGACGGGTCGGCCCCCGGTCGGACGGCGGGCTGGCCCTCGCCGCCGCCGGGACGGCGTTCGTGGCGGTGATCCTTGTGCCGTTCGTGAAATATCCGGCCAACCCACCGGCCGTGGGCGACCCGGAGACGATCAACAGCCGCACCCTGCTCTACGTGGTCACGATCCTCGTCGGGCTGGCCGCGACGGCGATCGCGGTGGCCACCGCGCGTCGGGTCACCGCCGGGCCGTGGGCGCGGTGGGGCGCGGCGGTGGCGGCGTTCCTGGTTCCGGTGATCGCGGCGTGGACCCTGCTGCCGACCGTGGACGAGGTGCCCGACGGTTTCCCCGCCACGCTGTTGTGGCAGTTCAGGCTCGCGTCGCTGGGGACGCAGCTCGTCTTCTGGGCGGCCTTCGGCGTGCTGTTCGGGTGGGCCTGCGACCGGGCGTCCCGCCGCCCGGTGACCGCCGCGTCGCCGGGCTGAGCGGGGTGCTGTTCGTACGGCACGCGAGCACGCCGGGGATGCGGGCCGCCTGCTTCCCCGCGTCCGACGCGCACGCCGACACGGCGAGCCTGGCCAGGGCCACCGCCTTGACCCAGACGGTGGCCGGGGCGGCGGCCGGGTCGGCGGTCGTGGCTGCGCTCGGGGTGGTGGCGTGGGCGGCTCCCAGTGTTGCCGCCGGCCAGACCGTCGCCGCGCTCGGGCTGGAGGCGCGGATGGTCCCGGCGCTGGCGGAGGTGGATTGCGGCCGGTGGCAGGGCCTGCCGTACGAGCGGGTCGCGCGGGAGGAGCCGGACGCGCTGGCGAGCTGGCTGACCGACCCGCACGCGGCCCCGCACGGCGGTGAGAGCCTGGCCGCGCACGCCGGGCGGGTCGCCGCCTGGCTCGAGTCCGTACGCGCGGAGCCCGGCGTTGTCGCCGTCTGCGACGCGGGCGCCATCCGGGCGGCGCTCGGCCACGCGCTCGGGCTGGACCCGCTGAGCGCCGCCCGTTTCGATCTCGCGCCGCTGTCCGTCACCGAGCTGACCGTCACGCGCGCCGGCTGGCGGGTCGCCCATGTCAACCGGAAGGTTCTGATTTGATCGTCACATATCCGTTCAGCGCGGTCGTCGGGCTCGACGACCTGAAGCTGGCGCTGGTGCTCAACGCGGTCTCGCCGAGGGCGGGCGGCGTGCTCGTACGCGGGGAGAAGGGCACCGCCAAGTCGACCATCGTGCGCGCGCTGGCCGCCCAGCTGCCCGCCGTGAACGTGGTGCCCGGATGCCGGTTCGCCTGCGACCCGGCCGCGCCCGACGCCGGATGCCCGGACGGGCCGCACGAACCCGGGGGCCAGGGGCTGGAGCGCCCGGCCGCGCTGGTGGAGCTGCCGGTCGGCGCCTCGGAGGACCGGGTGGTCGGCTCCCTGGACGTGGAGCGGGCGCTGACGGAGGGGGTGAAGGCGTTCGAGCCCGGGCTGCTGGCCGCCGCCCACCGCGGCGTCCTCTACGTGGACGAGGTGAACCTGCTCCACGACCACCTTGTCGACCTGCTGCTCGACGCGGCGGCCCTGGGCACGTGCTACGTGGAGCGCGAGTCGGTGTCGGTACGGCATGCCGCCAGGTTCCTGCTGGTCGGGACCATGAACCCGGAGGAGGGAGAGCTCCGGCCGCAGTTGCTGGACAGGTTCGGGCTGACCGTCGAGGTCAAGGCGTCCAGGAATCCGGAGGAGCGCGCCGAGGTGGTGCGCAGGCGGCTCGCCTTCGACGCGGACCCCGGCGCGTTCGCGGCCCGGTGGGCGGTCGAGGAAACGGCGCTGGCGAGCCGGATCGCGCGGGCCCGCGCCCGGGTGCCGGGTGTGCGGCTGCCCGACGCGCGGCTGCGGCAGATCGCGACCGTGTGCGCGGCGTTCGAGGTGGACGGCCTGCGGGCCGACCTGGTGACGGCGAGCACCGCCATCGCCCACGCCGCCTGGCAGGGCAGGGACGTGGTGACCACCGAGGACGTGCGCGCGGCGGCCCGGCTGTCGCTGCCGCACCGGCGGCGGCGCGATCCGTTCGACGCGCCCGGGCTGGACGAGGCCCTGCTGGACGAGCTGCTGGCGAGGACGTCGGGGGATGAGGAGGATCCGGACGATCCCGAAGGCGGTCCTGACGGTGGGGGACCCGAGGGCGGCGGTCCCCAAGGCGGGCCCGGGCTGGATGGCGGGCACCGGCAGGACCGGGCGCTTGACGGGAGGTACCCGACGGCGGCCGACGATGCCGCCCAGGCCTCCGGGAGCAGGGAAATGCCGCCGGGCGTCGAGGGCACAGCGCCCGATGGCGCGGTGCCGGAGCACAGCGGAGGGCCGGGGAAGGAAGCGGCCGGGCGGGTGGCCAAGGTAGCGGCGCCGTACCGGGTGCCGTTGCTGGAGGTGCCCGGGGTCGGCGAGGGCGCGGCGGGGCGGCGGTCGCGCTCGCGCACCCCGCACGGCCGGGCCACCGGCTCGCGCCGCCCCGCCGGACGCGTGCGCGACCTGCACGTGACGGCGACGGTCCTGGCCGCCGCCCCCCACCAGCTGCGGCGCGGGCGCCGCGGCCCCGGGCTGGTGCTGCGCGAGGACGACCTGCGCGAGGTGGTGCGCGAGGGCAGGGAGGGCAACCTCGTGCTGTTCGTGGTGGACGCGAGCGGCTCGATGGCGGCGCGCAGGCGGATGACCGCGGTCAAGACGGCCGTCCTCAGCCTGCTGCTCGACGCCTACCAGCGGCGCGACAAGGTCGGCCTGGTCACCTTCCGCGGCCGGGGCGCGGCGGTCGCGCTGCCGCCGACCTCGTCGGTGGAGGCGGGCGCGGCGCGGTTGCGTTCGCTGCCGACCGGCGGGCGCACCCCGCTGGCGGCCGGGCTGGCGCGGGCCGCCGAGGTGCTGCGCGTGGAACGGCTGCGCGACCCGGCGCGGCGGCCCCTGCTGGTGCTGGTGACGGACGGGCGCGCCACGGCGGGCGGCGACGTGGACCGGGCGGCGGCGCTGCTGGAGGGCACGGCGGCGGTGGTCGTGGACTGCGAGAGCGGCCCCGTACGGCTGGGCCTGGCGGTCCGGCTGGCGGCCCGGTTGCGGGCCCGTCTCGTCTCCCTCGACTCCCTGGCCGATCTCGGCTCGGTCGTGCGCGATCACAGGAAGGCGGTCTGAGCATGCCGCAGGGAAAGCCCGCCGTCGTGCCCGACGACGGCCTCACCACCCGGCAGCGCCGCAACCGGCCGCTGCTGATCGTGCACACCGGTCCCGGCAAGGGCAAGTCGACGGCGGCGTTCGGGATGGCGTTGCGGGCCTGGAACCAGGGCTGGCCGGTCGGGGTGTTCCAGTTCGTGAAGTCGGCCAAGTGGCGCATCGGCGAGGAGCGGGCGCTGAAGGTGCTCGGGGAGACGGGCGAGGGCGGCTCGGTGACCTGGCACAAGATGGGCGAGGGCTGGTCGTGGATCCAGCGGCCGGGCGCCGAGGAGGATCACGCGGCCGACGCCCGTGAAGGGTGGGAGCAGATCAAGCGGGACCTGGCGGCCGAGACGTACCGGTTCTACGTGCTGGACGAGTTCACGTACCCGCTGAAGTGGGGCTGGCTGGAGCTGGAAGACGTGGTGGCCGCGCTCGCCGGACGGCCCGGCAACCAGCACGTGGTGATCACCGGCAGGGACGCGCCCGAGCGGCTGATCGAGGTGGCGGACCTGGTGACGGAGATGGGCAAGGTTCGCCACCCCATGGATGCCGGGCAAAAGGGGCAGAAGGGCATCGAGTGGTAGTTCCCCGGCTCGTCATCGCCGCGCCGTCGTCGGGCAGCGGCAAGACGACGGTGGCCACGGGGCTGATGGCGGCGCTGCGGGCGCGCGGGCTGCGCGTCTCGCCGCACAAGGTGGGCCCCGACTACATCGATCCGGGCTATCACGCCCTGGCCACCGGGCGTCCCGGCCGCAACCTGGATCCGTGGCTGGTGGGTGAGGAGCGCGTACGGCCGCTGTTCCGGCACGGGGCGGCGGGATGCGACGTGGCGGTGGTCGAGGGCGTGATGGGGCTGTTCGACGGCAAGGGGGACACCGACTTCGCCTCGACCGCCCACGTGGCCAGGCTGCTGGACGCTCCCGTCGTGCTGGTGGTGGACGCGGCGCGGCAGAGCAGGTCGGTGGCGGCGGTGGTGCACGGGTTCGCCACGTTCGACCCCCGGGTGCGGGTGGGCGGGGTGGTGCTGAACCGGGTGGGCTCCGACCGGCACGAGGAGCTGTGCCGCTCCGCGCTGGCCGCGGCGGGGATGCCGGTGCTGGGCGCGATCCGCCGCGACGACGCCGTCTCCACGCCGTCGCGGCATCTGGGGCTGGTTCCCGCCGCCGAACGGGAGGCCGAGGCGCTGGCCGCGGTGGACCGGCTGGCCGCGCTGGTGACCCGCTCGTGCGACCTCGACGCGCTGCTCCGGCTGGCGGCATCGGCCCCGCCGCTGGACGCCGTCCCCTGGGAGCCCGCGCGGGGGGAGCGGACGGACCGGCCGGTGGTGGCGGTGGCGGGCGGGGCGGCGTTCACGTTCGGCTACGCCGAGCACGTCGAGCTGCTGCGGGCGGCCGGGGCGGACGTCGCGGTGTTCGACCCGCTGCGGGACGAGCGGCTGCCGGACGGGACCGCGGCGCTCGTCATCGGCGGCGGCTTCCCCGAGGTGTACGCCGCCGAGCTGGCCGCCAACGAGCCGCTGCGCGCGCAGGTGGCGGCCTTCCGCGGCCCGATCGCCGCCGAGTGCGCCGGGCTGCTCTACCTGTGCGAGGAGCTGGACGGGCAGCGGATGTGCGGGCGGGTGCCGGGCCGGGCACGGATGACGCCGAGGCTGACGCTCGGCTACCGGGACGCGGTCGCGCTCAGGCGTTCGCCGCTGACGGAGCCGGGCGAGCGGTTCCGGGGGCACGAGTTCCACCGCACCGCCGTCGAGTACGCAGGCGAGCCGCTGTTCCGCTTTGAGAGCGGCGCCGACGGATTCGGCGACGCCCAGGTGACCGCGTCCTACCTGCACCTGCACTGGGCCGGGCAGCCGATGACGGCTCAGCGGCTGGTGTCGTCCTCCAGGTCGCCCTCGGTCTTGAGGTAGACCTCCTGCAGGCCGCGCAGGACCTCCGGGTCGGGGTGCTGCCACATGCCCCGCTCGGCGGCCTCCAGCAGGCGTTCGGCGATGCCGTGCAGGGCCCAGGGGTTGGACTGCGCCATGAACGCCTGGTTCTCCGGGTCGAGCACGTACGTCTCGGTGAGCTTGTCGTACATCCAGTCGGCGACCACCCCGGTCGTGGCGTCGTAGCCGAACAGGTAGTCGACCGTGGCGGCCAGCTCGAAGGCCCCCTTGTAGCCGTGGCGGCGCATCGCGGCCAGCCAGCGCGGGTTGACGACCCTGGCCCGGAAGATACGCGAGGTCTCCTCCGACAGGGTGCGGGTGCGGACGGCGTCGGGGCGGGTGCTGTCGCCGACGTACGCGGCCGGGGCCCTGCCGGTCAGCGCGCGGACGGTGGCGACCATCCCGCCGTGGTACTGGAAGTAGTCGTCGGAGTCGGCGATGTCGTGCTCGCGGGTGTCGACGTTCTTGGCGGCCACCGCGATCCTGCGGTAGGCGTCCTCCATCTGCGGGCGGGCCGCCACGCCGTCGAGGTCGCGGCCGTAGGCGAAGCCGCCCCACACCGCGTACACCTCGGCCAGGTCGGCGTCGTCGCGCCAGTTGCGGCTGTCGATCAGGGGCAGCAGCCCGGCCCCGTACGCGCCCGGCGCCGACCCGAAGACACGCATGGTCGCCTGGCGCTCGTCGCCCCCGGTCGCGGCGACGTGGGCGCGCACGTAGTTGTCCTCGTACGGCTCGTCCAGCCCGGCGGCCAGCCGTACGGCGTCGTCGAGCATGGCCACCACGTGCGGGAACGCGTCACGGAAGAAACCGCTGATCCGCACCGTCACGTCGATCCTGGGACGGCCCAGCTCGGCGAGCGGGATCGGCTCCAGGGACGTGACCCGGCGCGAGGCCTCGTCCCATTCGGGGCGGATGCCGAGCAGGGCCAGCACCTCGGCCACGTCGTCACCCGCCGTGCGCATGGCGCTGGTGCCCCAGACCGACAGCCCCACCGAACGCGGCCACTCGCCGGTGTCCGACCGGTAGCGCTCCAGCAGCGACTCGGCCATGGCCTGGCCGGTCTCCCAGGCGAGCCGGCTCGGGACCGCGCGGGGATCGACGGAGTAGAAGTTGCGGCCGGTCGGCAGCACGTTGACCAGGCCGCGCAGCGGGGAGCCGCTCGGCCCGGCGGGAACGTAGCCGCCGTCCAGAGCGTGCAGGACGTGGTCGAGCTCGTCGGTGGTGCGGGCCAGGCGCGGCACCACCTCGGTGGCGGCGAACTCGAGGACCCGCGTCACCAGGTCGCGCCGCTCGCCGGGCAGCTCGCGCGTGACCTCCGCCGCAGCCTCCGTCGCCCAGCCGCGTTCCTCCATGGCCTCCACCAGCGCCCGGGCGGCCGCCTCGGCCCGGTCCACGCTGCCGAGCCCCGCCGTGCCGTCCTCGGCCAGGCCGAGCGCCTCGCGCAGGCCGGGCAGCGTCTCGCGGCCCGACCACATCTGCCGGGCGCGCAGCATCGCCAGGACCAGGTCCACGCGCACCTGCCCGGCCGGAGCCTGCCCGAGCACGTGCAGGCCGTCGCGGATCTGCGCGTCCTTGACCTCGCACAGCCAGCCGTCCACGTGCAGGATGAAGTCGTCGAACTCGCTGTCGTGCGGCCGGTTCGCCAGCCCCAGGTCGTGGTCGAGCCGGGCGGCCTGGATGAGCGTCCAGATCTGCGCCCGGATGGCGGGCAGCTTGGCCGGGTCCATGGCCGCGATCGTGGCGTGTTCGTCCAGGAGCTGCTCCAGCCGGGCGATGTCGCCGTACGTCTCCGCCCGCGCCATCGGCGGCACCAGGTGGTCCACCAGCACGGCGTGCGCCCGCCGCTTGGCCTGCGTGCCCTCGCCGGGGTCGTTCACCAGGAACGGGTAGACCAGCGGCAGGTCGCCGATGGCCGCGTCGGTGCCGCACGCGGCGGACATGCCGGCCGACTTGCCGGGCAGCCACTCCAGGTTGCCGTGCTTGCCCACGTGCACCATCGCGTGCGCGCCGGAGCCCGCGAACTCGGCCGACAGCCAGCGGTAGGCGGCCAGGTAGTGGTGGCTGGGCGGCAGGTCGGGGTCGTGGTAGATGGCGATCGGGTTCTCGCCGAAGCCGCGCGGCGGCTGCACCATCACCACCAGGTTCCCGGCCCGCAGCGCCGCGAGGACGATGTCACCCTCGTGCACGAACAGCTCGCCCGGCGGCGGCCCCCAGTGCCGCTCCATCTCCGTCCGCAGCTCCTCGGGCAGAGTGCGGTACCAGCGCTCGTAGGACGCGGCGGAGATGCGTACCGGATTGCCCGCCAGGTGCTCCTCGGTCAGCCAGTCCTGGTCCTGGCCACCGGCGGCGATCAGCGCGTGGATGAGCGCGTCGCCGTCCTGCTCGGCCACGCCCGGGAAGCCCTCGCCGAGGTCGTAGCCGGCCTCGGCGAGCCTGGCCAGCAGCCTGACCGTGCTGGCCGGGGTGTCCAGGCCGACCGCGTTGCCCACCCGGGAGTGCTTGGTCGGGTACGCCGACAACATCACGACCAGGCGGCGCTCGGCGGGCGGGGTGTGCCGGAGCAGCCCGTGCCGTACCGCGATGCCCGCCACCCGGGCGGCCCGCTCGGGGTCGGCGACGTAGACGGTCAGTCCCTCGGGGTCGATCTCCTTGAACGAGAACGGCACCGTGATGATCCGCCCGTCGAACTCCGGGATGGCCACCTGCGAGGCGGCGTCCAGCGGCGACAGCCCGTCGTCGTTCTCCTCCCACGCCTGCCTGCCGGTGGTCAGGCAGAGTCCCTGCAGGATCGGCACGTCGAGCGCGGCCAGCGCGCCCACGTCCCACGCCTCGTCGTCGCCGCCCGCGCCCGCCGTCGCGGGGCGCGAGCCGCCCGCCGCCAGCACGGTCACCACCAGCGCGTCGGCGGCGCGCAGCGTGTCGAGCAGCTCGGGTTCGGCGGTGCGCAGCGAGGAGCAGAACACCGGCAGCGCCTGCCCGCCCGCCTCCTCCACGGCCGCGCAGAGCGTCTCCACGAACGCGGTGTTGCCCGCCAGGTGATGCGCCCGGTAGTAGAGCACCCCGATCACGGGTCCCCGCCCGGGCCGCGCGTCGCGCTCCAGCAGTCCCCAGGAGGGCGTGGCCTCCGGCGGCGCGAACCCGTGCCCGGTCAGCAGCACCGTGTCCGACAGGAACGCGTGCAGCTCGGCCAGGTTCTGCGGCCCGCCGTGGGCCAGGTACGCGTGGGACTCGGCGCAGACGCCGCCGCTGACCGTGGACAGCTCCATCAGCTCGGCGTCCGGCGCCTGCTCGCCGCCCAGCACCACCACCGGCAGAGGGCCGGCCAGCAGTGCGTCCAGGCCCTCCTCCCAGGCGCGCCGCCCGCCGAGCAGGCGCACCACGACCACGTCGGCGCCTTCCAGCAAGGCGGGCAGGTCCTCGGCCGCCAGCCGGGCCGGGTTGCCCAACCGGTAGGCGGCACCGCTCGCGCGAGCGCTGAGCAGGTCGGTGTCGGAGGTCGAGAGCAGCAGGACGGTATGGCTGTCGCCAGGCACGGCACAATCCTCCCTCGGGGTCCTCGCCCCGGTCGCGGGTGTCGCGGCGGCCGGAGTCTCCTGGCTCCCGGATCAGCGCTCACCCCGGCCTTCCCACCCGTCGCCGGGCAGTGGCCTGCGGTGGGGTTCGCTCCCCGGTCACAGTGGCGGGACCGCGCCGGATTCGCACCGGCTTCCTCCCTAGCCATCGCCTACAGGGAGCCTACGACAAGAGCGGCCCCCGCCAGAAGTGGCGTTACCATCCTGATCGTGTCCATAGCCGACTTTTCCGGACGTATGCGCCCCGACGCCTGTCCGGGGGCGCTACAGGTGCACGAGGCGGCCGACGGCCCGCTGGCCCGCGTCCGCCTGCCCGGCGGCGCGATCTCACCCGCCCGGCTGCGCGAGCTGGCCGCCTGCGCGGCCGACCTCGGCTCGGACGTGATCGAGCTGACCTCCCGGGCGAACGTCCAGGTGCGCGGCCTGCGCTCACCCGCCGCCTTCGCCGAGCGGATCGCCGCCGCCGGACTGCTGCCGTCGCAGGCGCACGAGCGCGTACGCAACATCGTGGCCTCGCCGCTCGGCGGTCGCACGGGCCCCGGCCTGCTGGACCCGCAGCCCCTGGTGGCGGCGCTGGACCGGGCCCTGTGTTCGCGGCCCCGGCTGGCCGGGCTACCGGGGCGGTTCCTGTTCGCGGTGGACGAGGGCAGCGGCGACATGCTCGCGCTGGGGGCCGACGTCACGTTCTTCGACGGGCGGCTGCTGCTGGCGGGCGTGGACGCCGGGCTCGCCGTGGGGGCGGACGTGGCCGCCGAACTCATGATCGCCGCCGCCGAGGCGTTCCTCGACGAACGGCCGGAAGGGGATCGGGGCGCGTGGCGGATCGCGGAGCTGGACAACGGCCCCGCCCGCATCGCCACCCGCCTCCGCACCACCACCGCCGCCCGCGACCGCACCGCCCCCCACGATCGCACCACCACCGCTTCCCGCGACTGCACCGGCACTGCCGACCGCGCCGCCGATGCCCGCTCCGGGCACCAGCCGCACGCCAGGCCGGCCCCGGACGCCGAGATGTGGGCACCGCCCGCTCCGGTCGTCCGGGATACGGTCTCGGCGCCGCGTGCCGGGCGAATCGAGCAGCGGGACGGGCGGGTGGCGCTGGAGGTCGTGGTGCCGCTCGGACGGCTGTCCGCCGCCCAGGCAAGCGCCATCGCCGCGGCGGCCGAGGCGAACGGCCCGGCCGGCACCTCCGGCGCGCCTGGTCCGGGAGACGCCACCGGTGTGCCGGTCCGGCTGACGCCGTGGCGGACCGTCGTACTCCTCGACCTCCCGCCCGCCGCCGCCGGCCGGGCGGCGCGAATGCTGGAGGCGGCCGGGCTGGTGACGGACCCGGCGTCGCCGTGGGCCGGGGTGAGCGCCTGCACCGGCCGTCCGGGCTGCGCCAAGTCCCTGGCCGACGTCCAGGAGGACGCGCGGCGCTGGGTGGCGACCCTGGACGGCCCGCCGGCGACGCCCGTGCATTGGGCCGGTTGCGAGCGGCGCTGCGGGCTGCCGCGCGGCCGGGTCGTCCAGATGGTCGCCACCGGCGACGGATACCAGGAAAGGCATCAGTGAGCGACTACATCCGCGACGGGGCCGAGATCTACCGGCGCTCGTTCGCGACCATCCGTGCCGAGACCGACCTCACCGGGATGCCGCCCGAGGTCGCGCAGGTGGCGGTGCGGATGATCCACGCCTGCGGCATGACCGACCTCGTGACCGACCTGGACTGGTCGCCTGCCGTGGTCGTCCGGGCGCGCGCGGCGCTGCGAAGGGGCGCGCCCGTCCTGTGCGACGCGCAGATGGTCGCCTCCGGCGTGACCAGGCGCCGGCTGCCCGCGGACAACGCCGTGGTGTGCACGCTGGGCGACCCCGGCGTTCCGGAGCTGGCCGAACGGCTCGGCACCACGCGCAGCGCCGCCGCGCTGGAGCTGTGGCGCGACCGCCTCGACGGCGCGGTGGTGGCCATCGGCAACGCGCCGACCGCGCTGTTCCGGCTGCTCGAACTGGTCGCCGAGGGCGCGGGCAGGCCCGCCGCCGTGCTCGGCATCCCGGTGGGGTTCATCGGCGCGGCCGAGTCCAAGCGGGCGCTGGCGGACAGCGACCTGGAATATCTGGTGGTGCACGGCCGCCGCGGCGGCAGTGCGATGACGGCGGCGGCGGTCAACGCCATCGCGAACGAGACGGAGTGATGGCGATGACGGGACGGCTGTACGGGGTCGGGCTCGGTCCCGGGGATCCCGAGCTGGTCACGGTCAAGACGGCCCGGCTGATCGGCGAGGCCGACGTGATCGCCTACCACGCCGCCAGGCACGGCCGCAGCATCGCCCGCTCGATCGCGCTGCCGTACATGAAGGAAGGCCAGATCGAGGAGCTGCTGCTCTACCCGCTGACCACGGAGACCACCGACCACCCCGGCGGCTACCAGGGCGCGCTCGACGACTTCTACGCCGACTGCGCCGAGCGGCTGGCCGCCCACCTGGACGCGGGCCGGACCGTGGTCGTGCTGTCCGAGGGCGACCCGCTGTTCTACGGCTCGTACATGCACATGCACAAGCGGCTCGCCCACCGCTACCCGACCGAGGTGGTGCCCGGCGTCACCTCCGTCAGCGCCGCCTCAGCCGTGCTGGGCCGGCCGCTGGTGGAGCGGGACGAGGTGCTGACCGTGCTGCCCGGCACGCTGCCCGCCGAGGTGCTGGCGGACAGGCTCCGCGGCACCGACTCGGCGGCGGTGCTCAAGCTGGGCCGGACGTTCGAGAAGGTCCGCGACGCGCTGGCCGAGGCCGGGCGGCTGGACGACGCCTGGTACGTCGAGCGCGCCACCATGGGAGCCGAACGGGTCGCGCCGCTCAAGGACGTGGACGCCGACGGGGTGCCGTACTTCTCGCTGGCCCTGCTCGCCAGCCCCGCCGAGCGGACCTTCGTCCCCGAACCGCCCACGACCGAGACCCGGGGCGAGACCCGGGGTGAGGTGGTCGTGGTGGGCCTCGGGCCCGCCGGGCGGCCGTGGCTCACGCCCGAAGCCCAGGAGGCGCTGGCGGCGGCGACCGACCTCGTCGGGTACGGCCCGTACGTGGACCGCGTCGCCCCGAACCCGCGCCAGCGCCGCCACCGCACCGACAACCGGGTGGAGGCCGAGCGCGCCCGGCACGCGCTGGAGCTGGCCCGCGACGGCGCGCGGGTGGCTGTGGTGTCCTCCGGAGACCCGGGCGTGTTCGCGATGGCCAGCGCCGTGCTGGAGGCCGCGGCCGGCTTCCCGGACGTGCCGGTGCGGATCGTCCCCGGGCTGACCGCCGCCCAGGCCGTGGCCAGCCGGGTCGGCGCGCCGCTGGGCCACGACTACTGCGTGCTGTCGCTGTCGGACCTGCTCAAGCCGTGGGAGGTGGTGGCCGGCCGGCTGAGCGCCGCCGCGAAGGCGGACCTGGTGCTGGCGATCTACAACCCGGCCTCGCGCAGCCGTACGTGGCAGGTCGCCGCCGCCCGTGACCTGCTGCTGGAGCACCGCGACGCCGCCACCCCGGTGGTGATCGGGCGTGATGTCGGCGGCGAGCGGGAGAGCGTCACCGTCACCACGCTCGGCGAGCTCGACCCCGCGCAGGTGGACATGCGCTGCCTGCTGATCGTCGGCTCCTCGACGACCCGGGTCACCGAGCGCGGCGTCGTCTACACGCCGCGCCGCTATCCCTGAGCCCAGGCGGCCGCCTCCGCGGCGGTCTCCACCAGCCGGACGCCGGCGGGCAGTGGTGGCCGGTCCACCATGATCACCGGCAGTCCGAGCTCGCGGGCCGCGACCAGCTTGGCGGTGGTCATCGGCCCGCCGCTGTCCTTGGTGACCAGCACGTCCAGCCGGTGCTCGCGGATGAGAACGCGTTCGCCCTCGACCGTGTACGGCCCGCGGTCCAGCAGGACGTGCACGTGGTCCGGGACCGGCGGTTCGGGCGGATCGACGGACCTGGCCAGCAGCCACACCCCGGCCAGACCGGTGAAGACCGGCAGGCTCCGCCGGCCGGTGGTGAGGAACACCCGCACCGGGCCGCCCCCCGGCCGTACGGCGGCCTCGGACCGTCGTGCGGCGGCCTCGGACAGTTGTGTGGCCGTCTCGGACAGTCGTGCGGCGGCCGCGTGCAGGGAGGGCACGCGCTGCCAGGTGTCGCCCGGTCCCTCCCGCCAGCCCGGGCGACGCAGGACCAGCAGCGGCACGCCCGTCCGCGCCGACGCCTCGGCCGCCGAGGCCGTCATCCGCGCGGCGAACGGATGCGTGGCGTCCACCAGGGCGTCGATCCGCTCGGCCGCCAGCCAGGCGGCCAGCCCGTCCGGCCCGCCGAACCCGCCCTCGCGCACCTCCCCGACCGGCAAGCGCGGGTTGCTCACCCGCCCGGCCAGCGACGACACCACGTGAACGCCCCGGCCGGACAGCTCGCCGGACAGCTCGCCGGACAGCTCGGCGGCCAGCGCCCGGGCCTCGGCCGTGCCACCCAGGATCAGGACCCGTCGCACGGCCGTTCCCGCTCCGCGCTGTAGAGGTGGCTGTCGGGGAACTGCGTGGCCGACAGCACCCGGCCGACGACGATCACCGCCGTACGCCGGATCCCGGCCGCCTGGACCTGCCCGGCGATGTCCGCCAGCGTGCCGCGCAGGATCACCTCGTCGGGCCTGCTGGCCCGGGCCACCACCGCCACCGGGCAGTCCGGCCCGTACGAGGGCAGCAGCTCCTCCACCACCGCCTCGATCCGCTGCACGGCCAGGTGCAGCACGATCGTGGCGCCGCTCGCGCCCAGGGTCTTCAGGTCCTCCCCTTCGGGCATCGGCGTGGCCCGCGCCGAGGTGCGGGTCAGGATGACGGTCTGCCCGACGCCGGGCACGGTCAGCTCCCTGCCCAGCGCGGCCGCCGCCGCCGCGAACGCCGGCACGCCGGGGACCACCTCGTACGGCACGCCGAGCTCGTCCAGCCTGCGCATCTGCTCGGCCACCGCGCTGAACACCGACGGGTCGCCGGAGTGCAGCCGCGCCACGTCCAGGCCCGCGCGGTGGGCGGCCAGCAGCTCCACCACGATCTCGTCGAGGGTGAGGTTCGCGGTGTCGACGAGCCTGGTTCCCACGAGGCAGGCGTCCAGGAGTTCGCGGGGCACGAGCGAACCCGCGTACAGGCAGACCGGCGACGACTGCAGCCGCCGCAGGCCGCGCAGCGTGATCAGATCGGCGGCGCCGGGGCCCGCCCCGATGAAGTACACGGTCATGGCACGTCCTTCCTGGTGACCGACCACACGGTCACCGGCATCGCGGCCCGCCAGCCCGTGAAGGAGCCGACGGGTGAGGCCCGCTGTACGGCCAGGCGGACCAGATCGCCGCCGAGCCGGGCGTACCACTGGGCCATGACGGACTCGGACTCCAGGGTGACGGCGTTCGCCACCAGCCTGCCGCCGGGCCGCAGCGCCGCCCAGCAGGTCTCCAGCAGCCCGGGCACGGTCAGGCCGCCGCCGACGAACACCGCGTCCGGCGCCGGGAGGCCCTTGAGCGCGGCCGGCGCCCTGCCTTCGACGATCCGCAGCGCCGGCACGCCGAGCCGGTCGGCGTTGCGCGCGATGGCGGCGGCGCGGTCGGCCCTGCTCTCGATCGCCACGGCCGCGCACGCCGGATGGCTGCGCATCCACTCGACGGCGATGCTGCCCGCGCCCGCGCCCACGTCCCAGAGCGTCTCCCCGGGCAGCGGGGCGAGCCGCGACAGGCTGACGGCGCGGACCTCCCGCTTGGTGAGCTGCCCGTCGTGCTCGAACGCGGCATCGGGCAGGCCGGGCACGCGGGGGAGGGGTTCGGCGCCGGGGGCGGGGACGCACTCGAGGGCGATCACGTTCAGCGCGGAGGGGGCGGCTTCCCGTGATTCCCAGGTCTCCGCCGTCCCCGTCAGTACGCTCTCCGAGTCCGCGCCCAGGTCCGACAGGACGGTCATGGGGCTGGGGCCGTACCTGAGCCCGGTCGCGAGCCCTGCCACCAGGGACGGGGAGTCGCGGCCGGCGCCGAGCACGACGAGTCGTCGCCCGGGCAGGATCGCGGCGTTCAGCGCGGCAGGGGGGCGGCCCACGAGGCTGACCACGTCCACCTGCTCCACCGGCCAGCCGAGCCGGGCGCACGCCAGCGACAGCGACGAGACGTGCGGCACCACGCGGATGTTCGCCGAGCCCAGCAAGCGCACCAGCGTGGCGCCGATGCCGTAGAACATGGGGTCGCCGCTGGCCAGCACGCACACCTCGCGCCCGGCGTACGTCTCCATGAGGGAGGGCAGCGCGGGCAGCAGCGGGGAGGGCCAGGCCACGCGCTCGGCGGTCGGGACGGGCACGAGGTCGAGCTGCCTGCGCCCGCCCATGAGCACCTCGGCGGCCTCCAGCGCGCGCCGCGCGTCCGGGGACAACCCGTCCCAGCCGTCCGCGCCGATGCCGACGACCGTGATCACACGTTGCCCAGGACGCGCGTCACCTGGATCTCCACGACCACCCGCGCCGGGTTGGGGCGCGGCGGCTTGTAGCGGGCGGCGTAGCGGTGCTCGGCGTCGGCCACCTGTTCAGGCTCGGTACGCAGCACCGCCCGGCCCTCCAGCGTCGACCAGCGGCGGCCGTCCACCTGGCAGAGCGCCACCGGCGCGCCGTCGGTCCCGATGAGCCCGGCCTTGACCGAGGTGCCCGAGGTGATGACCCGGGCGATGCCGGTGGCCAGGTCCAGCGTCGCGCCCACCGGCACCACGTGCGGCGGGCCGTCGGGGCGCGTGGTGGAGAGCGTGCACAGGTGCCGCTCCTGCCAGAACGCGGCGAAGGCGTCGCCCTGTTCGACGAGATTCACGGCCCTCCTTGGGTGATTTGCGAGGCATATCGTATATCTGCCGTTCTGGCAGAATCTTGCGGGTGAAGCGGCTACTCGTCATCGGGATCGGCGCCGGCGATCCCGACCATCTCACCCTGCAGGCGGTCAAGGCCATCGGCGCCACGGACGTGTTCCTCATCGTGGACAAGGGTGAGGTCAAGCATGAACTGGTCCAGCTCCGGCTGGATCTCATCGCCGAGCATGGCCGCGCGCCGTACCGGATCGCCGAGGCCCGCGACCCCGAGCGCGACCGGACCACCCCGGCGTACACCGCCGCCGTGGAGGACTGGCGCTCGCGCCGCGCGCTCGCCTGCGAGGCGCTCATCCGCGACGAGCTGCGCGAGGGCCAGACCGGGGCGTTCCTGGTGTGGGGCGACCCCGGCGTGTACGACAGCACGCTTGCCATCGTCGAGGAGATCCTCCTGCGAGGCAACGTGACATTCGAGTACGAGGTCATCCCCGGGATCAGCAGCGTGGCCGCGCTCACCGCCCGCCACCGCACCGGCCTCACCCAGGTCGGGCAGCCCGTGCACCTCACCACCGGGCGGCGCCTGGCCGAGCACGGCCCCACCGCCGACGACGTGGTGGTCATGCTCGACGCCCACTGCTCGTTCGCCGGGCTCGACGACTTCCACATCCACTGGGGCGCCTACCTGGGCACGCCCGACGAGATCCTGGTCTCCGGGCCGGTGGCCGAGGTCGGCGACCGCATCCGCGAACTGCGCGCCGAGGCGCGGGCCCGCAAGGGCTGGATCATGGACACGTACCTGCTGCGTCGCCTGGAGCACTGACGGCCCGTCCTCGGTCGCTTAATCGCCTGTTGTTTGCAAGAGCATATTCATTGCAAACTGATCATCTGACGGCGTAACGGGGAGGGGGCGCACATCGGGGCGAGGCGGGTTCGCGACCGTGGCCGGGTGGGCAGGAGCGAGGAAGCGGACCTGGGGGAGACGCTGACCCGGCTCGGCCTGCGTAAGACCGTGCCGAGGCTGACGATCCTGACCGCTCTGCGCGACGCGGCTACCCACCTCAGCGTGCCGCGCCTGCACCGGCTGGTGACCTCCACGTACGAGATGATCAGCGTGTCCACCGTCTACCGCAACGTGACGGTGATGACCGCCCGCGGCGTCCTGCACAGCGTCGACCACGCCGGTGAGACGCTCTTCGGCCTCTCGACGACGCCTCACCACCACCTGATCTGCCGCCGCTGCGACGTACTCGTCGAGCTCCCCGCGGACCACTTCGCCACGGCGGAGGCAACGGTCATGGAGAGCACCGGCTTCGCGATGGACCCTGTCGGCCAGGTGCTGCGCGGCCACTGCCGCCGATGTCGACGTGCACTACTTGCATGATTATTGTTATTGCAAGATAGTTGCAAATAGCCTCTGTTGAGGAGAGACGCCCATGGGCGAATACACCCTTCCGGACATGCCGTACGACTACGCGGCCCTGGAGCCCGCGATCACCGGGGAGATCCTGGAGCTGCATCACGCCAAGCACCACGCCGCCTACGTCAAGGGCGCGAACGACACCCTGGAGCGGCTGGCCGAGGCGCGCGACAAGGGTGAGTTCGGCGGCCTGGTCGGGCTGGAGAAGACGTTCGCGTTCAACCTGTCCGGGCACGTCCTGCACACGATCTTCTGGCAGAACCTGTCCCCCGACGGCGGCGACCGCCCCGACGGCGAGCTGGGCGATGCGATCACCGAGCACTTCGGCTCCTTCGACGCCTTCAAGAAGCAGCTCACCACCGCCACCGCCACCGTGCAGGGGTCGGGCTGGGGCGTGCTGGCCTGGGAGCCGCTCGGTCGTCGCCTGGTGGTCGAGCAGGTCTACGACCACCACGGCAACGTCGGCATGAACACCGTCCCGCTGCTGGTGTTCGACGCCTGGGAGCACGCCTACTACCTGCAGTACCGCAACGTGCGCCCGGACTACGTCGAGAAGCTCTGGGGCCTGATCAACTGGAACGACGTCATCGCCCGCTACGACGCCGCCCGCGGCGCCTGACGTCCCGATGTCGGCGGTGCCCGCCCACCGGTCCGAGCTTGGTCCGCGGGGCCGGTGGGCGGGCGCCGCTCAATCTGTCGATCTGACCGGCGGCCGTTCGTATGGAAGACGACAGAACGACGTCTCATGACGAAGAAGGACGCGGTGCGGATGAGCGGGACAAGGACGCTGCTGACGGGTCGAGGGCTGGTGGAGTCGCCGCGGTGGCACGGTGACCGGGTGTACTTCTCCGACTGGTCGGCGGGTGAGGTCATCGCCGTCGATCTGGGCGGTCACAGCGAGGTCGTGGCACGCGTCGCGTCGTTGCCGCTGTGCACCGCGTGGTCGCCGGAAGGCAGACTCCTGATCGTGTCGTCCCGGGACGGCCGGCTGCTGCGCCTGGAGCCCGATGGGTCGCCGGTCACCCACGCGGATCTCGGCCGGACCGGGTGGAACGACATCGTGGTGGACGGCCGCGGCAACGCCTACGTCAACCGCTGCGGCTTCGACCCGATGGCGGGGGAGTCGTTCAAGCCCGGCTACGTACACCTGGTCACGCCCGACGGGGTGGTGCGGCAGGTGGCCGACGACATCGCGTTCCCGAACGGGATGGCGGTGCTCGCCGACAACTCCACCCTCATCGTCGCCGACTCCTACCGCCACCAGTTGGTGGCCTTCGACATCGCGGCGGACGGCTCGCTGTCCGGCCGCCGGGTCTGGGCCGGGCTCGGCGAGGGCACCCCGGACGGCATCTGCGTCGATGAGGAGAACGCGGTCTGGTACGCCGACGTGCCCAACCGGCGCTGCGTACGCGTGGCCGAAGGCGGCAAGGCGCTGCGGACCGTCGAGCTCGACCGGGGCGGCTTCGCCTGCGTCCTGGGCGGGCCGGACGGGAGGACGCTGTTCGTCGTGGCGGCGGAGTGGCAGGGCATGACGTCGTCCGACCTGGTCGTGCCCGGCTCCGGCCAGGTGCTCACGGTCGAGGTCGAGGTGCCTGGAGCCGGGTGGCCGTGATGTGCGTCCCGGAACGGGCGGTCAGCCGGCGATCGCCGCGATGAGTTCGTCCCGGCTCTGTGCCCGGGTCTTGCGGTACACCGATTTCAAGTGGTCGTTGATGGTGTAGGTGGACAGGTCCAGAATTCGGGCGATCTGTTTCGCCGACGCCCCGGCGTACAGGTATTCGATGACGCGGCGTTCGCCGGTGGTGATGCCGTACCAATCGCAGAATGACGGCAGCAGCAGTTTGCCGCCTGCCGCCTGGATGAGAACGGCCACGTCGCTGTCGCCGTTCTCGTCCAGCGGCTGGCCATGGATCAATATCCAGCGCCCGAAATTCGCCGCCGGCGCGCAGATCAGCGGCGTCCAGGCGCGCGGATCGCGAGTATGCGCCCGTACGTGCAGGGACAGGCCGACCCAGAACGCGTCGGCGATCCAGTCCGGCACCCCGCTCCCGGCGGCGGGCCACATCTGCCGCACCCACGCCCCTGCCTGAGGCGAGATGGAGCGGACCGTGTGGTCAGGGCTGATCGTGATGACCCCCGTCGGCAGCGCCGGGACGGTGGGTGTCAGCGGGCCGGCCGTCACATACCCGCGCAACGCCGCCGGCAGGGCAGGGGCGAGTCGCTGGATCCGGTGGAAGTCCCGCTCGCCGAAGGGCCTGGCGCCCGCGGCGCGAAGCAGGCCGAGCAGGCCCCACACCCCGTGGCGGTCCCGTATCACCAGGCGCAGTTCGCTGCCGGCTCCGTGGGCGGCCAGGACCCGCCGGATCAGAGTGTTGCGCCGGCCGTCGCCGGCGCCCGCTCCGACGACGCACACCGGCATGCTCTGCCGGGCGAGGGCCGGCAGCGGGCACGGGTCGCCGTGCAGATATCCGTTGAGCACCAGGGCGCTGATCAGCGCGGGCTGGTATTCGTGCCAGAAGCTGAACGCGCCCAGGCCCATGCCGATCGCCGGGTTGAGGGCGACCAGCCGGAGCGCGTCGTGCGGCACCTGGCGTCCGACGATCTGCGAGATCGCCGCGCCCACGTCGGCCGGAGTGGCGGGCGGACCGAGCGCCGCGCGCAGCTCACGGGCGATTCGCCCCTCACCGTCCGTCACCTGATGCTGCGAGTGTCGACCATTGCGTTCCGGGCCTTTCTGCGATTTTGCGGCAATGGGGGTGTACTGAGTTGATGGGCGGCGGCATTTGGGCAGCTGCTGTATATGGCCAAATTTGTCGCTATAGAAGTGATTGGTGCGGCTCGTTTACCGTGCGCCGGACTATTTATTTTAGGTCCGTCGGGAAAAAGTGGCTAGATGCGTGTGGCGGGCGGCGAAAACGGCCGGCTCCTGTACGGTCTTGTACGGATAATTCGGAGCGCGTTCCCAACGGCAAGGCCATCTCCGATCGTCGATCTGACGAAAGGAGCGCAACGTGCTGGCACTTGGCCGTACAAGAAGGTGTGCTGCGGGGATCGCCGCGGCACTGGCATTGATCGTGGGGTTGCCCACCAGCGCGCAGGCAGCGGTGGGCGACCTCGTCTTCGTCCGGACGATCGCGCAGAACGTGCCCGGTGCCGTGGACATCGGCCCGGTGAATCCGCTGGACTGGGCGTCGGCGGCGACGCTGTCGGGCAACGGAAGCACCATCTACGTCGTGGCCGGCGGCGATGGCGGGTCGGGCACGGCGCAGCCGGCGATTTCCACGTTCCGCCGGGCCGCGAACGACACGCTGTCCCTCACCGGCTGCATGGGTGGGCTTGCGGGGTGCCGCCCGACGAAGGTGGACAACGTGGAGACCCCGGGCCGCCTGTACGCCGCCGGCTCTGTGGTGACCGCGGGCGTCCACGCGTACGTGTCCACTCCCGCCGCCGTGGTCGGCTTCAGCACGGCGGCCAACGGCGACCTCGTGACGGATTTCTGCGTTTGGGACCCGTCGTGCGGCAGCGTGGCGGCCCTGCCCGGACTCGCTCCCTGGGCGACGTCGCAGAACGCGCTGACGGCGACCGCGGACGGCCGTGACCTGTACCTGTACGCGGCAGGTGGCGGCAAAGGCGCGGTTTACCACCTGCGGCGCGACGGTGTCACCGGTCGCCTCGCTTACAGCGGCTGCATCGGGGAGGCGATGCCGGGCTGCACCTCGATCGGCCGTACCGGCGTCATGACCTCCTCGGGCGACGTCGTCGTCAGCGCCGACGGGCGCAGCCTCTACGTCGTGGCCCAGCGGCCCGGCTCGGTGACGCACTTCCGGCGAGACCTCACCACGGGCTCGCTCACGGAGGCGGGCTGTGTGGGTGAGTCCGGGGTCGGTGGCTGCGCGATCCCCGTCACCGACGGCCTGCTCGGCATCACCCAGGGCGCGATCACCCAGGCCGGCGACAGCCTCTATGTGTCGGGACCGAGTGGCGTCACTCATCTGCACCGCGACACCACCACCGGCGATATCGCCTATTGGGGCTGCATCGGTTACGTCGCAGGGTGCCGTGCCGCCGGTCCCCAGGGCCAGTACGTCGATGTGGCGGTCAGCGCCGACGGCACGAGCGTCTACGGGAGCGTCCAAGGCCAGGCCTTCGCGTGGGGAGCAGTCACCCACCTGCGCCGTTCCGCCCAAGGGGACTTGACGTACGCCGGGTGCATCGGGGAGGGCCTGCCGCAATGGTGCCGCCCGATCGGGCTGACGGGGGTGATGAACCACGCCGGCCCGGTGCTCGCTCCCGCCAGTTCGCAGGTCGTCTACAGCTTGGGTGTTCACGCGCGTGGGGCGATCAGCCAGTTCACCCGGATGACGTCATAGGAGGGGGCCGGTAGGGCGGGCCGGGGAAGCGCATCCTCGGCCCGGTGCTGCAGGCGCTCGACGAGTGCGCGCGGCAGGGCGCGCACCGGGAGGTCTGGCAGATCATGAGCGGCCTGCTGCCCGTCTTCCTGCCGCGGCCCGGGGAGCGGGCCAACGCCGCCCACACCCGGGCGCTGGAGTTCGCCGCCGAAGTGGCCGGCTGGGCCGGGGCGCGCGGCACGATCCCCGAGGTCGCCGGCATCGCCGCGCGTGACGGGTCGAGCGGGCTCATCCGCGCGGCCCGCCGGTTGGACGAGCACCTCGGCCGGGCGTGAAGGCCCCACGATTCGATGGGCCGGCCGCGCCTCGCTGAGATCACAGGCGCGTCAGAGCAGGTGTTGGTGGCGGGTGGCCGCTTCTTGCCGGACCTCGGTGAGGAACAGCTCGGTATGGCGTTCCTGCCGCCGGTCGTCGTCCGGATCGTGCCAGGAGAAGGCGTCCTGCGTGCGCGCATGGCCGGCGTAGTGCAGCCAGCAGCCGTGGATGCCGGCCATGAGGTTGTCGAGCAGGTCGAGGGCCGGCCGGGCGGGGTCGAGCGAGGTGATGGGCAGGCAGACGGAGTCGGAGCCGGAGTGGGGGTGGTCGATCCGGGTCCTGGCCACGAGGCGTTCGGCGGCGGCGATGCGCCGCTTGGCGTCGGTCACGCCGCAGAGGTGGCCCTCGGCGACGTGCAGGGTGTGGCGGATGAGCGGCATGACCGTCTGGCGCGGTGTGGCGCCGAAACTGATGGCGCTCACGATCTCGACGAGGCTTTCGACGGCGAGGGGCCTGAGGTGGTCGCCCTCGGCCACGACCTGCACCGGATGCTGCCGCACGCGGCGGCCCGTTGCGGCGGCCGCCGCGTGCAGCCAGTGCGCGGCGGCGATGGCGGCCGCGGCGGGGTCGATCTGCGTGATCAGCTCCTCGCAGCCGAAGGGCCGGCGGTTGAGGAAGGCGTCCGCCTGGGCGACCTGCAGGGGTGAGGCGTCCTCGCGGCTGAGGGTGACGGCCTGCTGGGCGCGTCCGGACAGGTCGCCGCGTTCGGCCTGTTCGACGGCCGACAGCTCGGCGGCGACGTCGGCGACGACCTGAACGGTGAGCTCCGGGCTGTCGAGGGCGCGCAGCGCGCGGCCGGTGCGCTGGGCGATCTCCCCGATCTTGGCGGGTACGGGGACGTGCGTGGAGGCGGTCAGGATCGGGACGACGCCGATGAAGGCGTCGCGTTCGCGCTGCCGGTGCCAGCCGATGCTGCCCGGTCCATGCTGGTCGGAGATGCTCGCCGGGTGGGTGTAGCAGCGCCAGCAGGCCTGCGACAGCTCGGACAGTCGGGCGGCCAGACGCAGGGCGTCCGAGGCGCGGGCCGGGGGAAGAGTGGCCACGGTGACCGCGACGTCCCCGATGCCGGTGCTCCAGTGGGCGACGAGCGCGTTTCGGGCGTGATCGACGGCATACCGGGTCACGGCAGCTCCTTGAAGGGGGAAAACGCGAATGCATGCCCAGGATGCAGGATGCATCGCTGATCTGGGGGCTGTTTACGGCTGTTGCAGGTCGCTGATCAGCGCTTTTGTGGCGAGATGAGGGGGTAATTTCCTGGTTACGTCGCTGCGTCGAGTCGCATGAAGGTGGCGCCTTGCATGGCCGCGCGGGCGCCGAGGACGTGCCCGTCGCACATCAGCGACTCCGTCCCCACCCGGTCGGTCACCTTCCATGTCACCGGCTCGCCGCACTTCTGGCCGCGCCGGTTGTAGTCCCACGTACGGCGGCACACCCGGCAGGTGGACATGTCGGCCATGGAGGAGAGCGTGTTGCCGTGCTCAGGACAGACGCCCCACGGGAAGGCGCACGTCGACTCGGCCAGGGCCCGATACTGGGCCAGGTCTCCGGCCGCGCGCAGCAGGTCCTCGCCCGCTCGCTTCAGCCATTCGGCGGCGTGGTGCGCCGCCTGGAGATGGGCGCGTTCGGGTGAATCGGCGGGCAGACCGGCGTACAGGGCACGGGCCTCGGCCTGGAGCGCGTCGGCGCGGCCGGCCAGGTCGCGCAACTGGGCGGGAGTAATGTTCATCGCTGAGGATTCTCCCCTGTTTGTTCGGTAAGCGCGCAGACCCCGTCAGGGGCGGCTGGCGATGGTCAGGAGGGTCGCGGCGGGGCCCGTGAGGGAGCGGCCCCGGCGCCAGACCGCGCGCAGGTTCCTGACCAGGTTGAGGCCCGCCATCGGCACCTCGACGAGGCGGCCGGTGGCCAGCTCGGCCTCGACCGCGTATCCGCTGAGCACCGCCGGGGCCGCGCCCGCCTGGGCGGCGCCCTTGACGGCCGAGTTCGACCCGAGCTCCAGGCGCGGGCTGGCCTGGTGGAGCCCGGTGAAGGCGACGTCCAGAGTCTCGCGGGTGCCCGAGCCGCGCTCGCGTACGACCAGCGGGGTAGCGGCCAGCTCGGCGCCCCTGAGCACTGTGCGGCGGCGCGCCCACGGGTGGCCCGGCGCGACCACGACGACCAGCCTGTCGGTGCCGACTACCCGGCTGGCCAGCCCGTCCGGCACGGTCGGCCCCTCCACGAACCCCAGCTCCACGCCCCCGGCCCCCGACAGCACCAGCGCCGCCACGTCGGCGGAGTTCAGCACGTCCAGGCCGATCTGGACCCCGGCCTCCCGGCTCTGGAACTCCCCGAGCCAGCGCGGCACCAGGTATTCGGCGACCGTCATGCTGGAGGCCACCCGCAGGTGCGCCGCCTCGCCGTGCCGGACGGCCTCGGCGGCCCGCATGAGCTCCTGCGCCGCCGCGAGCACCTGCGCGGCCCAGCCCGCCACCATCTTGCCCTCGGCGGTGAGCGTGGAGCCGCGCGGCGTCCGCTCCAGCAGCGGCAGGCCGAGCCGCCGTTCGAGCTGGGCGATGCGCTTGCTCGCCGACGGCTGCGCGATGCCCGCCAGCTTGGCCGCCTGCCCGAGGCTGCCGAGCTCGCCCACGTCCACGAGGAGCTTGAGGGAGTCGAGATCGGGCAGCGCAGTCATAGCCACAGGCTATGACCTCCCAGGCAATGCGCGGCTACCGGGCCTGTCGAAGGCCCCGAAGACTGGGATCATGCTTCCCACCCCCTCCAAGACGTCCTGCCTGCCGGGCATCGTGGCGTGCGCGCTGGCGACGGCGGCCGCCCTGGCCGTCAACCGGTTCGTGCCGGGGCTCAGCCCGGCCACCGCCGCGGTGGTCCTGGGGGCGGCGCTGGCCACCGCCGGGGTGATCCGCGCGCCGCTGCGTCCCGGGCTGATGTTCGTCTCCAGGCGGGTGCTGCGCGCGGCGATCGTGCTGCTCGGGCTGCAGATCGCGGTGCCGCAGGTGCTCGCGCTCGGATGGCAGGCGCTCGCGGTCGTGGCCGCCGCCACGGGGCTCACGTTCGTGCTCACGCCACTGGCCGGCCGCCGCCTCGGCCTTTCCCCCGGTACGTCGCTGCTGGTCGCCACCGGCGTGTCGATCTGCGGGGCGGCGGCGATCGCGGCCATGCACGACAGTGCCGACAGCTCGGACGAGGACGCCGCGGGCGCGCTGAGCGTGGTGGTCCTCTACGGCAGCGCGGCCATCGTGGTACTGCCGCTGCTGGCGTCCTGGCTGGGGCTGTCGTACGAGCAGCTCGGGGTGTGGGCGGGAGCGGCCGTGCACGAGGTCGCCCAGGTGGCGGCGATCGGCGCGGCCACGGGCGTGCTGGCGACGGCGGTGACGGTCAAGCTGGCCCGAGTCGTGCTGCTCGCCCCCATCGTCGCGGTCACCACGTCCCTCCGCTGCCCGCGCAGCGCCTCCGCCCAGCCGACGGTGGCCGTGCCTGCTCAGCCGGCGGCGGCCGTGCCCTCCCGGCCGCTGGTGGCCGCGCCTGCTCGGCCGGGGCCGGCCGTGCCCGCCCACCCGGCGGTGGCCGGGGCCGCTCGGGCGGTGGTGGCCGGGGCCGCTGGGCGCGGTGTCACCCTCACCCGTCCGGTGGCACCGCCTGCCGCCGCTCCCGGGAGGAGGCCGCCGATCGTGCCGCTGTTCGTGGCCGGGTTCCTGGCTATGGTGGCGGTACGGAGCACGGGGCTGCTGCCCCCGGTGGTGACCGGGAACGTCCCGGCGGTCACGAACGCGCTGATGGCCGCCGCCCTGTTCGCCCTCGGCACGGGGATCGACCTGCGGAAGCTGCTCAAGGGCGGCCGGGTCATGCTGCTCGGCGGCATCGCCACCGGGCTCATCGGAACGATCTCGCTGGCGGGGGTGTGGCTGCTCGGGTGACGCGCGGACAGCATGATGGGTGCTGTGCTGACACGAATGTTATTGACGGTCGGTCTGGTCGCGGTCCCGCCCCCGGTGAACCAGCCGGTCTGGGAAGTGATCCGGATGCACAGTTTCGGCGGCTGCGACTCGATGTCGGCGGTCGTTCCGCTGAGCCGGAGCGACGTCTGGGTCTTCGGCCAGAGCGAGCCCATCGACGACGAATGCGCGGGGACCGCCCGTCCGGTGGCGCAGCACTGGGACGGCCGAGCCTGGCGGGCCGCAGAGCTGCCCGGCCGCCACTACGGCGCCATCGGCTCGGCGGGCGCGTCCTCGCCCGACAACGTATGGGCCTTCACCACGAGCGACACCGGCGAGTCCGCCGCCCTCCGCTACGACGGCCGTCGCTGGACGGACGCGGGCAGATCCGCCATGGGACCCCACCCCAACCTCAGCCGCGGCCTGGTGCTCGGCCGCCACCACGTCTGGGCCTTCGGCTCGGACGGCCATTCGGCGTCCTGGTTCTGGAACGGCCGCACCTGGCAGCGTCGAGCGCCGAGGGACGTCGTCCGGACCAGCGCCGTGTCGCAGAAGGACGTCTGGGCGATCGGTTGTTGCAGGGTCGCACACTTCGACGGCAAAGCCTGGAAGAAAGCCGCCTTTCCCGCCGGCCGCGACAAGGAGACCGTCAGCCTGACCGGCATTCTCGCGGTGGCCAAGAATGACGTCTGGGTCTTCGGCGACCGCGACGAGAAGCTGTTCGCCGCGCATTTCGACGGCCGCGCCTGGTCGCCGGTCGACGTCGCTCTCCCGGCCCCGGTGACACCCGCGTGGCGCCTCGGTGACGCGGTCGCGGACGGCCGGGGCGGCATCCGGGTGATCGCGGATCCACCGGATGACACGAGCTCCCGCGTGCTGTCCCGCTCGGCAGCGGGTCAGTGGTCGGTGAGCGCCCCTCAGGTCGCCGGCAAGGTGATCAAGCTGTGGGACCTGGCGCTCGTCCCCGGAACCACGGAGGTCTGGGCCGCGGGCACCGTACGGCAGAGCGAGAGCGACTCCACCTCCGCGGTCTTCGCCCTCAGATAGGTGACGCCAGGGGCCGAGGAGGCCCGGCTCCTGGCCCGCCGGGTCACGAGCAAGCGGGTCTCGTTCCGTGCACGGTGGAGTTCCGCAACGATGGGCTGTTCTCGCGGGATCAGCCGTTCTTCTGGTGGGAGCTGTACGGTTTGCGCCGGTGTGCTCGGCATGCCGAGCACACCCGGTCGCGGTGCGGCGGCACAGCTGGTGTCGTGCCTGCCGCGAGCGATGGGAACGGGCGGAGAAGCCGAGCTGGGCCGGTGCCCGATCGGGGAGAAGGTGATCAATCGCCTCCGAGACCGCCGTTCATTTTCCGGTTGACGGTCTGGGCTGATGCCCAGCCGGCTTCGACCGCACCTGGCGACTGGTCACCGACCCGCAGTGCTTCCAGCAGCGGTACGCATTCGGGGCGCGGACGCCACCTACGGGATATGCGGGAAGATCGGAACATGCCGATATCCATGCCATCCGCGGAACCGTGCCCCTTCTGCGACTACCTCGCCGGGCTGCACCCCGTCACCATCCTGGAACAGGGGGAGCAGGTCGCCATCCTGGTCACCCGTTGGCAGCGCGGGCAGGGGCACGTGTTGGTGATCCCGGTCGCCCACCGCCCGACGATCATGGACGTGGTCCCGGCGGAGGAGCAGCAATTGATGAACGCCGTGCGGCGGGCGGCCCGGGCCATCACAGCCGCCTACGACCCCGGGGGCATCGCCGTCTGGCAGAACAACGGAGCGCCCGCGCACCAGACCGTCCCCCATGTTCACTTCCATGTCGCCGGCACTCTTCCCGACGGCGGCACGCGGTCAGGCGAGGTCCCTCGTCTGGACCTCGATGAGACTGACGGGATCGCCAAGCGCCTGAGCCCTCATCTCTGAACCGGCCCGCCTGGGATAAATTTCCTGTTCTTCAATGCTGACGGCTGGTCATAGGCGGGCGGTCCACGCGTGGCCTGTGAGGACGTCGGCGCCCCTGGCCGGGAAGACGCGGTTGATCAGGAAATCGTGCACGTCCGGTTCCCCGTCGGCGCAGGCGTCGCTGAGCACGGTTACGTGGTAATCGCGGTCGGAGGCGTCGTAGAGGGTAGCGGCGATCATCGCCCCGGTCGCGACGCCGGTCAGCACGATCGAGTCGATGTGCTGGGCCCGCAGGAGCCGATCGAGGTCGGTCGCCGCGAACGCGCTGGCGCGGCGCTTGAGGACGACGGCCTCGCCCGGCAACGGCTCGATGCGTGGGTGCACGAGCGTCTCGGGAGATTCTTCGTGAAACCGCGTCCCCGCCCCGTGCAGGCCGGTGATCAGCTGGTTTCCCGCTGCCACATCAAGGCCTGAGGCCCGGAGCCCGAAACGGATGAAGATCACGGGGATTCCGGCGGCTCTGGCCGCGGGGAGAACCTTTTCCACGACGGGGAGCACGCCGGCGGCGAAGGGGTAGTTGTCCACGATGCCCGCCTGCAGGTCGCCGACGATGAGCGCGGTGCTGGTCATACGCTTTCCTTGTCTGTACGGCGCGCCATCGGCCATCCTCACGGTCGTATCCTTGGCACTGTTGTCGTCGATCTAGTACGACGATAGTGGGACAGATTCGCGTAAGGGCCATCGGCCGCGGCGTAGGCGGCCTGGGTCGTATGCCGGGCTATCAGGCTCCATGTCCACCACAGCCGGCCGCATAGACGGGGCGGATAACCGCAGACCCGAGGCCACATCCGAGTTTCCGCACCCCAAACGCTGCTGAAGGCCCGCTCACTCGACCTCCTCCCATCCGATCTCGCCGACCCGCCGGGTGCCTGATCCATCGCCCTGCCACGAAGCAGCGCGATGTGCCGCATCGCGAAATCGTTTGGGTGAGGAGCCGACTACGCGGCGAAATGCGGTGCTGAACGCGCTCTCGGATTCATAGCCGGTCGCGAATGCGAGTTCGGAGATCGATCGAGTGCCGCGACGCAGGGCATCGCGGGCGAGGCTCATTCGCCACTCGATCAAGTACTCCAGTGGTGCGGTTCCGACCTGCTTCTTGAAGGATGCGGCGAACGCCGAGCAGGGCCGCGTCGAGACGGTGCGCGCGAAGGGCACGTACGTGACCGGCGGCATGACGAGCGCCCCCGTATCGCCGTCGCGGCGCCTGGTTGAGGACCTGCGCGACGCGATCACCTCCGGTCGGCTCAAGCCGAGCGACCCGCTCCCGTCCGAGCAGGAGTTGATGGATACGTACGGGCTGGCCGCCATCACCATCACGCTGCGGAAACTCCGTCAGGAACGGCTCATCCAGCACCACCCCGGCCTGGGATCGCCGCGCCGAGCAGTGACAGCTGGTGCGGCGACCGGAAAGGTTCACCGCATTGCTCGCCAGTCGACGTAGTCAACTGAGCGCAGAGCGATGGCAAGTAAGCCCGGGCAGTCGCGAACCTTGAGGTTGCCGCGAACATCTAAGTGCACATGATGAAGACCTTTGCCTTGGGCCTGGTGGCCGCGGCAGCCACGGGAGCGCTGCTGAGCCACCCCGCCGAGGCGTCCGTCAAGCAGTACACCCACCCCTGCCAGGGCGTCAGCCACTGCACGGACGAGAAGACCGACGGTGAGGAGTGGATGGTCATGACGCCGGAGAAGAACTGGAAGAAGGTCATCTACCGCTTCCACCACCTCACCAAGCAGGCGCGCTCGGTCTGCGGCAGCGGCAGCGGCAGCCACGCGGGCAAGAAGCTGCATATCGCGATGATCCTCACGGCCTCCGGCAGCTCCAAGAGCAAGACCGTCGAGATCGAGGCCTCGGGACGCACGCCCCAAAAAGACTGCTTCTAGCCTTTATGAACGCCAGATTATCTATCGCTCGGGGCGAAAGCCCGACGCTGGTGCTGTGATCGGAAGCCTTCGCCGGGGCGGCCTGCCCTTACGTTGGCCCGCGTGCCAATGAGCAACCCGGCGAACCTTTCCGGTCACTGCGCCGCGAGATTTCCCTTGAATGGCCGCTTTCCCTCTCCATGATGAGTCGTCCTCCAAGTGGTGCACGCAGCCGGACATCCACTATGTAGGGATGACCGGCTGCGGCGAGCGCGAGGCGGCCAACCAACGCATTGAGCAAGCGTTGGGGGAATCATGATCCCCCAACGCTCGCTGCGGAATCCGTGCGGAATGATCAGGCTACTGAACGGCCTGCCTCCTACGCCGAAGCAGGGCAGAGGGCCCCTGGGTCGCCGGTCACGAATACCACTCGTAGTGGACGTTGGTCTTGGTCTCGGTGTTGAAGTCGATCTCGCCGTCGAGGTAGCGGTTCCACATGGTGGACAGTTTCGACGACCGTACGGTGCACCCGGCCCAGCGGACCCCCTTGGGACGGATGCTGCCGACGTAGTCGTAGCAGGATCCGACCTTCTTGCCGTTGACCCAGAGCCGGGCGTTCAGGCTGACGTCGTAGAGCTTCAGGCGAGTGATGCTCTTGATCCGCACCTTGATGCGGCAGGTGTCCTCGCACTTACCGAAGTAGATCTTGTAGTCGAGCAGGTGTGGACGAGCGGTGCTCTGCCCCAGTTCGGATGCCGAGGCCGCCGTCGGCGTCACCGCGATGACCCCGGTCGCGACGGTGGCGGCTAAGAGCATGCCGACAAGACTCCTGGTCATGTTTCCCCCATGGCCATGAAGAGCCGCTTCCCCCGTTGAAAGCGGCGCACTCCCTTCCGATTAACCATCAGGAAAGTGGAATGGTCAACATTTGTCCGCATTTGTACGGAGATTGTGATCTCCGTGGAAAACAAGTGTTTCTTGATCGCGAGTGTGGGACATCCCGACTGTCGCGCTGGTGGCTTTTTGCCCGGTCTGTTGGTGCTGTTGGCGGCTCGGTGAATCAGCCGTTGGTGGAGGACGAGGGTCGTACGAGCCGGAGATCTCCGGGCCGGCCGGCCGGAACGCTGCTTGAACTCGTCACCGCCCAGTCTGTCCAAGAATCCCGCCCAGAGGTCGAGCGCCGACGACCTGGTCGCCCGGCTGGCCTCGCCGACCGCGCTGCCGTCGCCGACCGCGCTGCCCTCGTCCGCGCGCCCTCCGGCGTCCGGGCTCCGCCGGACGACGATCCTGGCGTCGGCCGGTGCCGCGGCGGCGGCGCTGCTCGTCGCGGGCGGCCTGTTGATCAACGAGGGTGGCCGGCCGGTGGGATCGCCCCCGAGCAGAGCGTGACCTCACAGCCTCTCGTGCTCTCCGGCACTGGTCTCCGCAGGCCGCTCCGGGGGATCTTCGGAGGTCGGGCGGGAGGTCGGGCGGGAGGTCGGGCCCACCCCTGAATCGTCGCTCACCGCGGCGCTCGTGGGTTTCTTGGTGCGGGTCGGCTTGGGGGCGGGCGCCGAGGTCTTCGGCGGGGTGTCCGCCTGGGTCCGGGGGTGGCCTCGTCCGCCGTTCCGCCTTCTCGGTCTGCGCCGACGTCGTGGGCTCGGCCGTTGGAGCCGCCCCCGCCCCGACGCAATCGGCGCCCACGCTCCAGAATCCCTTCACCTGCATTCCCTCGATGTGCTGACCGGAGCTCACAGCCGCAGGAGCCGCCGCGCGTTCGTACGGCCGATCTTGACGAGGTCGTTCTCGTTCGGCTCCAGGCGGCGGCCTCGCGCAGTCGGCCGAGAACATGCGCCGACTTGCGAGAACCCGTTGATCAGCGCGCACACCAGCCCCAGCTCGGTCACGGCCGCGTCGGGGCCCCGCATGGGCAGCGCGGCGAAAAAGGCGAGCCGGTCGGGCCGCCGGCGATCTGCTAGGCCGCGTGGTCGTTGAGGCGGCATGCCCAGTCGGCTCGCGGTGCGCGGGCCAGGCGTCGGCCGTGAAGTGCGTGGCCGACTGCTCGACGATGTCCGGGTCGGTGGCCCCGAGGTGCTCTTCGAGCGCGATCTTGTCGACCGCCGGCGTCCTCGATCGAGAGAAGCGGGATGGGTGCGCGGTCCTCACCCCGTGAGAGCGGTCACGGCGGGGATGCGCGCGCCGGCCCTGTGCTCCCGGACCCCCAGCAGGAGGACCAGGCCGAGCAGCGGCCCCGCGGCGAGCGTGGCGAAGGCCCAGAAGAACGAGTGGGTCGCCTGGAACACCGCCCCGAGCACCACCGGCACGATCGTGCTGCCGAGCTGCCAGAACGCGTTCGTCGCCCCTGCCGCCGACCCGGCGAGCCGGACCCCGGCGAGCTCCGGGATCAGCGCGATCATCAGCGGGCTGTACACGTACGCCGCGATCCCCAGGAACGGCGCCACCCACAGGAACCCGGTCAGGCTGTCGCGGGTGCCGAACACGAGCAGCGTCACGACGAAGGCGGCGAGCACGGCGACGGCCGGGAGCTTGCGCCGGCCGCCGAACAGGTCGGACACCATGCCCATGCACGGCTTCGCCGCGATGGCGGCGACGCCGAAGATCGCGACCACGGTGCCGGCCTGCACGGGGGTCAGGTGACCGCCCTTGATCATCAGTGCGTTGGACCAGGTGATGAAGCCGTAGGTGCCCCACAGCGCGCCGAACCCGGCCAGGCCGAGCAGCCACAGGTCCCGGTCGTGGGCCAGCGGGCGCAGGTTCGGCACCGCGCGGGCGGCGGACGTGGCCTTGCCGTCGCGCAGGAGAAGCAGGCACAGCACCGCGACGGCCATCGAGGCGGCGCCGAACACGTGGTAGGAGGTACGCCACCCGGAGGCGGCGATGAGGCTCGGGACGACCGCGTTCGCGATCACCGTACCCAGCGAGGTGGCGGTCATGAACACGCCCATGGCGAACCCGCGGTCCTTGGACGGGAACCACTGGGAGATGAGCTTGACCCCGGCCGAGTAGTCGCACCCGGCGAACACCCCGACCCCGGCCTGGAACGCGATGCCCATCGCCACGGAATCCGTCCCGCCGAACAGGATCATGAACCCGCCGGCGAGGAAGAGCGAGCAGCCGACGACCACCCGGGGGCCCAGCCAGTCGGTCAGCACGCCGCCCGCGGCGTTGGAGACGACGTAGCCGACGTAGTAGCCGGTGGCGAAGACGCCGAGCCCGGCCAGCGACACGCCGAGGTGCTCGCCCACCGCCACCGAGGCGGGACCCCAGGTGGACCGGTCGACGGCGGTCATCGTGAAGGCGGCCCACGCCAGCGCCAGCACGACCCAGCGATACGGGCGGCGGACGGCGACCGGCTCCGCGGTGAGGTTCATGATGAACAAGGAATCACATGGAGCCGATGCGATTCATCGAAATCAAGTGTCCGGCAAATTTGTGGTTCGCATTGGCAAAGATGGTGCGGGACGCCTTTTGCCGGGAAATGAGAATACGCGACTCCGGCGGCTCCGGACGGCTGTGCCGGGAAACGGGCCAGGAATACTCTGGGGTGTGGAGGCTTGGCGCCGTTCGGTGCCTCACGGGAGTGGCAGGGCCCTCATGACATTTTTGTTGGATAAATCCACCTTTATTGGGCGAAGGTGGGAACTGTCGGCGGCGCGCAAGGCGCTGTCGAGGACGCGGCTGCTCACCCTGACCGGCCCCGGCGGGGTCGGCAAGACCCGGCTGGCGCTCAGGCTCGCGGACAACCTGCGGAACAAGTACCGGGACGGCGTCGAGGTGATCGAGCTCGCCACCCTGGAGACCGGCGAGCTGCTGGAGCCGGCGGTGGCCGAGGCCCTGGGGCTGCGCGGAGTTCACCCGGATCCCATGGGGCTGCTGGTGGAGCACCTGTCCAACAGGCGGATGCTGCTGGTCCTGGACAACTGCGAGCACCTGGACATGCTCTGCGCGCACTTCGTGGAACGGCTGCTGCACGCCACACCCCGCCTGCGGGTCCTGGTGACCAGCAGGCACTCGCTGGGCGTGCACGGCGAGCAGGTGCTCCCGGTCCCGCCGCTGTCCGTACCCGGCCCCGTCCCGGTGCTCCACGGGGGCCCGGCGCCCCACGAGGAGGCACCGGCCGGCCCGCAGACGCTCAGCCGCACCGTACGGGAGGCCGCCAGACACGACTCGGTGCGCCTGTTCGTGGAGCGCGCGGCGCACGTCGTGCCGGGCTTCTCCCTGAACGCGGGCAACCTCGCCTGCGTGGTGCGGCTGGTGCGGCGGCTGGAGGGGATCCCGCTGGCGATCGAGCTGGCCGCGGCCCGGCTGCGCACCCTGTCGCTGGAGGAGCTCGCGTACGAGCTGGACCGGCGCTTCGACGTGCTGGCCACCGGTGGCCCCATGGCCCTGCCGCGGCACCAGACGCTGCGGGCGACCATCCAATGGAGCTTCCGGCTGTGTTCGCCCGAGGAGCGGCGGCTGTGGGCCCGGCTGTCGATGTTCGCCGGAGGGGTCGATCTGGACACCGCGGAGACGGTGTGCGCGGGCGAGGGCATCGATCCGGCCGACGTGCTCGACCTCCTGGCCGGGCTGGTGGACAAGTCGGTCCTGTATCGGGGCGGGCTCGGCTTCCGCATGCTGGAGAGCCTGCGCGCGTACGGCTGCGAGCAGCTGACGCCCTCCGAGCGGCAATGGCTGCGCAGGCGCTTCGTCGGCCACTACCGCGAGCTGACGGAGACGCACCGGACCGACCAGTTGGTGTCCGACCAGCTGGATCGGTACCTGGCCCTGCGCCAGGAGCTGCCCAACATCCGCGTCGCGCTCCAGGCGTGCCTGAACGAGCCCGCGCTGGCGCCCCTGGGCCTGGGCACCGCGTCCGCGATGTGGTGCTTCTGGGTGCTCGCCGGCGCGCTCACGGAGGGCCGCTACTGGATCGAGCGCGGCCTGGAGCTGGTGCCGGAGCCCGGCCGGGCCAGGGCGACGGCGCTCTGGGCGGACAGCATGCTCGCCCTGCGCCAGGGAGATCTCGACGCGGCGATGCCGCTGCTGGAGGACTGCCGGGCCCTCGCCGGCAGATCGGGGAACGAGGACCTCGTGCCGTACGCCGTCCGGACCGCGGGCGTGGCCGCCTGCACCGCCGGCGACACCCGGCGCGGGCTCGCGCTGCTGCGCGAGTCGCTTGCCCTCCACCGGTCCCTGAACGACATGGACGGGCTCATGTTCAACCTCTACTTCGCGGCCGCGTATGGATCGACCGAGGATCCCGGTCTGGCCGCGGAGTTCGGCGAGGAGCTGCTGGCCCTGAGCGAGTCCCACCATGCGCTGGTGTCACGCGCGTACGCCCAGTTCGCGCTCGGCGTCGCGCGCTGGAACCTGGGCGACTACGAGCAGGCCGAGGCGCTCCTGACGTCGGCCGCGCGGTTCACCGGAGAGATCGACGACCGGTGGTGCCTGACCCAGTGCCTGGAAGTGCTGGCCTGGATCGCCGGCGCCCGGAAGGAGCACGAGAGAGCCGCCGAACTCCTCGGCGCGGCGCACGCGTTGTGGCAGGCGGCGGGCGCCTCACCCGAACGGCTCTGCTACCACGCGGTCTGGCACGAACGCTGCACGCGGCAGGCCCGCCACGCCCTCGGGAAACCGGCGTTCACGTCCGCCTTCCGCCACGGGACGAAGCTGGGCGTCGACCGCGCCGTCACCTACGCGATCCGGCCTCCCGAGGCCCAACCGGAGTTGCGGCACTTGTCCTGAGCGTTCATCGGGATCTCGAACCAGAAGGCATGGCCCGCGGCGCCCCAGCAGCAGGCCAGCCGCCGGAACACCCGCAGATCATGCGGCATCGGCGCGTCGTCCGCGGCCTCCGCCTCGACCTCGCAGCGCAGCATGCCGTCGGTGGCCCAGACGGTCAGCCGGTACGGCCCGGGCGCGTGCTCCTCGACATCGGCGACCAGCTGTTCCACCAGCAGCTCGGCGGCCTCTGCCAGCCCGTCGAGCCCCCATGAGGCCAGCCGGGCGTGGATGAGAGGCCGCGCCCGCGTGTCCGGTGACAGCGACCAGGTGGCGACCCGCTCACCCGGAACCTCGCTCTCGTCGGCGCCCAGGACCCTGGACTTGATCCAGTCCCAGGCCCGGCTCAGGACGCTCAGGTCGAGATGGTGTCCGGCGCCGTGGTTCATGAAGGCGTGGTCGTTCATGCGGGACTCCCACATGCGAGTCGATGGGTGGCGTATGCGGATGGGCACCGTGGCCGGTGCTTGCACATGGTTGATGTTTTCCTCGTTCCTCGATGGTGTTGTCGATGGATCCAGAGTGCGTACGGCGGCGCCGCGAGCGGCACGGGAGGGATACCCGGATGACTACCTAGCCGTCGAACGTAAGTACGCAGTCCCGGGCGTCTACGTTCTGTCAACGGCCCGCATATCGCCCATGAGTAACGTTTCCCCCCGCCAATTCACTAATCGAAGCAATGGGGGATTGCCTTGTCTGATTCCGCGCCCAGAGAATCCGGGCCGGCGCCGTTCACCGCGATTCGCGGTGACGAGCGGCACCACATTTACGCGGATCTCGCCGCCAGGGGGCCCGTCCACCCGATCACGACGCCGGCAGGCACGCAGGCGTAGCTGGTGACCGGCTACGCCGAGACCAGGGCGCTGCTGTCCGACCCGCGGCTGGTCAAGGGCGGCTGGACATCGGGGGCGTACGCGCACCAACTGCCCCAGGACGTGGCGCGCGGCGACCCGCAGGACGACCTGCTCTCCGACCTGATCGCGGCCCGCGACGACGGCGAGGGGCTCAGCCAGGACGAGCTGACGTCGATGATCTTCCTGCTGGTGATCGCCGGCCACGAGACGACGGTGAACCTCATCGGGAACGGCATGCGCTCCCTGCTCACCCATCCCGACCAGCTCGCCCTGCTCCGCAAGCGTCCCGAGCTCCTCGACCCGGCGATCGAGGAGCTCCTGCGCCATGACGGGCCCGTGCAGACCACCCTGTCGTACCGCACCGTGGAGCCCGTCGAGGCCGGCGGGGTGAGGCTCCCGGCGGGCTCGGTCGTGTACTTCGCGCTGGTCGCCGCCAACCGCGACCCGCGGGTCTTCCCCATGGGGGCCGCGCTGGACGTCACCCGGGAGGCCCCGACGCACGTCGCCTTCGGGCACGGAATCCACTACTGCGTCGGCGCGCCGCTCGCCCGGGTCGAGGCCCGCATCGCCTTCCGCACGCTGCTCGACCGCTTCCCCGACCTTCGCCTGGCGGTGCCCGCGGAGAGCCTGACCAGGACGCCGTCACTGCTCATGAACGGCCTGTCCGCCCTCCCCGTCCACCTGCGGCTCCCGGCGGCCGCTTGATCTAGAGTCGGCTCTAGCCCGTAGGCTCCGACGCGCGCCCAGCACCCCATCCACATCGCTAGGAGTCTGATCATGCGTTACCGCGTCCTCGGCGGCACGGGCATCGAGGTGAGCGTCCACTGTCTCGGCGCCATGATGTTCGGCGCGGTCGGCAACCCCGACCACGACGACTGCGCCCGCATCATCCACCACGCCCTCGACCAGGGCGTCAACTTCATCGACACGGCCGACATGTACTCGGCCGGCGAGTCCGAGGAGATCGTGGGCAAGGCGCTGCGGGGCCGCCGTGACGACGTCGTGCTCGCCACGAAGGTGCACTTCCCGATGGGGGAGGGGCCGAACCGGCGCGGCAACTCGCGGCGCTGGATCCTCAAGGAGGTCGAGGAGAGCCTCAAGCGGCTCCAGACCGACTGGATCGACCTCTACCAGGTGCACCGGCCCGACCACACGACCGACATCGAGGAGACGCTCGACGTGCTGGGCGACCTCGTCGGGCAGGGCAAGATCCGGGCGTTCGGCTGCTCGACGTTCCCCGCGGAGGACATCGTCGAGGCGCACCACGTGTCCGAGCGCCGCGGCCTGCGGCGCTTCAGGACCGAGCAGCCGCCGTACTCGCTGCTCGCCCGCGGCGTCGAGGCCGACGTGCTGCCCGTGTGCCGGCGGTACGGCATGGGCGTGCTGACCTGGAGCCCGCTCGCGTCCGGCTTCCTGACCGGCCGGTTCAGGAAGGGGCAGCCCATCGACCTGACCACCGGCCGCGCCTCGCTCAGCCCGAACCGCTTCGACCCCTCCATCCCCGAGAACGCCACCAAGCTGGAGGTGGTGGAGGAGCTGATCGAGCTCGCGACGGACCTCGGCTGCTCGCTGCCCGAGCTCGCGGTCGCCTTCCCCGCGGCGCACCCGGCCGTCACCTCGGTCATCATCGGCCCGCGCACCATGGAGCAGTTGGAGGCGACGCTCAAGGGAGCCGCGCTCACCCTCGACGACCGGACCCTCGACCGCATCGACGAGATCATCCCGCCGGGCACCGACCTCTACCGCGCCGACGGCGCCTGGCGCCGCCCGGCGCTGACGGACACCGCCCGCCGGCGCCGCCTGCCCGCCGACCGGTCCGCGGGCTGAACTCACGAGCCCAGGAGCCCACAAGCCCTCAGCTCAGGTCCAGCTCCGAGCCGCCGAACTTGTCCCGCAGGAACCGGCCCTGATCGCGCAGCGCCTGCTCGTCCCCCCGGTGGATGGCCTCGGCCACCTTGCGCAGCTGGGCGTCGAGCAGGCCGAGCTGGGCGAGCAGCTCCTCGTGCGCGCTGCGCTCCCGTCCGCCGCGGCGGGTGAGGGCGTAGCCGCGCGGCAGGTTCGCGTACGCCTCCAGGCTGGCGGGCAGGTACAGCCGGATCGTCTGCGACACCACGTGCAGCTGGTCGGGGGAGGCGGTGAGCTGCTCGGCGCGGTCCAGCACGCCCCTCAGGACCTCGGCCAGCGCGTCCACGGCCGCGTGCACGTCGCCGGGGAAGCGCCCGCCGATCCGCCGCAGCAGCCCGTCCAGGTCGGCCCTGAGCGCCCGCGTCTCCACCTCGGCGTGCGAGATCGTCAGCCGGATCCGGTCCGGCGGGGCCAGCAGCGCGCCCACCCCGTACAGCGCCACCACGACCACCGGCCAGAACGCGCCCGCCAGACCCAGGAAGTGGGCCACCAGGCCGAGCAGCGCCAGACAGGAGCCGGCGATGTTCCGGTTCGAGCCCAGGTAGCGCACGACGCGCTCACTGATAGCCACGGATCTCCTTGAACGCGCTGCTCAGCGACGTCTTGCGGGCGTCGAACACGGCGCCGCCGGTCAGCTCGGCGACCTTGCGCATCTCCTCGACGTCGCTCTCGCCGAACAGCACCACGAACGCCGGCGCCCGCCGGTCCTCCGGCAGCGCCCGGTAACGGGCCTCGAAGGCGGCGTAGTCGGAGCCGTCGGTGTTGTCGCCGTCGGTCATGAGCACGACCGAGGTGTAGTGCCCGGGCGTCACCGGGCGCTCGTAGGCGGCGGTCAGGCTGTCGTAGATCGCGGTGCCGCCGCCCGCGGACAGCCCTTCCGCGAACGCCTTGATCTGGGCGAGCACCGGCTGCGGGTCGCGTTCGGGCACGGTGAACGGGACCGGCCGCATCGGCGCGTCGCTGAACGGGATCATCGTGACGGCCTCGCGGTTGCTGAAGCGCGAGAACGCGCCGGAGGCGGAGGTGTCGGCGCCGGTCAGGGCGACCAGCGCCTGCCGCAGCGCGTCGATCCGCTCGCCCGCCATCGAGCCCGAGGTGTCCAGCACGAACCGGGTCTCCGCCGGGACCCGCACCTGGTTGAGGTAGGTGGCGATCAGCTCGTCGGCGGTGCTGCGCCGGTTGGGGAACGGCAGCTCGATCAGCTGCCTGCCGCCGAAGCGCGGGTCCGGGGCCACGCCCGGCGTGATCGGCCGGCGGTGGGTGCCGGTCATGATGTCCTTCTGCACGGCTGGGCTGCGCAGCCAGGCGGTGAGCTTGCCGTACAGGGCCTTCTTGGGCTCGGGGGCCGAGGCGAGCAGCGTGAGCGGGTAGTCGGCGGTCACCACGCCGTCGGACGGGTAGACGAGCGTCAGCGGCTCGCGCATCCCCAGCAGGACCGACTCGTAGTTGACCATGCCGTCCACGCGCCGGTCGCGGGCGTAGGCGTCGGCCAGCCACCCCGACGAGCCGGCCGTCAGGCGCTGCGCCGAGAAGAACTCCTTCAGCCGCGGCGTCACCGACGCGACCTGCTCGGCGCTGAGCGCGCCGTCCGCGTCCGACAGCGCCGCGGCCACCCCGACCAGGGCGGAGAAGCCGGAGTTGGAGGAGGCGGGGTTCGTCATGGCGAAGCCGAACCTGCCCTCCTTGGCCGCCCGCGCGATGTCGGCCCAGGTGACCTGCTTGCCGTCCCAGCCGAGCTCGCGGGCCTTGGCGGGCTTCAGCCCCAGCACGACGGGGGAGATCATGATCTTGGACTGGGTGGACAGCCTGGCCTGCGCGCCGTCGATCAGGGACAGGTAGCGGTTGGAGGAGAACCAGACCGCGTCCAGCCGGCCGTCGGCGCGGCCGCTCGCGACCTGCTCGGCGCCGTCGAGCGTGCCGGTGTAGGTGAGCCGCACCTTGACGCCGGCCTCCGCCTCGGCCCGCCGCAGCAGCGGCTCGAGGTCCTTGATCTCGCTGCCGGCCAGCACGCGGAGCACGTCGGGCGCGTCGACGGGCTCCTCGCCCCCGCCGCAGCCCGCCAGCAGGGCGGCGAGCAGGACGAGAGGCAGGACTCGTCTCATCGCTCGCCCTCCCGGGCCCGCTCCAGGTACGCCTTGGCGTGCCCCAGCTCGGCGGACAGGCTGTCGACGGTGGCCGCCATGTTGTCCACGGCCTTCGACCGGAACGCGTCGATCATGTCCATCGTGGCGTAGACGTTGTCGAACGCCTGCCGCAGCGTGTCCAGATCCACGGTCGTCGAGGCCGCCTGGTTCTGGATCGCGCCCGCCTGGGTGCGCAGCATCTCGCTGGTGGCCAGGATCAGGTCACCGGTCGTGGCGTTCAGCGCGGTGATCTGGTCGAGCACCAGCTTCTGGTTCGCCAGCGCCTGCGCGACCGTGACCGCCGTGCGCAGCGCCGCGACCGTGGTCGTGGTGGCGCGGTCCACGCCCTTGCTCAGCTCCAGGTTGTTCTTGCGTACGAGGTCGAGCGCCAGGTAGCCCTGGGCCGACACGGCGAGCTGAGTGAGCAGGTCCTGGTGGCGCTGGCGCACGGTGAACAGGGCGTCGGACCGCAGCGCCGTGGCCCGCTCCTCGTCGGCCAGCACGATGCGCTCCTCAAGAGCGGCGTCCATGGCCTGGGCCAGGACCGCGTACTCCTGCAGCCGGGTCATCGTCTCCCACAGGTTCGCCTTCTCGCCCTCGATGGCGGCGTTGTCGCGCAGCAGCTCGTCCTGGCCGGACTTCAGCGCGCGGATGATGTCGTCGATGTGCTTCTGCGCGGACTGGTACTTGGCGAAGTAGTCGCGCAGCCGGTCGCCGAACGGGATGAGGCCCAGGAGCTTGCGCGTCCCGCTGGCCGCCTGCTTCGGGTCCAGGTCCACGACGGTACGGCGCAGCGCCACCAGCTCCTTGGCGACCCTGCCCTGGGCGTCGGCGCCCTCGCCCCGGGCCGCGTTCAGGGCGGCGACCGGCCGCTTGAGCATGCGGTTGGCCACCTGGGAGGCCGACTTGATCTCGGTGTCGCCCATCGAGGAGATGTCGTGCACCTTGCGGGAGAACTCGGGGGAGCGGTGGTCGAGCCCGCTCAGCTCGCCGGCGAAGTCGCGGGCCTTGGCGGCCAGCTCGGCGGCGCGCTCGCCGGCGATCGGCAGCATGGTGGCCGCCGTCTCGGCCGGGACCGGGGCGACCGGCTCGGGCGGCGTGAGCACCAGATCGGACACGTGCGGGATCTCCTTGCTAGGGCCGGGCTGAGTCGATGGTGGTGATGAGCTGGTCCAGCCGCTCGTACGTGGGTGGTTCGACGACGTCCACCAGCTCGGCCGCCGCAGGCGCCCCGGTCTTGGCGACCAGGCCGGCGAACGCCTGAGGGTCGGTGGTGCGGAAGCCGTACGCGGCCGCCAGGCCCTGCAGCTCGGCGTCCTTCGTGAGCAGCTGCCCCACCCGGTCGCCCGGCTGGGTCAGCGGGACAAGCGTGTGCTTGCTGAGCACGGTCGGCGAGGGATAGATCAGCCGCATCTCGGGCTTGATCGCGCCGTCGCCGGCGAAGACGTGCGCCAGGTACTGCGCCTCGTAGACGACCAGCAGCGGCGTCTTGCCCGCGCCGAGCGCCAGGTAGTCGTCGAACGACGCCTCGCTGGTGGACTCGGAGAAGCCCTGGTCGAGCACGGCGGGGGCGATCATCGGGGCGATCTTGGCGATCTGGGCGTCGGAGGTGGGCACGTCCTCGCCGTTGGCGACGTAGCCGATGGCCGACAGGTACATGGCGGCCGAGTTGGAGGTACGGATGTCGGTGGTGGTGAGGAGGACCCGCTTACGAGCCGGGTAAGCAGAATTGCCGGGAAGCTGATCCCAGCGAGTGCCTTTGCCTATTAAATCCAGATATTTCCTAATATCGAGGATTTGGTAGCCTTTGCCGGAATCGCGGACCACGCCCGCCCCCGCCAGCAGCTTCGCGATCGGCTCGAACGTGGCCACCGCCATCGGCGAGTAGAACGGCGAATAGGTGGTGACCGCCTTGCGGTCGCGCTTGATCCGCTCGGCGGCGGGAACGCTTGAGGGGAAGGCGAAAGCGTAGCGGCTCAGGTCGACGTCGGTGACGATCTGCCGCGATCCCGCGGTGTCCACCTCGACCCGCAGCCCGTGCTTGGCGAAGGCCGCCTTGACCCGGGGGTCGTCGAAGAACGGCTTCTTCTCCGACCCGATGACCCCCCGCACCACCAGCGCCTCCGGGGCCTCGTCCGCCCGATTCCCCAAGAGGATCGCCACGACCGCCACCCCGGCCAGAACCGCCGCCAGAATGACACCGATCCAGCGCTTCATTGCATCCTGTTTCTAGAAATAACCCCCATGGCTGGAATTATGGGATGGCGATTGCCGGGTCCGCGCGGTCGGAAAGGCGACCGTACGGCAGAATTCATCCCCCGTTCACGGTTGGGGCGCCGGGTGATCCACCGCGCCGGGGGCCTGCTCGGGCGGAGCGGGAACGGGACGGGGCGCGGCACGCTGGGTGAGGGCGATGGCGGCGAGGATGACGACGGCGCCGACCGGCTGGTTCCAGCTGAGGCCCTCGCCCAGGATGGCCACCCCGGAGATCGCGGCGAAGACCGGCAGCAGGTAGGTGACCGTGGAGGTCGTGGTGACCCCGGCGCGGACCTGCACCCAGTAGAGCAGCAGGTACGCCAGCCCGGTGCCCAGCCCGCCGAGCCCGGCCAGGCTCCACCAGACCGCGGTGGGCGCGTGCGGGTCCACCAGCGGCACCCCGGCCAGCAGCGTGATCACGGCCAGCTGCACCGCGCCGCTGAGCAGCTGCCCGGCGGCCAGCACGACCGGCGGCTCGGGGCGCCGGCCGGTGATGAAGCGGCCCATGTAGGCGCCGCCGATCCCGTAGCAGGCCGCGGCGGCGAAGCAGGCCAGGCTGCCGCCGAGCTGCCCGCCGCCCATCGGCTGCCAGATCCCGAGCACGACCATGACGCCCGCGAAGCCGAGGCCGAGGCCCGCCACCCGGCCGGCGGTCGCCTTCTCGGTGCGCAGCAGCAGGGTGAAGGCGAGCGTGCAGAGCGGGGTGGTGGCGTTCCAGATGGCGGCGACCACGGAGGAGACGTACTGCTCGCCGTACGCGAAGAGGGTGAACGGCAGCGTGGTGAGCACGATCGAGGCGACCTGGAAGTGGCCCCACAGGCGCGGGTCGCGCGGCAGTCGCTTCCCGCCGAGCAGCACGGCCAGCAGGAGCACCAGCGCTCCGATGACCATCCGGCCGAAGGAGACCTGGAGCGGGTGGAGGGCCTCCACCGCGACCTTGATGAAGAAGAAGCTGTTGCCCCAGATGGCGGCGAGCAGCAGGAAACCGGGCAACCAAGGTTTGAGCACGGATGGAGCGTAGCGGTTGGCCCTGACGTATAACCATTTGAACGAGTGAGTACTCGCTCATTAGGATTGCCCGCTATGAACAGGAGGAGACGAAGGGTGCCGGCCATGGCGCCGGAAGACCGCCGTGCCGCGCTCATCGCCGCCACGCTCCCGCTGCTGCGCGAGTACGGCGCAGCGGTGAGCACCCGTCAGATCGCCGAGGCCGCGGGCGTGGCCGAGGGCACGATCTTCGGCGTCTTCCCCGACAAGGCCTCGCTGCTGCGGGCGACGCTCATGGTCGCGTTCGACTCGCGGCCGGCGGCGCAGGCGCTGGCGGGCATCGGCACGCGGGCCGAGCTGCGCGCGCGGCTGAGCGAGGCGGTCGCGATGCTGCGGACGGGGATGAGGGCCAACATCAACCTCATGGCCGTGCCCAAGGAGCTGATGGCCGACGACGCCGAGTTCTTCAAGCAGATCATGGAGGGCCGGCGCCTGATCGTGGACGGGCTCGCCGCCCTGATCGAACCCGACCGCGACCGGCTGCGCCGCTCGCCCGAGGCCACGGCGCAACTGCTGCTCGTGCTGATCGCGTCGAGCGAGCACCGCGGCTTCGGCCGGATCGGCGAGTTCGGCGACCTGGACGACGAGGAGATCGTCTCCGTTCTGCTCGACGGGCTGCTCGTGCGGCCCTCCCCCACCCCATCGACAGAAAGCGCCTCTTGATGCTGCTCCGTCTCCTGCGGGTCCAGCTCAGGCCGTACGGGAAAGAGATCACACTCGTGGTCCTCTTCCAGTTCGTGCAGACCCTGGCCACGCTCTATCTCCCCACCCTGAACGCCGACATCATCGACGACGGCGTCGTCAAGGGCGACACCGCAACCATCATGCGCATCGGGCTGGTGATGCTCGGTGTGACCCTCATCCAGATCGTCTGCTCGATCGTGGCCGTCTACTACGGCGCCCGGACCTCGATGGCCCTGGGCCGGGACCTGCGGGCCGCGATCTTCCGCCGGGTGCAGGACTTCTCCGCCCAGGAGGTCAACAGGTTCGGCGCCCCGTCCCTGATCACCCGGACCACCAACGACGTGCAGCAGATCCAGCTGCTCGTGCTGATGACGTTCACGATGATGGTGGCGGCGCCGATCATGTGCGTCGGCGGCATCGTGCTGGCACTGCGCCAGGACGCGGCGCTGTCGTCGCTGCTGCTCGTCGTGCTGCCCGTGATGATCGTCATCGTGGGCGTGATCGTGGTGCTGATGCGCCCGCTCTTCCGCACGATGCAGGAGCGCATCGACCGGATCAACCAGGTGCTGCGCGAGCAGATCACCGGCATCCGGGTCATCAGGGCCTTCGTCCGCGACAAGCATGAGCGCGAGCGCTTCGGCGAGACCAACGACCAGCTGACCGACGTGTCACTGCGGGTCGGGCGGCTGATGGCGCTGATGTTCCCTTCCGTGATGCTGGTGGTGAACGTCTCCAGCGTCGCCGTGGTGTGGTTCGGCGGCCACCGCATCGCCGACGGGAGCATGCAGGTGGGCGCGCTGACCGCGGTCATCTCCTACCTGATGCAGATCCTCATGTCGGTGATGATGGCGATGTTCATGTTCATGATGATCCCGCGGGCGGAGGTCTGCGCCGAGCGCATCGAGGAGGTGCTCGACACCGAGCCGACCGTGCACCCGCCGAAGGCCCCCGTCACCCCGGACAGACATCTCGGCGAGCTGGAGCTGCGGTCGGTGGACTTCCGCTATCCGGGCGCCGAGGAGCCGGTGCTCTGCGGCGTGAGCTTCGAGGCGCGGCCCGGCCGTACCACCGCGATCATCGGCAGCACGGGCAGCGGCAAGACGACGCTCCTCAACCTCATCCCGCGCCTGTTCGACGCGAGCGCCGGCGAGGTGCTGGTGGACGGCGTCGACGTGCGCGACCTCGACGGGGCCGCGCTCTCCCGGGCGGTCGGCCTGGTGCCGCAGTCGCCCTACCTCTTCTCCGGCACCGTCGCCTCCAACCTGAGGTACGGCAAGCCGGACGCGACCGACGAGGAGCTGTGGAAGGCCCTGGAGGTGGCCCAGGCCCGCGAGTTCGTCGAGGCGATGCCCGGCGGCCTCGAGGAGCCGATCTCCCAGGGCGGCACGAACGTCTCCGGCGGCCAGCGCCAGCGCCTGGCCATCGCCAGGACCCTGGTGCACCGGCCCGAGATCTTCCTGTTCGACGACTCCTTCTCCGCCCTCGACTACGCCACCGACGCCCGGCTGCGCGCGGCGCTGGCCGAGGAGATCGCCGACGCCACGATCGTCATCGTGGCCCAGCGGGTGAACACCATCCGCGACGCCGACCGCATCCTCGTCCTCGACGACGGCCGCGTGGTCGGCAGCGGCCCCCACGCCGAACTCATGACGACCTGCCCGACCTATCGGGAGATCGTGCTGTCCCAGCTCACCGAACAGGAGGCCGCGGCATGACGACTCAAGCGCCCGCGCGCCGGCCCCAGCCCGGTTTCGGGCCGGGCAGGATGATGTCCGGGCCCGCCGAGAAGGCCCTCGACTTCGGCGGCACGCTCCGCAGCCTGCTGCGGCTGCTGCGCCCCGAGCGCACGCTGCTGGCCGTCGTCCTGGCCCTCGGCACGGCCAGCGTCGCGCTGACCGTGACGGGCCCCAAGATCCTCGGCTACGCCACGGACCTGATCTTCGCCGGCATCATCGGGGCCCAGCTGCCCGCCGGGGCCACCAAGGAACAGGCCGTGGCGGGGCTGCGTGCCAACGGCCAGGGCACGTTCGCCGACCTGGTGTCGTCGATGAACGTGGTGCCCGGCCAGGGCATCGACTTCACCGCGCTGGCCCAGGTGCTGGCCTGGGTGCTGGCGATCTACGTGCTGGCGGCGCTGCTCGGCATCGTGCAGTTCCGGCTGACCACGACCGTCGTGCAGCGGGCGGCGTTCCGGCTGCGCGAGCGGATCGAGGCCAAGCTGGCGCGGCTGCCGCTGAGCTACTTCGACGGCCAGCCGCGCGGCGAGATCCTCAGCCGCGCCACCAACGACACCGACAACATCGCCCAGACGCTGCAGCAGACGATGAGCCAGCTCATCTCCTCGGTGCTGACGGTCGTGGCGGTGCTCGTGGTGATGTTCTGGATCTCGCCCGTCCTGGCCCTCATCGCGCTGGTCAGCGTGCCGGTGTCGGTCTACGTCACCACCGTCATCGGCAAGCGCTCGCAGCCGCAGTTCATCAAGCAGTGGTCCTCGACGGGCAAGCTCAACGGCCACATCGAGGAGATGTACGGCGGCCACACGCTGGTCAAGGTGTTCGGCAGGCAGAAGGAGGCCGCCGAGATCTTCGAGCAGCACAACGACGCCCTGTTCACCTCCAGCTTCCGCGCCCAGTTCATCTCCGGGATCATCCAGCCGGCGATGATGTTCATCGGCAACCTCAACTACGTGCTGGTCGCTGTGGTGGGCGGGTTCAAGGTGGCCTCGGGCTCGATCTCGCTGGGCGACGTGCAGGCCTTCATCCAGTACTCGCGGCAGTTCAGCCAGCCGCTCACCCAGGTGGCCGGCATGGCGAACCTGGTGCAGTCGGGCGTCGCCTCGGCCGAGCGGGTCTTCGAGCTGCTGGAGGCTCCCGAGCAGTCGCCGGAGCCGGCCAAGCCGGAGCGGCCGGCGCAGGTCAGGGGCCGGGTGGCGTTCGAGAACGTGTCCTTCCGGTACGCGCCGGACCGGCCGCTGATCGAGAACCTGTCGCTGACCGTGGAGCCCGGCCAGACCGTGGCCATCGTCGGCCCCACGGGAGCGGGCAAGACGACGCTGGTCAACCTCATCATGCGCTTCTACGAGGTGACCGGCGGTCGCATCACGCTCGACGGCGTCGACGTCGCCGAGATGTCCAGGGAGGAGCTGCGCGCCAACATCGGCATGGTGCTGCAGGACACCTGGCTGTTCGGCGGCACGATGGCGGAGAACATCGGCTACGGGGCGGAGGGCGCCACCCGCGAGCGGATCGAGGCCGCCGCGGAGGCCGCCCACGTGGACCGCATCGCGCACACGCTGCCCGACGGCTACGACACGGTGATCGACGAGGAGGGCGGGACGGTCAGCGCTGGTGAGAAGCAGCTGATCACGATCGCCCGGGCGTTCCTGTCCGAGCCGGCGATCCTGATCCTGGACGAGGCCACCAGCTCGGTCGACACCCGGACCGAGGTGCTCATCCAGCGGGCGATGAGCTCGCTGCGCGAGGGGCGCACCAGCTTCGTGATCGCCCACCGGCTGTCCACGATCCGCGACGCCAGCCTGATCCTCGTCATGGAGGACGGCCGGATCGTGGAGCAGGGCACGCACGAGTCGCTGCTGGCCGAGGGCGGGGCCTACGCCCGCCTGTACTCGGCCCAGTTCGCCGAGGCCGTCGTGGAGGTGGACTAGACGCGTTCCCCGGCGGCTCGCGGTCCGTACATCGATCCACCCGCCGTGGTCCCCGTGACGGCGGTGGGACATCCTGTCATCTCGTGAGGGAGAACATGGACGGTGTCACGGACGGTGTCACGGACGGTGTCGCGGCAGCGCCGGAGACGATGCTCGACCTTCTGGAGCGCCGGGCGGCCGGCGCTCCGGAGGCGGAGCTCGTACGGTTCGAGGGCGGCGCCTCGCTGCGGGTCGGTGAGTGCCTGGAGCGGGCGACCGCCGTCGCGGGCGGGCTCGCCGGCCTGGTGACGGGCGGCGACCGGGTCCTCACGTGCCTGCCTCCGGGGCCGCGGCTGGTCGAGGTGATGTTCGCCCTGGCCAGGCTCGGCGCCGTGGAGGTGCCGCTGGCCCTGGACGTACGGCTCGACGCGGCGCGGCGGCTGGCCGGGGCCGCCGGGACGCGCGTGCTCATCGCCGGCACGGACGCCGTGCGCGCCAACCCCGGCCTGGTCGAGCTGGCCGCGGGGATGGACCGCGTGGTGCTCGTGACCGGGCGGGAGGAGGCCGAGCTGCCGGGCTCGGCCGATCTGGACGACCTGCTCGCCGCGCCGCACCGCCTTCCGGCGCGGCGGCCGGGACCGGCGGACCCCGCCGTCGTCATGGCCACCTCGGGGACCACGGGCCGGTCCAAGGGAGCGCTGCTGCCGCACTTCGCCGGGGTCCGGCACGCCCGGCGGGTGGCCCGCACCATGGGCTACGAGGCGGGGGACGTGCTGTTCAACGTCTTCCCCTGGAACCACATCAACGTCCGGCACGCGGGCCTGCTGCCCGCGCTGATCTCCGGCGCCACACTGGTGGCCCACCAGCGCTTCTCCGCCTCCCGGTTCTGGGAGATCTGCCGGCGGGAGGGGGTCACCGCGTTCAACTTCATGGGCGCCGTGGCGGCCATCCTGGAACGGGCGCCCGCCACCGGCTCCGACACCCTTCACCAGGTGCGCCGCGCCTACGGGGGACCGGCGCCGGAGGGGCTGTCGAGGCGGTTCCTGGAGCGGTTCGGCGTGCTGCTGCTGGAGGCGTACGCGTGCACCGAACTCGGCGACGTGGCGGCGAGCACGCCCGGCACCCGGCGGCCGGGCGCGGCCGGGCGGCCCGTCCCGGAGTACGAGGTGGTGATCAGGGACGACGACGGCCTGCCGGTGCCGGCGGGCCGGATCGGGCAGATCACCGTCCGGCCCCGAGCGGAGTCGATGATCTTCAGCGGGTACGCGGGCGACCCCGCCGCCACCGGGAAGGCCCTGCGTGACGGCTGGTTCGTGACCGGGGACCGCGGCCGGCTCGACGACGACGGCTTCCTCCATTTCGCCGGCCGCCGCGCCGACGTCATCAGGCGGCGCGGCGAGAACATCCCGACCTGGGACGTCGAGCAGGCGGTGGCCGCGATGCCGGGCGTGCTCGACGTGGCCGCGGTGGGCGTGCCGTCGGAGCTGACCGAGGAGGAGGTGCTGGTGGCGGTGACCGCGGCGCCCGGGGCCACGCTCAGCCCGCCGCAGGTGCACGCCTGGTGCCTGGACCGGCTCCCGCGCCACGCCGTCCCCCGGTACGTGCGCGTGCTCGACGCCCTGCCGAGGAACGCCTCGACGAAGGTGGTCAAGGGCGACCTGCGCGACCAGGGGGTGCCGCCGGACGCGTGGGACGCCCGTACGGCCTGATCGCGCGGACCGCTGGACAGACCGGCAGGGTCGCGCCCCGGCGATCGCGCGCTCTAGCGTCGAGCCTCCGGCACACACGGGAGGAGACGAGGTTGCGGGTTCTCGACCTCACCGACGATCTGGCCTTCAACGGGGCGAGGCTGCTGGTCGGCCTCGGCGCCGACGTCGTACGCGTGGAGCGTCCGCGGAGCCCGGGGCTGTCACGGGCGGAGGCTCTGCACTGGCACGCGGGAAAGCGGGTCGTGAGCGCGCCGGTGAGCCCCGCCGCGCTCGACCGGCTCGCCGGGCAGGCGGACGTGATCATGGAGAGCGGCCCGTTCGGCGAGCTCCGCGGCGTCCGTACGGACTCCGGCACGGTCACGTCGCGCTGGCCGCGGGCCGTCCACGTCGTGGTCACGCCGTTCGGCACGACCGGCCCCCGGCGTGACTGGCGCGCCGACGATCTCGTGGCCGCGGCCGCCGGCGGCATGGCCTGGCTGGGCGGGAAGCCCGGCGGCCCGCCCAAGCCCCCTCCCCGCGAGCAGGCCACGCAGCTCGCGGGGGCGCACGCGGCCATCGCCGCGCTGCTCGGCCTCATCGCCCGCGATCGCATCGGGCAGGGCCAGCTCATCGACGTCTCCGCGCAGGAGGCGGTGGCCGCCACGCTGGAGACGGGCGCCATCGCCTGGATCCACGCGGGACGGTACCCGTCCCGCACCGGCGGCGTGTACGAACACGTGGCCCACCGGGTCTTCCGCGCCGCCGACGGCCACGTCGCGGGTGGATACTCCGGCAGCGACCGGATGTGGACCGACCTGCTCGCCTGGATGGCGGAATCCGGCGAGGCGGAGGACCTGACGGAGGAGAAGTGGGCCGATCCCGTCTTCCGCTGGCGGGGGCGCGAGCACGTGGACGAGGTCGTGGCCAGGTTCGTCGCCGGGCGCTCCGCCGCCTCCCTCGCGGAGCAGGGGCGGGCCCGGGCGCTGCCGTGGGCGGAGGTCTCCACGGCCACGAGCCTGACCGGCAACCCGCAGCTCGCCGAGCGCGGGTTCTTCGCCCGCGTCCTGGGCGCGGGCCTGCCCGAGGACGGCGTCACGGACGTCGGGTTCCCCTTCGCGGCCCTGCCCCGTCCGGTGCGCCTCACCGAGCCGCGGCCCGCCCCCGCCGAGGCGCCCTGGCGGAGCGAACGCCCCCGGGGCCGCTGTGACGGCGTCCGCGGGCCCGGCGCGCGCCCGCTCGAAGGGATCCGCGTCCTGGACCTGACCTGGGTGCTGGCCGGCCCGTACGCCACCAAGACGCTGGCCGAGCACGGCGCGGACATCATCAAGATCGAATCCCGGCACCGGCGCGACCCCACGCGCTTCGCCCCGTCCATGCGGCTGCGTCCCGATGCCGGGATCGACGACGGCGGCTACTTCGTCAACTTCAACCGCGGCAAGCGCAGCGTCGCCCTCAACCTGCGTACCGAGCCCGGCCTCGAGGTGCTGCGGCGCCTGGCCGCTGAGTGCGACGTGGTCATCGAGAACTTCAGCCCCGGCGTCCTGGCCAGGTGGGGGCTGTCCTACGACCGGCTGGCGGAGCTGCGGCCCGGCGTCATCCTGGTGTCGATGGCCGGGGTCGGGCAGAGCGGCCCCTGGCGGAGCGCGGTGACCTTCGCCGACACGCTCGCCGCCATGTCCGGCCTCACCAGCGAGACCGCCGATCCCGGCGAGGCGCCGGAGGGGCTGACGTTCGGGCTCGGCGACATGGTGGCGGCCAACTCGGCCGTGCTCGCCGTCCTGGACCTGGTCGCGGCCGGGCGCGGCGGACACGTGGACCTCTCCCAGCTGGAGGCGATGGCCGCGTCGATGGGACCGGCCGTCCTGGAGGCGGAGCTCGGTGAACGCCGTGCGGTGTCCCGGCCCAACCGGCATCCGCGCATGGTCCCGCACGGCGTCTACCCGGTCAGGGGCGACGACCGCTGGATCGCGCTGGCCGTACAGGGCGACAAGGAGTGGCGGCGGCTGGCCGCGCACGCCGGGCTGCCGCAGCCGGCCTCGGCGGATCTGGAGGAGCGGCGCCGCCACGAGGACGAGATCGACGCCGCGCTCGCGGCCTGGTGCTCGGAGCGCGACGGCGAGGCGCTGGCGGCCGAGCTGCAGGGGCTCGGCGTCGCCGCCGCCGTCGTCGCGACCGGCCGGGACCTGGTGGAGGCGGACGGGCACCTGGCCGCGCGCGGCTTCTACCCGGTGCTGGAGCACCCGCTCATCGGCCCGGTACGGCACGAGGGCATCGTGGTGCGCATGTCCGGCACCCCCGGAGCGCTGACCGCGCCCGCCCCGCTGCTGGGCGAGCACACCGACCGCGTGCTGAAGGACCTGCTCGATCTGGACGACGAAGAGCTCGCCCGGCTGCGGGACGCCGGCGCACTGGAATAGGAGCGCAGATGACGAAATATCTGGATGTGCGGAGGGACGGGGGGACGGCGACGATCGTCATCGACCGGCCGCCCGCCAACGCCGTCGACCCGGCGTTGATCGAGGAGTTCCTGGAGGTGATCCCCCCGCTGGCCGAGGACACCTCGGTCCGCTGCCTCGTCATCCGCGGGACCGGTCGCTTCTTCGTCGCGGGGGCCGACATCGCCGTGATGCGCGACCTGTCCGTGGCCAACCACGTCAAGATGCGCCGCTGGGTCGAGGTTCAGCGCCTGCTCGAACGCGCGCCCAAGCCGGTGATCGCGGCGATGAACGGCCACGCGCTGGGCGGCGGGGCCGAGCTGTCGCTCGCCTGCGACCTGCGCATCCTGGCCTCCTCGGCGACCATCGGCTTCCCCGAGACGAGCCTGGGCCTCTTCCCCGGAGCGGGCGGCAGCCAGCGGCTGCCGCGCCTGCTCGGCCCGCATCGCGCCAAGCGCCTGATGATCGACGGCGCCCGCCTGTCCGCCGCCGAGGCCCTCGGCCTGGGGCTGGTGGACGTGGTGGCGGACGACGACGACTTCGACCGCGTGGTGGCCGGGCACGCCGAGGACCTGGCGGCCCGGCCGACCACGACGATCGGCCTGCTCAAGCGCGTCGTGGAGGCCGGGTACGACCTGCCTCTCGACGACGCGCTGGAGCTGGAGTGGCAGGCGGTCCTGGAGCTGATCCACACCCAGGACGCCGCGGAGGGCCTCCAGGCGTTCCTGGACAAGCGCCCTCCGCGGTTCACCGGCCGCTGATCAGGCGCCGTAGCCGGGCACCAGCCCGGTCACCAGGGCGGTGTCGGCGTTGAGGTCGCCGACCTTGCGGGCGCCTCCCGGGGTGCCGAGGGGCGCGTCGCGGCCGGGCAGCACCTCGGCGAAGAACGCCTTGGCGTCGTCGAGGAAGAGCGTGCGCGTCTCGTCGCCCCGGGCGGCGCGGTCGACGAAGATCGCGTCCACCGGGCACTCCGGCTCGCACGCCCCGCAGTCGATGCACTCGGCGGGGTTGATGTAGCTCTTGCGGTCGCCGACGTAGATGCAGTCGACGGGACACACGTCCACGCACGCGCGGTCGTTGACGTCGACGCACGCGGGGCCGATGACGTAGCTCATGAATCTCTCCTGTGCTCAGACGCTTTCCGTGGAGTGCCCCGGGAAGAGGGACAGCTCGGGGTCCAGTTCGACGGCGGCGTTGTTCACCGCGGTGGCGACCTCGCCGAAGCCCACCGACATGAGGCGGACCTTGCCGTCGTACTCGGCGAGGTCGCCGGCCGCGTACACCCGGGGCAGGCCCGTACGCATGCGCTGGTCGACCAGGACGGACCTGCCGCGCAGCGACAGCCCCCAGCCGGCGAGCGGGCCGAGATCGCTGATGAACCCCAGCGCGGCGATGACCGAGTCGGCGGGCACCGTCCTGTCGGCCTCGCCGCGCGTGCGCAGGTGCGCCCGCTCGACCCGCTCCGCGCCGGACAGGCCGATGACCTGGCTGTCGACGACGATGCGGACCCCCGCCGCGCGGGCGGCCGCGACGCCGCCGGCGTGCGCGCGGAACGCGGCCCGGCGGTGCACCAGCGTGACCGACCTGGCCAGCGGCGCCAGGGTCAGCGACCAGTCGACCGCGCTGTCCCCACCGCCCACGACCACGACATGGTGGCCGGCGTGCGCGGACGGGTCCGGCACGAAGTACGTCAGCCCCCGGCCGAGCCATTCCTCGCCGGCCGGCAGCGGACGCGGGGTGAACGTCCCGATGCCCGAGGTGAGCACGACGGCCCCGGCGCGGACCGCCGTGCCGTCGGACAGCACCACGACCGGCCGCGGGTCCGCGTCGCGGCGCAGCTCCACCGCCTGCCGCCCGAGCAGGTGGACGGGGTCGTACGCGGCCGCCTGGGCCGAGAGCGCCGCCACCAGCGAACGCCCGAGAACGCCGGGGACGCCGGCCACGTCCCGGATCTCCTTCTCCGGGTACAGTGCCGAGATCTGCCCGCCGACCTGGGGCAGCGCGTCGACGAGTACGGTGCGCAGACCGCGGAACCCGGCGCAGTAGGCGCCGTAGAGCCCGGTCGGCCCCGCTCCGATGATCGCGATATCGGTTTCGATCTCCAACGTCGCTCTCCTTTCCGGCCACGGAAGCTACACAGGGCCCGGGCGCCTGCCCGCGGGTCGCGGCCCGCTGACCGGAACACGGCTCGCTCAGCGGGACACGGTCCGCTGGGCGGGATGCCGCACTGGGCCGCTCGGCCCCGCGGGTGGTGAACTGCGTGTCGCGGCGCATCGGGAGCCGCGGACAAGCCATGGAAGCGGAGGCGAGAATGAGTGCGGAGGCGGGTACGCCGGCTGCGATCGGGGGAGACGCCAGGCGCCGGCCATCGCGGCGGGGCCGCCTGCCGGGCCGGCAGGACTGGTCGAGCTGGCCCCATTACCAGGCGGCGGCCAGCGGGTTCCGCGGCTACTGGTATCCGGTGGCGTTCTCCTCGCACATCACCGGGAAGCCGAAGGCGATCACCCTGCTCGGCGAGCGCATCGTCGTCATCCGTGATGACGGGAAGGTCTACGCGCTGAAGGACCGCTGCCCGCACCGGGGCGTGCCGCTGAGCTACGGCAACCAGCAGTTCCCCGGCACGATCTCCTGCCCGTACCACGGCTGGACGTTCGACCTGGAGACCGGCGCGCTCAAGGCGGTGATCACCGACGGGCCACAGTCGCCGATCTGCGGGAAGGTGACCCAGCCCACCTACGAGGTCGAGGAGCGCCTCGGCATGGTGTGGATCTTCGTGGGGGACGGCGAGGACGCCCCGCCCATCGACGACCAGCTCCCCGAGGAACTGCGCGACAACCCCGCCGTGATCGGCGCGCGCATCCAGTCCCGCGTGGGCAACTGGCGCTTCGCCTGCGAGAACGGCTACGACGAGGGACACGCGAAATACCTGCACCGCACGGCGCTGTGGCGGCTGTTCAAGGCCATGCCGGTGTGGAACGAGACCCGGATCGTGCGCCGCGGCCGGTGGATCTACCGGGTGCAGGACGCCCAGCACTGGGACGCCGACTTCCCCGGCCTGGGCAAATGGAACAACCAGGCGTGGTTCAAGCTCAAGCCGCCGAAGCAGGTCGCCAACATCGGCAACACGGGCAGCCACCGCAAGGTGAACCCGGCCATCGCCGCCGAGGAGTTCCCCGGGTTCGCCTCGGTCAGCATGCCGGGGGTCCTGCGCATCGTCTACCCGACCTTCATCCACTACGAGTTCTACGTGCCGGTCGACGCGGACAACCACCTCTACGTCGGCGTGATGGCCAACTTCGAGAAGGGCATCAGGACGCTGCCCTTCTACGCCAAATACCTCGGCGCCGTGCGCTGGCTCTTCCACGGCCAGTTCTCCGGCCAGGACAAGTGGATGGTCGAGGTGACCGACGCGCCGCCGGAGCGGCTCTACCGTCCCGACGACTCGCTCCTGCAGTGGCGCAAGCTGGCCGAGGAGATCACGGAGGAGCGCGCCGAACGCCTCAAGATCTCCGGGGACCTCGGCTGATGGGCCGGATCGTCCTGGGCGTGGGCGCGTCCCACTCGACGCTCATGAACACCCACTGGGACCAGGTCGAGCACAAGGACCGCGCGGAACGCTTCCGCGACGCGCTCGGCACGGCCCGCGACGCCCTCGCCGCGGCCCGTCCCGACGTGGCGGTCATCATCGGGTCGAACCACTTCCGCGGCTTCTGGCTGGACCTGATCCCCGCCTTCACCCTCGGCGTGGACGAGGTCATCGCGTCCGGCGAGTCCGGCACGCCGTCGGGCCCGCAGCGCACCCGCCCCGACCTCGCCCAGAGCATCGCGGAGTCCCTGGTGGCGGCGGGCACCGAGGTGGCGATCTCGGCGAAGCTGCAGATCGACCACGGCCAGAGCCACGCCGTCCAGTACCTGCTGCGCGACCTCGACGTGCCCGTGATCCCGCTGGTGGTGAACGTGTTCGCCACGCCGCTGCCCCTGATGAGGCGCTGCGCCGAGCTGGGGCGCAACCTCGCCGCCGCGGTGGAGTCGCTGCCCGAGGGACTGCGGGTGGCGGTCATCGCCTCGGGCGGGCTCTCGCACCGGCTGCCGTGGCCGAGCCGGTGGCAGGACCCGCACGGGCCGGACGAGGAGTTCCTGGTGGAGGCCTGGCGGGAGGGCCGGGGCGACTGGGAGCGCTACGACGCGCGCCGCCGGCAGATCATCACCGCCGCGCGGCCGGTCATCTTCCCCGAGTTCGACGAGGAGTTCCTGGCTGCGCTGGAGCGGGGCGAGCTGGAGCGTTACGCCAGTCTGTCCACGGCGGAGATCGAGGAGGCGGCCGGCAACGGCGGCCAGGAGCTGCGGTCGTGGCTGGCCATGGCGGCGGCGCTGGGCTTCGCGCCCGGGCGGAGGCTGGCGTACGAGCCGATGCCGGAGTGGCTGACCGGCATGGGAGTCGCCGTCATCGAGCCGGCGTCATGAACCGCGACGAGCTGGTGCGGCAGGCCCTCGCGTCGATCAACGAGGACCGGCTGCGCGCGGCGGCGGTGGACGTCACCTCCATCGCCAGCCCCACGGGCGGCGAGGCGCCGCTGGCCCGGTGGCTGGCCGACCGGCTCGCCGCCGCGGGCCTGGAGGCGCACGCGCAGCGCATCGACGACGGCCAGGCCAACGCGGTCGGCCGGCTGAGGGGCGACGGCACGGGTGCCGACCTCATGCTGTACGCCCCGATCGACACCCTGACCACCGGCGACCCGGACCTGGACGTGCCCTGGATCGGCCCGGAGCTGCGTCCCGACATGCGGGCCGAGGCCCGCTGCGAGGGCCCCTACGTCAGCGGCCTCGGCGCGAGCAACCCCAAGGGCCACGCCGCGTGCGTCCTGGTCGTGGGCGAGGCCCTGGCCGCCCTGCGCCCGCAGCTCGCCGGGGACCTGCTGGTGGCCTTCGGGGCCGGCGGCATGCCCACCAACGCCATCGCCCCGGACGGCCGGGCGAACACGGGCCACGGGGTCGGCTGCTCGTTCCTGCTCGAACGCGGCTGGCAGCCCGACCACGCGGTGATCGCCAAGCCGGGGGACTTCGTCGCGCACGACGAGGTCGGCCTGTGCTGGTTCGAGATCGTCGTCCCGGGGACCCACACGTACGCGGGGAGCCGGCACCGCCTGCCGTACCGGAACCCGATCGTGACCGCCGCCGAGGTCGTGACGCGGCTGGAACGGTGGCTGGCGGACTACCCCGAGCGGCACCGCACCGCGACCGCCGCCCCCCAGGGGATCGTCGGGTCGATCGCGGGCGGCTGGGAGCGCATGCTCGCGGTCACGCCCGCGGCCTGCCGCATCCGCCTCGACCTGCGCATCGCGCCCGGCACGACGCCGCTGGAGGCCAAGCGGGAGCTCGCGGCGTACGTCCGGCAGGTGTCGGCGGAGCTGGGCACGGAGCTCACGGTCGAGATGGTGCTGGCCGTCCCGGGCACACGCACGCCGCCGGAGAGCTGGGTGGTGCGCAGCGCCGTACGCGCCTGGGAGAGCGTGAACGGGCGCCCGCACGAGCCCATCGACGGCAACAGCGGCGCCACCGACGCCAACATCCTGCGGGCGCGCGGGATCCCGACGGCCCGCGTGGGCATGCCGAAGGCCGTATCCGATGACTTCGCCCTCGGCATGAACACCGTCGACGTCAGAGCCATGCGCCGCCTGTGCGAGGTGCTCCTGCGGGTGGCGGCCGACACCGTCACGCGCACGCGCGCCGAGATCGACGAGACCAACGACTGAGGAGGCGCCATGGAACCGCCCAGCGGTTCGTACGCCGACGCCGACGGCGTCAAATATCACTACCTCGACCTGGGGTCGGGACCGGACACGATCTTCCTGCACGGCGGCGGCCCCGGCTGCACCGGATGGAGCGACTTCGGCCCGGTGGCGCCGCTGTTCGCCGCCGAGCGCCGCTGCCTGATCGTGGACATCCTGCAGTACGGCAAGTCGGAGAAGTGCGTCATCACCGGCCCGATGTGGGACTTCCACGCGGCCAGAACCGTCGCGCTCATGGACGCGCTGGGCGTGCAGCGGGCCGACTTCGTCTGCAACTCCTGGGGCGGCACCATCGCGCTGTGCCTGGCCGCCCGCTACCCCGACCGGGTGCGCTCGCTGGTGATCACCGGCAGCATGCCGGTCTTCTACGGCCCGCTCGCGCCCCTGCCCGAGGGCGGCCGGCGCGGCCGCAACGCGCGGGACGTCTACTACGGCGGCGAGGGGCCCACGCGGGAGAAGATGCGCGACCTCATCACCCGGCTGGAGTGGTACGACGGCGACCGGCTGCCGGAGTCCACGCTGGACCTGCGTTACGAGCAGAGCCTGGACCCGGAGGAGCGGGCGCTGGCCGCCATGTCCGACTCGCCGCGCGGCGAATGGCAGGACCTCACCGCCGAGCTGGCCGAGATCCAGGCGCCGGCGCTGTTCATGTGGGGCATGCAGGACGCGTTCCTGACGCCTGACTATCCGCTCATGCTGGCGCGCATGGTGCCCTGGGGCAACCTGTACGTCATGGACCACGCGGGACACCACCTCCAGGAGGAGCGTCCCGAGGCGTACCACGCCGTGGTCACCGGATTCCTCGCGGGGGCGGGCCGATGAAGAGACTGCTGATCGCCGCGCCCGCCGTCGTGCTGGCCGTGCTCCTCGCCCGCCTGCTCGCGGCCCGCAGCAACACCCAGGTGCACCGCATCAACCAGGACAAACCCGCTCTCGACCGTTGAAGGTGACGTGACGATGACCATATGGACCGAGTTGAGCCCGTTGAGCCTGAGCGTCTCGTACGTGGACGCGGGGGGAGTGCCGACCCGCAGCCTGCGGGCCGGATCGGGCGAGCCCGTGGTGTTCCTGCACGGCACCAGCGGGCACCTGGAGGCGTTCACCCGCAACCTGGCGGCGCACGCGGAGCAGTACGAGTGCCACGCCATCGACATGCTGGGCCACGGCTACACCGGCAAGCCGGACTATCCGTATGAGATCCCGCGCTATGTCGAGCACCTGCTGGCGTACTTCGACGCGGTGGGCATCGAGCGCGCGCACATCGTGGGGGAGTCACTGGGCGGCTGGGTCGGCGGTCGCGCCGCGATCGACCACCCCGACCGTGTGGCGAGCCTGCAGCTGCTCTGCGCGGGCGGCACGGTCGCCAACCCGCAGGTCATGGAGCGCATCAGGACGAGCACGCGCGAGGCCGTGCTCAGCGACGACGTGGAGCTCACCCGCAAGCGGCTGCGGCTGCTGATGGCCGACCCGGCCGACGCCACCGAGGAGCTGGTGGAGGTGCGCCACGCGATCTACCACGAGCCCGCGTTCGTGGCAGGCGTCGACAACCTGCTCTGCCTGCAGGACATGGAGACCCGGCAGCGCAACATCCTGCGCCCCGGCGACCTGGCCGGGATCTCCCAGCCGACGCTGATCGTCTGGGGCCGCAAGAACCCGTTCGGCGACGTGCCGGAGGCGACCGCCATGCACGAGGCCATCGCGGGCTCGCAGCTGGAGCTGTTCGAGGAGTGCGGCCACTGGCCGCAGCACGAGCAGGCCGCGCGCTACAACCCGCTCAGCCTGTCCTTCCTGGCCAAGAGCTCGGCGGCGGGCTTCTCGGGCCGGATCTCTGGTGAGGTGTCGGGCCGATGACGCGCGCGGCGCGCTTCCACGCGTGGGGCGCGGCCCCCGTCGTGGAGGACGTCCCCGAGCCCGCGTACGAGCCGGGCCGGGTGCTGGTCGAGGTCAAGGCGGCGGCGCTGGGCCATCTGGACCTGACCGTCGCCACCGGGTCCTTCGCGATGAAGCCGGCCCTCCCGTACGTGGGCGGGGTCGAGGCCAGCGGAGTGGTCCTGGAAGCCGACGAGCTGGCCCCCGGCACGCAGGTGCTCCTGCGCGGGGGCGGGCTGGGCCTGCTGCGCGACGGCTGCTGGACCGAGCGGGTCAGCGTCAGCCCCAAGGCCGTCAGCCCGCTGGCGGAGCCGCTGCCCCATGAGGTCGCCGCGTCGTTCTTCGTCCCGGCCACCACGGCGTACGTCGCCCTGCACGACGTCGCCCGCCTGGAGCCGGGGGAGGAGGTCGTCGTGACCGGCGCCACCGGGGCGGTCGGCGCGATGGTCGCCCAGCAGGCGCGGCTGGCCGGGGCCACGGTGACCGGGCTAGTCGGGCGCTCCGACCAGCTCGATCGGGTGCCCGAGGGGGTGCGCGGCGTGGCGGCCGACGACGCCGCGGCGGTCGCGGAGCTGGCCTCGGCGCGCTCGGCGTCCCTGCTGGTCGACACGCTCGGAGGCGCCGGCCTGGTCGAGCGCACGCGCTGGGTCCGACCCGGCGGCCGGGCCGTCGTCATCGGGTACGTGCTGGGCGCGTCGGTGACGGTCGATCTGCCGTCGTGGCTGCTCGACGACGTGGCGCTGCTGCCCGTGAACATGGTCCGGCACGAGCGCCGGGCGCGCGAGGTGGCCCCGTCGCTGGTCGGCCGCCTGGCCTCCGGCGAGCTCGGCGTGGAGGTCGAGCGGTTCGACCTGGCCGAGATCGCCAAGGCCCTGGAGCTGTTGCGCGAGGGCCGGGTACGCGGGCGTGCGGTCGTCACGTTCGGATAGCCGCCGGGCCCGTTCCGCTCAGCGAGACAGGGCCGTTGTCCGGAACGGACATGGGCCCGATTATCGGGCAATGGCTCTTATGCACTCCCCGTCGTCACCTGACGTCAAGCCCCTGGCCATCGTCCCTTCACCCGAGCACGACGCGGCGGCGAACAGCGTACTGGGCAAGGTGCGGCTGATCCTGGAGGCATTCGGCCCCGACGACGAGAGCCTGGGCCTGTCCGAGATCGTCCGCCGCACCGGCGTGGCCAAGGCGTCGGTCCACCGGCTGGCCCAGGAGCTGCTGCAGTGGGGCCTGCTGGAGCGGCGCGGGTCCGAATACTGGCTGGGCATGCGCCTGTTCGAGATAGGGCAGCGCGTGCCGCGCCAGCGGATCCTGCGGGAGGCGGCGCGGCCCTTCATGGAGGACCTCTACCAGGCGACGGGCGAGACCATCCACCTGGCGGTGCTGGACGGGCTGGAGGTCATCTACCTGGAGAAGGTCTCCGGCCACGGCCAGGTGTCCAGGCCTTCGCGCGTCGCCGGGCGCATGCCGTTGCACTGCACGGCGACCGGCAAGGCGCTGCTGGCGTTCGGCCCGGCGGCCCTCTTCGGCGACGTCGTGGCCACCCCGCTGGCCCGCGTGACGCCGCGCACGGTCACCGCCCCGAAGCTGCTCGCCCAGGAGATCCAGCAGGCCAGGAAGGCCGGGTACGCCGTCGAGCGGGAGCAGACCCGGGTCGGCTACCTCAGCGTGGCGATCCCGCTCACCGGGGCCACCGGCACCATGGTCGCCGCGCTGTCGGTGACGGCGCCGACCTTCCGCGCCGACGTCAACAAGTACGTGGGCCTGCTCAGCATGGTGAGCAGGCGCATCACGAAGTCGATCATGGCCGCCGACGGCGGCCGGACCTGATCAGGCCGTCAGGAACGCCGCCACGGCCGCCGCGACCTCGGCGGGCTTGTGCTCCATGAGCGGGATCGTGCCGCCCTCGACGACGGCCGACGTCACGCTCGCCGCCCCGGTGAGATGCTCCCGGAGCGGGGTCATGTTCGGCAGCGCGAACGGGTCCGCGGCGCCCGCCAGCAGCAGCACGGGCGCCGTCACCAGGCCGATCCTGTCCTCCATGACGTAGCGCGCGCACGCCCGGTGACCTTCCGCCGGATCGACCCCCGGCGCGAGGGCGTCGCGGACGAACCGGTCGAGGAGGCCGGTGACCGGTTCGGGATAGTACGGCTGCCGCAGCCGCCACAACTTGACCAGGTGGTCACCCTCCGGGGACGGCTCGGCCTCGTCCACCCCCGGGCCGTGCGCGTGGGAGGCGCGGTAGCGGGCGTCCGCCCACGGGGCCGACGACAGGACCAACAGGCCCACCCGCTCCGGTGCGGACGCCGCCAGCTCGACGGCCACCGCGCCGCCGGTGTGGTGGCCGAGCACGTCGGCCCGCTCGATGCCGAGGCCGTCCAGCAGCGCCAGCGCACCGGCCGCGAACAGCTCGATCGTGTGGGGCGCCGGGGGCTTCGCGCTGGCGCCGAAGCCGACCATGTCCATGGCCAGGACGCGCCGGTGGGGCGCCAGCAGGGGCATCAGCTCGCGGAACTCGTCCCACGATCGGGGGGTCTGATGCAGGAGCAGCAGGGGCCGGCCCGTGCCCTGCTCGGCGTAGTGGAGCTGACCGAAGGGCGAGTCGGCGTACCCGAAACGCGGCGGCGCCGTGATGTCCAAGGGGTCCTCCCTCATGCCGGGTCGTCACCTGATCTTTACATCGGTCCGCCCGGCGAAACCTATACATTCCAGACGTTCTGCACTATTCATGGGACAAATGGAAAGTGGTCGCGAGGGGAGTTCCGATGTCCTCACAGGTGTTCGTGGCGGCGGCGGCCGGCCCCGACGATGAGGAGGAATACCCCAATTCGGTGCTCGGCAAGGCTCAGTTGATCTTCGGGGCGTTCGAGTCGGGGGCGGTTCAGCTCCGGCTCACCGAGCTCAGCCGGCGCTCGGGGGTGCCGAAGGCGTCGGCGTACCGGCTGGCGCAGGAGCTGGTGCAATGGGGGTTGCTGGAGCGCAAGGGGGACTCCTACCAGCTCGGCATGCGCATGTTCGAGCTGGGCCAGCGGGTGCCGGTCTCCGCCGTGCTGCGCCGCGTGGCCCGGCCCCTCCTCACCGACCTGTTCGCCGCCACCAGGGCGACCATCCACCTGGCGGTCCTCGACCGCGGTCACGTGCTCTACGTGGAGAAGGTGGCCGGGGAGCAGAACGTGAACACCCACTCCCGGGTGGGCGGGCGCCTGCCCGCGGCGTGCACGGCGACGGGGAAGGCCCTGCTCGCGAACCTCCCCGACCTCGAGGAACGGCTGCGCCGCCTTGCCCGGACCGGCCTGCCGCGCCTGACACCGCGCACCGTCGCGTCCGTGGAGGACCTGCGCCGGCAGCTCGCGGTCGTCAGGGAACGGGGTTACGCCATCGAGAGGCAGGAGATCCTGCTGGGCTTCGGCAGCATCGCCGTGCCCGTCGCGGGGGCCGATGGAACGGTCCTCGCGTCCGTGTCGGCCGCCGCGCCGCTGTCGCGCCTGGTGGCGAAGCGGCTGCTGCCGGGGCTGTTCGCGGCGGCCGACGGCATCTCCCGCGCCGTCGAGCGGGAGTGCTGACGATCATCCTCAGAAGGCGGTGCGCATCCAGCCGGCCGACGCCTGCGCGCTCTCGTACGGGTCGGCGATGTCGGGCCGGTCCACCTCCACCATCAGCCACCCGTCGAACGCGTCGGGCAGGTTGCCGATGATGCCGGTCAGGTCGAGCTCACCCCGCCCGGGCTCGACCCAGAGCCCCGCGAGCACGGTCTGCCGGTAGTCCCACCCCTTCTCGCGGCCCTCGGCGGCGACGCTGAGCCGGCAGTCCTTCACGTGCACGAAGGGGATCCGCTCGGCGTAGTCCTTCACGAGCCGGGCGACGTCGGCGCCCGCCCACGCCAGGTGGCCCGTGTCGGGCAGGAAGCCGAGCCGGGACTCCGGCAGGGCCTCGAGCACCGCCCGGCCCTCCTCCTCGGTCTCGACCCACGTGCCGACGTGCGGGTGCAGGCACGGCCGGACGCCCTCGGCCACCATGGCGTCGCAGATCCGCCCGATCAGCTCCGTCACCGCCTCGACGCGCGAGGGGTCTGCGTCGTGCCCCTGCGCGGGGTTCAGGACGCGCGGCGCCTCCTTGCCCATGCCCAGGCCCAGGCCGATCTCGGTCAGGCCGAGCCTGGCCTGCGTGCGGGCGACCTCGGCGGCGGCGGCCACGACGGTGTCCTCGTTGCCGTCCCTGCCGTCCGAGCGGCAGGGGAAGTAGCCGGGCGCGAGCGCCAGGCCGACCTCGTCCAGCAGCGCTTGGTACTGCTCGACGTCGAGGCCGGCGGGCACCTCGGACATGACGTGGTCGAACCCGGCCCGCTTGATCTGGGTCAGCAGCTCCTTCGGCGCGGGGGCCAGCGACGGGTCCAGCCAGCCGTCGGCGCTGGCCATCCACTGGATCGGGTTGAGCGCGATCTTCGCGGTCATTCGGTTTCCTTTCCGTTGTCGGCAAAGTGGCAGGCGGCCCGCTGGCCGGTGGCCGTGAGGGTGAGCTGAGGGTCGATCTCCGTGCAGATTGTCCGTTCCGGGTTGACCAGCGGGCCGATCGGGCACCTGGTGCGGAACCGGCAGCCCGAGGGCGGGTTCGCAGGGCTGGGCAGGTCGCCGGGGAGGACGATGCGCTCGCGCGTGCGCGCGGAGACCGACGGGACGGGTGAGGACGACATCAGGGCGGCGGTGTAGGGGTGCTGCGGGTTGCCGTAGACGTCGGCGGCGTCGCCGTACTCGACGATCCGGCCCAGGTACATGACCGCGACGGTGTCGCTGAGGTGCCGCACCACCGACAGGTCGTGGGCGATGAACAGGTAGCCGAGCCCGAGCTCGTTCTGCAGTTGCTCCAGCAGGTTGATGATCTGCGCCTGGATCGACATGTCCAGGGCGGAGACCGGCTCGTCGAGGATGAGCGCGCGCGGCTGCCTGGCCAGCGCGCGGGCGATGCCGATCCGCTGGCGCTGGCCGCCCGAGAACGCGTGGGGGTAGCGGTCGAGGTGCTCGGCGCGCAGCCCGACCTGCGCCATCAGCGACCGCGCCGCCTCCTCGCGCTCCCGCCGGCCGACGCCTCTGAACGCGAGCGCCTCGGACAGCGACTGCCTGATGGTGCGGCGCGGGTTCAGCGACGCGTACGGGTCCTGGAACAGGTACTGCACCGAGGACCTGACCCGCCCGAGATCCGCCTGCCCCATCGTGCTCACGTCGGCGCCGTCGACGAGGACCGATCCGCCGGAGACCCGGTTGATCCCGACAATGCTCCTGGACAGCGTCGACTTGCCGCAGCCGCTCTCGCCCACCAGCCCGAGCGTGCGGCCGGCGTGCACCGACAGGCTCACGGAGTCGACCGCGTACACGGGCGGGTCGCGGTGGAACAGCCCGCGCCGCCGGGACCCGACGTCGATCCGCAGGTCGCGCACCTCGAGGACGGGCGTCGTGGCGTCCGCCACGGCCGCTTCTGGGGTGTGGACCGAGATGTCGGCGGGGGGCGGCTCGGGGTCGCGGACCGAGACGTCGGTGGTGGCGCGCTGCGCGACGAAGCAGGCGGCCGACTGGCCGTCGGTGCCGATCTGGAGCAGCTCCGGCGGCTCGTGCTCGCAGACGTCCTCGGTGAAGCGGCACCGGGGGGCGAACGGGCAGCCGGGGGGCGGCGCGGCCGGGTCGGGCGGCGCTCCCGGGATCGCGGGCAGCGGCTGTCCGATCCGGTCGTCGTCGAGGCGGGGCATGGCCGCCAGCAGCGCCGCGGTGTAGGGGTGCCGCGGCTGCTCGAAGACCTGCTCGACGGTGCCCTTCTCGACCGTGCGGCCGCCGTACATGACGACGACGTCGGTGCAGAGCTCGGCCACGACCCCCATGTCATGGGTGATGATCGCGATGGCGATGCCGAGCTCGGTGCGCAGCCGGGCGAGCAGGCGCAGGATCTGCGCCTGGATGGTCACGTCGAGGGCGGTCGTGGGCTCGTCCGCGATCAGCAGCGCGGGGTCGTTGGCCAGGGCGATCGCGATGACGACGCGCTGGCGCATGCCTCCGGAGAACTGGTGCGGGTAATGGTCGATCTTCGTCCGGACGTCGGGGATGCCGACCTGGTCGAGCAGCTCGATGGCGCGCCTGCGCGCGGTCTGCCTGTCGACCCCGTGCAGCGTCATGGCCTCGGCGATCTGGTCGCCCACCTTCATGACGGGGTTGAGCGCGGCCTGCGGGTCCTGGAAGACCATCGCGACCTTGCTGCCGCGGCGGCGCCGCATCTCGCGTTCGGGCAGGGCGAGCAGGTCCTCGCCGCCGAGCCGTACGGAGCCGGCCACGACCTCGCCCGGCGGGCGCAGCATGCGCATGATGGAGCGCGCCGTCACGGACTTGCCCGAGCCGGACTCGCCGACGATGCCGAGCACGTCGCCCGGGTAGATGTCGAAGCTGACGTCGTTGACGGCCTTGACGCCGCCGTTCCTCAGTCGGAACTCGGTGCGCAGGCCTTCGACCCGCAGCAACGGCACGTCCTTCGCCGTCACGGGGGCCAGGGATTCGGTGGAGGTCACCGGCGGTTCACCGCCTCGTTGAGCGCGTCGGACACCAGACTGAAGCCCACCGCCACCAGGAGCAGCAGGAGGGCGGGGCCGACGATGTAGGTGGGGGACTGGGTGACGAACCGCAGCCCGTTGTTCAGGAGCACGCCGAGCGAGGGCGTCGGCGGCTGCACGCCGAGGCCGACGATGCTCAGCCCGGCCTCGATGTAGACGCCGACGACCATCCACACGGCCGCGTTGACGACGGCCGAGTCCATGGCGTTCGGCAGGACGTGCCGGACCAGGAGCTGCGGGCGGGAGACGCCGAGCACCCGGGCGGCGAGGACGTACTCCCTGCTCTGCTGGGCCAGCCAGGCGCCGCGGGCCAGCCGACCGGCCGTGGGCAGTCCGCTGATCAGGATGGTCAGGAACAGCGCCGGCCAGCCCGGCCCCAGGATGGCCACCAGGCAGATCCCCAGGATCAGGCCGGGGAAGCCGATGATCACGTCGAGCAGCCGCTGCACCGCCGACCCCAGGTGCTCCGACAGCGCGCCGCTCAGCCCGAGCAGGACCCCGATCGCCATGCTGAGCGGCACCGCGGTGAAGATCAGGCTGAGGTCGATGCGCAGGCCGTAGACGCTGCGGACGAAGATGTCGCGGCCGAACTCGTCCACGCCGAAGATGTGCCCGGCCGAGATCCCGGTCAGCGCCTCGCGGCCCTGCTCGTCGTACCCGCCGGGGAAGAGCACGGGGGCGAGCAGGGCGGCCAGGCTCATGACGGCGAGGATCGACAGCCCGATGACGCCCTTCGGCGTGCGGAACGCCGACAGGTAGCGCGCCAGTGTCGGGTTCAGCCGGCGTGCGCGCGGGATTCCCCCTTCGAGTGGAATATCTGCCATACCTACGCTCCCAACGTGATCCGGGGGTCGAGTGCTGCCAGGATCATCTCGGTGAGGATCTGGCAGATCACCGCCACGAAGACGACGGCCAGGATCAGCACCTGCAGCACGGTGAAGTCGCGGGTCTGCACGCTGGAGACGGCGAGCTGGCCGAGGCCGTTGCGGTTGAAGATCGCCTCGATGATGACGGCGCCGGCGAGCAGGTTCCCGACCTGCAGGCCCACCGCGACCACCGCGGTGCCCACGCTGTTGCGCAGCACGTGCCGGATCGTGATCCGGGCGCCCGAGGCTCCCTTGCTGAGCGCGAGGTCCACGTAGTCCTCGTTCCTGGCGACCAGCATCTCCGCCTGCAGCAGCCGGGCCACGACCGCCGCGGGCGGCAGCGCCAGCGCGATCGCCGGCAGGATCAGGAACTGGAAGCCGATCACCGGGTTGTCGAGGAAGGCGACCTCGCCGCTGACGGGCAGCCAGCGGTTCAGCACGCCGAAGACGAGGATCAGCCCCAGCCCCGTGACGAACGACGGGACGGCCACGAGGACGCTGTTGACCAGGTCGAGGCCGGCCCGGGCCCAGCGGCTGCGGACCGAGCCGACCACGACGCCCAGGGCCGTGCCGATCGCGATGACCAGCAGCGTGGCCAGGGCGGCCAGCTCGACCGTGCTCCCCAGCCGGTCGCCGATGAGGCTCGCGACGCTGCGTCGCAGCAGGTAGGACTGGCCGAGGTCGCCTTGGAGCAGCCCGGCCATCCAGTCCGCGTACTGGATCACCAGGGGGCGGTCCAGGCCGAGCTGCTGCCTGATCGCGGCGATGTTGGCCGCGGTCGGGTCCGCTCCGGCGAGCGTGACCGCCACGTCGCCCGGCGCCAGCCGGGGCAGGGCGAAGGCCACGATCGAGCTGGCCAGCAGCACGAACACCAGCGAAGGGAGCTTGCGTATCAGGAACCGGACCATCGTCCTGCCTCCGGTTACTTGGACAGCCAGGCCTGGCTGAGGTCGAGGAAGCCCATCTGCGTGGACTTGATGCCGTTCACGGAGTTCGCGCGCAGGGTGAGGGTGGGGCGGGTGACCAGCGGGAGCACGAACGCCTGGTCGATGAAGTAGGCGTCGTAGTCGCCCAGGGCCTTCTGCTGGTCCTCCGTGGTGCTGGCGCTGGTGACCGCCTTGACCAGCTTCGTGTACTCGGGGCTCTTGAAGTGCGAGACGTTGCCGTCCGCCAGCAGCTCCGGCCGGCTCACGACGGCGGTCGCGGGGGACAGGCCGTTGCTGTTCTGCATGAGGAAGGCGGGGGCGCCCAGGTCCTTCTTGGCGATCCTGGCGTCGTAGTCGGCCACGGGCACGACGACCGGGTTGGCGTTCAGCCCCACGGCGGCCAGGTTGTTCTTGACGATCTGGAAGACGCCGGTGGCCTCGGGCGAGTTCAGCGTGAGCACGTCGAACGAGACGTTCTTCACCCCCGCCTCGGCCAGCAGCTGCTTGGCCTTGTCCGGCTGGTAGGTGTACTGCTTGGCCTGGGCGGCGTCGTAGCCGACCGTCGAGGCCCGCCACGGCACGTTGGTCGGGTCGGCCTGGCCACCCATGACCTGCTGCACGATGCGGTCGCGGTCGATCGCGTAATGGACCGCCTGGCGCACGGCCTTGTTGTCGAACGGCGGCTTGGTCACGTCGAACGCCAGCGGGATGGCCGCGCCGCCCGAGGTCACGAGGGAGAAGCCCGGCTGCTGGCTCAGGGTCCTGGCGTCCAGGGCCGCCATGCCGACGCCGTACTGGACGCGGCCGCTGCGGATGGCCGCGACCATGGCCGTCGGGTCCTTGATCAGGTTGATCTCGATCGTGTCGAGCTGGGTGCCCGCCGCGTCGCGGTAGCCCGCGTACTTGCCGAGCACCAGCTTGCCGCCGGGAGTCCACGACTTCCACGTGAAGCGCCCGGTGCCGTCGACCTTCGTGCCCGCGGCGTAGTCGCCGTAGGAGTCCTTGTTGAGGATGGGCATCGTCTCGAAGAGGTCGAAGATGTTCGGCAGCGGCTGCTTGAACGTCAGCGTCAGCTCGTGCTCGCCCTTGGTCTTCATGTCGGAGATCTGGGCGGCGATCGACTGGTTGGCCGCGCCGGTGGCCGGGTCCTGGACCTTCTGGATGGCGAAGACGACGTCGTCCGCGGTCAGCTTGCGGCCGCTGTGGAAGGTCACGTCGTCGCGGAGCTTGAGGTCCAGGCTCTTGCCGTCGGGGGCCAGGGTCCACGACTCGGCCAGGACGCCCTTGGGCTGCCCGGTCTTGCCGTCGATGAGGGTCAGCGTCTCGAAGACCGCGTACTCCGCCACGACGTTGCCGAAGGAGGTCTTGAGGAACGAACCCGGGTCGGCGTCGCTCGTCTGGGCGACGATGAGGGTGCCGCCCCCGCGGACCGGGCCTGTACTCGCGCTCGCGGAGTTCCCGATGGCGCCCTGGTTGGCGGCGCTGCACGCGGCGGAGGCGAGCATGGCCGCGCCGGTGGCGCCCGCGGCGAGACGACGGCGCCATACTGACTTCGTCAGTGACATAGGTACTCCTCGAGACAATCTGGGGGCGTGCGGTGTAACGAGGTGTCGGGCATCGTACTAATTGCCCGAATTGTTGCCGGACGCGGAGTCACCGTTCTTCAGGTGGTGGGCTCAAACCCTAGAGCCGGACGATTCGGGCGGCTCCCGCGCCGGTTCGCTGACCGGAACAGGCCTTCACCCCGGTTCGCACCCGGTCGGTAGCGTCCCTGACCATGCCTCTCGCTTACGGGTTCATCGACTACGGCGGTCCGGATGTCCAGCGCTACCTCGACGTTCCCGCGCCCGAGCCGCAACCGGGCGAGGTGCTCGTCGAGGTGCGCGCGGCCGGCGTCAACCCGGTGGACTGGAAGGTCCGCGCCGGCATGCATCGGGCCTTCCTGCCGCTGAGCCTGCCCGCGATCCTCGGGCGCGAGGTGGCCGGGACCGTGGTGCGGACCGGCCCCGGAGTCACCCGGCCGGCCGTCGGGGACGCGGTCTTCGGCAGCACGGCCGGCGGGAGCGGCGGGTACGCCGAGCTGGCGGTGCTGCCGGAGGACCGGGCCGCGCGCATGCCGGACGGGCTGAGCTTCACCGACGCTGCGGCTTTGCCGATCGCGGCGGGGACCGCCTACGAGGGGCTCGCCGCCCTCGCCCCGGCCCCCGGTCAGACGCTGCTGATCCTGGGCGCCGGCGGGGGAGTCGGCACGGTCGCGGCCCAGCTCGCGGTCATGGACGGGGTACGCGTCGTGGGCACGGCGAGCGGGGCGAAGAGCGCGTTCGTCGAATCACTCGGCGCCACGGCGGTCGCCTACGATCGCGAGGACGTCGCGGGCCGGTTGCGGGAGCTCCTTCCCGAGGGCGCCGGCACCGTTCTCGACCTGGTCGGCGGTGAGGCCCTCCATGGTGTCGCGGAGGTCCTCACCGCCGGTACGCGCGTGCTGACCGTGGCCGGCGAGGAGACTGCCGCTCGCTTCGGCGCGCGCCCGCTCTCGCGGACCGGGGACCCGGGGACGCTGTCGGCCCTGGCCGAGCTCGTGGTCGCGGGGAAGCTGGATCCGCGCGTGGGCCGGGTGTTCCCGTTCGCCGCGGCGGCCGACGCGCTCGCGCTCGTGGAGGACGGCCACGCCACCGGCAAGGTGGTGCTCGACGTCACCACGCGATCATCCTGAGCAGGCGTCACCACTCGGCGCACAGTCGCTCGGCCGTCCGGAACGCCAGCGCCATGATCGTCAGCACGGGGTTGACCCCGCCGTTGGTGACGTGCACGGAGGCGTCGGCGACATAGAGGTTGTCGTGCCCGTGGACCCTGCCCCACCGGTCCACGACCGACGTCCGCTCGTCGTCGCCCATCCGGCACGTCCCCGACTGGTGCTGCCCGGCGTGCAGGCCCAGGGGCGCCCGTGCCGCCCACGCCCGGCGCGCGCCCGAGGCGAGCAGCCATTCACGGGCACGGTCGGCGATGAAGTCCCCGGTACGCAGGGTCTCCGGATGGGTCGTGCCGGACAGGCGGGCGACCGGGATGCCCCACCGGTCGCGTACGCGAGGGTCGGGCCGCGTCCTCGCCTCCGGGCTGGGGATCTCCTGGACGGGCCCGCCCACCCGCATGACGCGGCGGTAGTTGTCACGCATGTACTGCTTGTTGCGCGCGCCCCAGCGGGGCAGGTCCGGCGGCAGGTTCCGGGCCCAGAAGGCCAGGGGCAGCACGGTGAACTCGTCCGCCAGCATCGCCCCGCCGACCAGGCCGTCGTTGTGGTGGACGAAGTCGAGCGTCGCGAGCGAGACGCCGGGGCCCAGCCCGTCGTGCACGGGCTCGTCCATCTCGCCCAGGGCCCACGCGTAGGCGTGGCCCTGCAGGTGCCGCCCCACCTGATCGTGGTTGTTGCCCAGCCCGTGCGGCTCGCGCCGGGTCGGGGAGTTCTGCAGCAGCCGGGCCGTCTCGATCGCGCCGGCCGCGCAGATCACGACCTCGGCCTCGACGACGTGGCGGGCCCCCGAGCGATCCACCCAGCGCACGCCGGTGACGCGGCCCGACGGGTCGCATTCGACGCGTTCGGCGACGGCCTCCGGCAGCAGCCGGGCACGGCCGGTGGCGAGCGCGCGGCTCAGCACGGTGTTGTGGGAGCCGTTCTTGGCGTCCGCCGGGCAGGCGAAGCCGACGCAGTGCTGGCAGCGGGTGCAGGCGGCCCGTCCGCCGTACGGCTCCGAGTTGATCAGCAGCGGCACCGGCAGCACGTCCCAGCCGAGGGCGGCCGCGCCCCTGCGCAGGGCGGCGGCCTGCAGGCCCTCCGGGAGCGGGGACATCGGGTACGGCTTGGCGCGCCTCCAGTGGCGGCTGCCGGCCGCGTGGTCGCCGCAGACGCCGATCTCCCACTCGGCGCGCTCGTAGTAGGGCTCCAGGTCGTCGTATCCGATGGGCCAGTCGGCGAGGCTGCTGCCCGCGGGCACGCCGTACGTGCTCGCCATCGTGAAGTCGGCGGGCAGGAACCGCCACGCCTGCGCCCCGTAGAGCCGGGTGCCGCCGCCGACCAGCGTGGCGTTGCCGTGGAAGCCCGGCTCGTGCGGGCGTACCACGTGCTCGCCGCCGGTGGCGTCGACGACGACGCGCGGGCCGTCCTCGTAGTCGGGCCCGGAGCGGTGCGGATAGCGGGTGAGGCGGTGGTTGCGCAGATGGTCGCGGCCGATCTCCGCGAAGGTGAGGTCGCGGCCGCGTTCCAGCACGAGCACGTGCTTGCCCGCCTCGGCCAGGACCGCGGCGGCGACCCCGCCCCCGGCGCCCGACCCGATCACGACCGCGTCCACCCGCATCAGCCCCGTACCTCGCATCGGGTCACGGCCCGCATCAGTCCCGTACCTCGAATCCGATCATCCGCCAGGAGGCGGCGTCGCGGTTGCCGCCGTTGCCGGGGTCGCCGTAGAAGCCCTCCATGACGTGCCCGACCACCGTCTCCACGAACGCCGCCGCGTCGAACGTCCACGGCACGCGGGTGTCGCCCGCCTCCAGCGCCCGCAGCAGCTCCTCGCGCCGTCCGGGCGGCAGCTCGGGGAAGCCGGCGCCGTGCCGCTCGCGCGCCTCGGCCTCGACGGCCTCGAGCCCCGCCTCGTAGTAGGCGCGCAGACCGGCCAGGTCGCGGCCGAACTGCCCCGCGAAGTAGTCCAGGACCCCCGCCTCGGTGCCGCTCGGGTGATCGTCGGCGGGGACGATCGTGTCGACCACCGCGCCCAGCGTCGCGGCCTGCCCCGGGGTCACTCCGCGAAACGGGGGGCCGGGCGCTCGCAGGTGCTCTCCAGGCGGACGACCTGGCCGGGCCCGTCGATCGCGGAAAGGGCCTCGAGCACGTGGAAGGCGAACGTGGCGTTCGCGCGGTGGGGGCCGCCCTCGATCGCGTCGGCCAGATCCCGGACGCCGAGCCCGCGGCGGGCCTGCTCCTTGGTGCCGACCGCGCCGAACAGGCCGACGACGGGCGGCAGGACCGACCAGTCCGCGTCCCCGTGCCGTCGCACCCGTACGTCGCCGTCGAAGTGGTTGGGGTTGGGCAAGGTGAGGGTCCCTTCGGTGCCGTAGACCTCGATGGCGGGCAGATCGCTGTCCCAGACGTCGAAGCTCATCAGCGTGGTGCCGATGACCCCGGAATCGAAGACGAGGACGGCGGAGGCATGGGTCGCCACCTCGACGTCGATCCGGTCCACGACGCGGTCCGGCGCGGTCACCGCGCGCATCGGCGCGCCGACGCGAGCGGCCCCCGCCACGGACCTGACCGGGCCGAGCAGGTTCACCAGTATGGCCAGATAGTACGGCCCCATGTCCAGGACGGGCCCGCCCCCGCGCTGGAAGAGGAACCGCGGGTCCGGATGCCAGGTCTCGGCCTTGCTGTGCCGGATGAACGCCGACACGCCGATGGGCTCGCCGATCAGCCCGTCGTCGAGCGCCTTGCGCGCGGTCTGGGAGGCGCTGCCGAGGAACGTGTCCGGCGCGGAGCCCAGCACACGTCCGCTCGTCCCGGCCGCCGCCAGCACCTCCCGCGCCTCGGCGACGGTCGCGGCGAGCGGCTTCTCGACATAGACGTGCTTGCCGGACTCCAGGGCCCGGATGACGGTGCTCGCGTGGTGGGCCGGCGGGGTCAGGTTCACCAGGATGTCGATCGAGTCGTCGGCGTAGAGCTCGTCGCCGTCCCCCCAGGCGGGGATGCCGTGCTCTTCCGCGGCCCGCTTGGCCCTGTCGACGTCGATGTCGCCGACGCGGACGATCTCCAGCTCCGGGTAGCGGGCCATGCCGGTGACGTAGCGGCCGAAGATGTTGCCGGTGCCGAGGATGCCGATGCGGTGGTGCACGTGTTTTCCGTCCTTCTGGTTGCGTACGGGACCGATGGAAGTCAACGTCCGGCGCGGCCCGCTCACCAAGCTCGCCAGTCCGCTGGCCGAACCGGCGGGATTGCCCCGATCCGGCGGGCTGCGCATAGTACGAGCACGTGGCCTGCGGAGGACGGGAAGATGAGCGGTACTGAATCGGCCCTGGCAGGCCCGGTGGTGCACATCGTCGACGACGACCACGACCTGAGGCGCTCGCTCGTCTTCCTCTTCGAGAGCGTCGGGGTCCAGGCGCTCACCTATCCCGACGCCGCGACGTTCCTGGCCGAGTACGACGCCGCCGAGCCCGCCGTGCTGATCGTGGACGTGCGGATGCCCGGCCTGAGCGGGTTCGAGCTGCAGGAGCGGCTGCTCGGGCTCGGCTATCCCGCCCCGATCATCTTCTGCTCCGCCCATGGTGACATCGCGATGTCGGTACGGGCCCTGCGGCAGGGCGCGGTCAACTTCCTGGAGAAGCCGTACAAGCCGCAGCAGATGCTCGACGTCGTCCAGGAACAGCTGCGGGAGGCCGAGCGACGCTTCCGCGAGCACGCCGACCGGCGGGCCGTCGGCGAGCGGGTCGAGTCGCTCACCACGCGGGAGCGCGAGGTGCTCAGGCTGGTCGTGGACGGCCTGCCCAGCCAGCTCATCGCCCGCCGGCTCGGCACCAGCGTCAAGACCGTCGACGTGCACCGGGCCCGGATCAAGGCCAAGACCGGCGCGGACAGCCTGGGCGCGCTGGTCCGCGACGTCCTCCAGTGCCGGATCGAGCTCTGACGAGCCCGGCGGCGTCAGGCGGTGAGGCTGTGGAAGCGGCGCTGGAAGTAGACCAGGGCACCGCTGTCCAGGCGTGAGGTGACCGCGTCGATCTCGACGAAGGCCACCGTGTGCGAGCCCTGCCGGCGCCTGGTGACGATCCGCCCGACGACCGAGGCGAGCGCGTCGCGCAGCACCGGCACGCCGTAGGTGCCGAAGTCCCAGGAGCCCGCGCCGAACCGTTCGGAGGTCGGCACGTTGGTCGCACCGGCGAAGTGCATCGCCAGCTCCTCCTGGTCGGTGCCGAGCACGTTCACGCAGACGCGCCCGTTGGCCATGACGATGTCGTGCGAGCTGCTGGAGCGGTTGACGCAGACCAGCATGGTCGGCGGGGAGTCGGTGACCGAGCACGCCGCGCTCACGGTCACCCCGGCCCGGCCGTGCTCGCCATCGGTGGTGACGACGTTGACGGCGGCGGACAGGTTCGCCATCGCGGCACGGAAACGGCGCTGCGCCTCGGTCACGGCTGCCTCCTGAAAGTGATCGGCTGCCTCCGAAGCTAGGCCGCGACCGCCGGGGCCGAAATCGAGACTTCATCCACGCCGGCTGAGGATTTCCCCTACGCGCCGGCAGGCTGCTCCGGCTCGGCGAGCGGCAGCGTGAACCCGAACCGCGACCCGCCCTCCGCCCTTCTCTCCGCCCGGATCGTGCCGTGCTGGCGGGTGATGATCCGGTGGCTGAGCGCCAGGCCGATCCCGCTGCCGTGCTCCTTGGACGTGAACGACTCCGCGAACGGGTCGCGCGGCAGTCCCCGGCCCCGGTCGTCGACGGTGAAGGTGCCGTCGGGGGCGGTGGCCACGTCGATCCGCTTCGGAGCCGCAGGCGACTGCCCCATCTCGTCGACGGCGTTGAAGCAGAGGTTGAGCACCACCTGGCCGGTCAGCACCCGTTCGCAGCGCACCAGGACCGGCTCGGGGGCGAGCCGGACCCGGACCTCGACCCCGAGCGGCGCCGCCCGCAGCCGCACGAAGTAGAGGCACTCCTCGACGACGTCGTTGAGGTCGGCCACCTGCTCCACCTGCTCCAGATGGCCGACGAAGGCACGCACCGAGCTGACGATCGCCGCGGCGCGTTCGATCTGGCTGACCGCGCTGGCGACGCCCTGGGCCAGCCCGCCGGCCTCCGGCAGCCGGGCGGCCCGGGTGTGCACGCCGGCCAGGAAGTTGGCGGCGGCGGCCAGCGGCTGCCCGAGCTCGTGGGCGATCGCCATCGCCATGTCGCCCATGGCGTTGTAGCGGGCCAGGTAGTTCTCCCGGTGCAGCTCCCGGGCCCGGCGTACCTGGTCCTGGACCCGGTCGGAGACGTCGTGCAGGATCATCAGCAGCGCGGTGGCGTCCTCCTCCCGCAGCCGTTCCAACGAGCCCTCCAGCCACACGCGGCCCGCCTCCAGCTGGACGGGGGTGACCGGGGTGGCGCGGGCGAGCACGTCCGCCCAGCTCGCGTCGCGGCCGTCGAGCCGCAGCCGCGCGAACGCCGTCAAGGGCCGCATCGGCCCGTCCACCGGAGCGCCGATCGCGGTGAGCGCGGTGTCGGTCGCGAACCTGATCGTGCCGGTCTCGTCCAGCATCAGGGCGAGGGTGGAGGTGTAGTGGGCCAGCGCGTCCACGTACGACGTGGTGAGCCGCAGCTCGCGCTCCACCCGCTGCTCCCGCTCGATGTCGCGGAACTGCACCATCACCGCCGGCCCCTGCGCGAGCTCGACCCGCACCGCGAGCGCGTCCGTCGGGATCACCCGGCCGGACTTGGAGCGGTAGTGCCACTCGATCCGGCTGGCGCCCTTCTCGACGGCGTCCTGCAGCCAGGCGCGGCCGATCACCCGGTCGTACTGCTGCGCCGAGCTGCTCATGTGGTCGGCCTTGAGCGGCCGGATCTCGCTCAGGCCGAACTCCAGCAGCTCGCAGGCGGCCGGGTTGGCCCACAGGATGTTCTTGGTCGCCGCGTCGTGGATGAGGACGCACATCCGGGAGGCGTTCATCATCGCGACGAAGTCCGCGGCGACGAGCTCGGGAGCCCGCGGATCTACTCGCACCGACACAGGGTAGGTCACCCGGTGTGGGGCCGGGGATGAAGATATCCCCTACGTCAAGGTGAGGAAATGACGACTGACGGGCGCAAGCGTTCTTCCTAACCTCGGATCACACCGTCAGACCCATGAGGAGCAAGGATGGCGCAGGACGATCCCGCCGCGTTCGACGCGATGCTGGCCGAGCTGGCCGAGCGTCGCCAGGAGTTCCGCGAGCAGCGCTACGTCCCCAGAGACTTCGTCGAGCGGCTCAAGCGGCTCGGCCTGTACCGTTGCGCGACGCCGGAGCGGTTCGGCGGCGAGACGATGGCGCCCGCCGAGTTCCTGAAGAAGATCGAGCGGATCTCGGCCGTCGACGGCTCCACCGGCTGGGTCGCGAGCTTCGGCTCCCAGCTGGTCTACCTGGGCTCGCTGCCGCTGGAGACCCAGGCCAAGCTGTACGCCGGCGGCCCCGACGTCGTCTTCGCCGGGGCGCTGTTCCCGATCCAGCAGGCCACCCCGACGGAGCGCGGCTTCCTCGTCAACGGCCGGTGGAAGTTCGCCAGCGGCTGCATGGCCGCCGACATCATCTGCGTCGGCATCCCCGGCGACGACCTGACCTCGGGCAAGCCGCGCGGCGCGCTGGTACGTCCGGAACGCCTGGAGATCGTGCAGGACTGGGACGTCGTCGGCATGCGCGGCACCGGCTCCTTCGACCTGATCGCCGAGGACGTCGAGGTCGACCGGGAGTGGACCTTCATCCGCGGCGGGGAGCCGGTGGTCGACGAGCCGCTCTACCGCTACCCCGCGATCACGTACGTCGCCCAGTCGCTCTCCGTGGTCTCCGCCGGCGTCGCCAGGGCCGCCCTCGACTTCGCCGAGGGGGTCGGCAGCGGCCGGGGCAGCATCACCGGCGCACCCAAGCTCGCCGACCGCGCCTACTACCGCGCCGGCATCGCCGAGGCCGAGGCCACGCTGCGCTCCGCCCGCGCCTACTTCTACGAGGCCGCCGACGAGGCCTGGGAGACGCTCGTCGCCGGCGGCCTGGTCAGCGACGAGCAGAACGCGCACCTGCGGCTGTCCGCCGCGCACCTCGCCCGGACCGCGTCGGAGGTGGTCCACAAGGTCGTCTCGCTGTCCGGCACCGCCGCGATCTACCAGGACCACCCGCTGCCCGCCTTGCTCGGCGACGCGCTGGTGCCGCAGGAGCACGCCTTCCTCAGCCCGGCGATGTACGACGCCGCGGGCGCCGTACTCATGGGCCTGCCGCCCACCGTCCCCGCCTTCCGGTGATCAGCCCTGGCGGATCAGCGATTCGAGGAGGTCGATCCCGAGCGGGATCGACTCCTCCGCCACGTCGAAGCCCGCGCTGTGGTGCGGGCCCGGGCTGCCGCCTCCGATCATCACGTACGCGCCCTTGCCGTCGCGCCGCTGGACGTGCCGGATGAGCAGGTTGGCGTCGTCGCTGCCGGCGAACGCCTGGGTCCTGATCACCTCCACGACGCCGGGGTGCGCTCCGGCCACGTCCACGATGCGGTCGACCAGGTCGTCGTCGGGTGTCACGGTGGCGGAGCTGCCCGTCACGACCAGCGCCGCCTCGACGTCCTGCGTGCGGGCGGCGCCGTCCACGATGGACCGGATCCGGTCGACCAGCTCGTCCACGACCTCGTCATCGGTGGCGCGCGCCTCGCAGGTCATCACCGCCGAGGCCGGGACGATGTTCACGCCGTCACCGGCGACGAGCGTGCCGACGTTGAGCCTGGTGTCCGCGGACCCGTAACGGGGGAGCGCCATGATCGCCAGCGTGGCCATGGCCGCGGCGAGCAGCGCGTTGCGCCCCGACTCGGGCGAGCCGGCGGCATGGGAGGCCCGGCCCGTGAAGTCGACCTTCAGCTTGCGGGTGGCCATGCCGCCGGTGAAGCTGCCCACGACGTGGCCGACGCCCAGCTCGCCCGCCATGTGCACGGCGAGCATGATGTCGATGTCGTCGGCCACCCCGGCGTCGATCATCGTCTGCGCTCCGCGTACCCCCTCCTCGGCGGGCTGGAACAGCACCCTCAGCGAGCCCGCGAAGTCGCGGTCGGCGAGGCGGTGCAGCAGGCCCACGCCGATGGTGGCGTTCGCGTCGTGGCCGCAGGCGTGCATCGCGCCGTTCGCCGCCGCGAAGCCGTTCGCGGCCGGGAAATGGGCCGGATCGGCGGACTCCCGGATCGGCAGCGCGTCGATGTCGGCGCGCAGGCCCCATCGCGGCCCCGGCCGGACGCCGGCCAGGTCGACGACCAGCGCGGTGCCGTTCTCCTGGAAATACCGGGCCTTCTCCGGCGGGATGCCGGAATCGACGGCGCGGGCGGCCCATTCGGCGAGCGTGCGCGGCGACGGGTAGTTCACGACGGGGGAGAGGTCGTGGGCGTCCTTTCCGGTCAGGACGGTCACCGGCAGGTCTTCGACGGCCCGCGCTATCCGGGCCGCCGTCCCGATCTCCACGAATGCGGGTTCCGGATTGCGGTGCAGTTCTCGCCGGAATGCCCTGAGCTCCTCGATGTCCACACGACCTCTTTCTCTGCGCACTGATCAACGGCCGGGCGGTCGTTTCGCTCAGGCTAGGAAAGGCGCCGCGAATGGGCGTCGATCGGCGTTGATCCCGCATGAAACATCGGATTTTCGAGCCGAGCCCGCACGAAGCTGGTCGTCGAACACCGGCTGGCCGCCGACAGGCACGTAACGCAGGCGCCGGCTGTCGAGATCGAGAATGTAGCCCGTGCGCTTGGCGATCCTCGGGACGATCCACCTGTCCTTGACCAGCAGCTTCGGGAACATCGACGACAGCCTGCCCTCGATCTCGTCCAGCTCCTGCAGGTTGCGCAGCCACAGGAAGACCGCGAGGTTGGCCTCACCGGTCACCGAGGCGCACAGCCGCACGTGGCAGAGCAGCCGCAGCGAGGCGATGAGGCGTTCCAGGTCGGGGTGTTTGACGTCGAGCCACAGCACCGCCGCCGCCGACCAGCCCAGGAGGGTGTGCGCGAAGTCGACGCGCCATCTGACCCAGTTCGCCGCGAGCAGCGCGTCGATGTCCCGGGAGATGACCGAGATCGAGCGGCCCAGCTGCCGCTGCATGTCGGCGGCGGTGCGGCGGACGTCCGTGCTGAGCGCCGCGATGACGTCGAGGTGGGCGGGCTTGCGGTGCTCGGGCGGCTCGGACGGCCGCAGCAGGTGCAACGCGCGCGCCTGCTCGTCGGAGAGCGCGTTGAGCCGCCAGCCCGACCCTTCCAGGAAGATCCTGCGCAGGTAGTGGGTACGGGTGCCGACGATGCCGGGGACGCCGGAGATGCGCTCGTCGATGTAGCGGTCCATGGAGAGCAGGGTGGGCATCGAGATCATGACATAGAGGTCGCGGGCGCCCGACGTGCAGTGCACGCTGATGATGGGTCCCTGCCGGCTGAGCTCGGCGATCACGTCGCCACGCTGGCCGGGCGCGCATCGGATCTCGACCAGGGCCGAGATCTCCTGCTGGCCGGTGCGCGGCTCGCACTCGAAACAGCTCGTCCACACCTGCCGCTGCTGGGTGAGGGCCGACCATCGGCGCGAGATCGTCGAAGGGTCCACCCGGAGGATCCTCCCGAGTTGGACCCACGGGACCCGGGGATGGATCTGGAGCGCGTTGATGATCTGAAAGTCCAGCCCGTCGACCATGCGCCTCATCCTGCACGGACACGCCTCATCTGCCCATGAGGATGTATCGCCTGCCGGACCGCCGCGTAAGATCAGCTCTGGAACACGGTCACGTGCAGGAAGCCGTAACGCGAGGGAAACCTCCGGCGAAGCCCGCGGGAAAGATCGTGCGCCCGGGCCGCGATATCACTCAATTCCGTGCGCTCTGCGTCACGGAAGACCTGGATTCGGCAGGCGACACCTAGGCTCGGCGCCATTCATTCTCGCGAGTGCGCTGGAGGATCAGTGTTTCGCAATTCCATTCTCGCGATGGCGCTCGTGGCGGGCCTGGCCGGATGCGGTGTCGCCGAAGGGGCGACGGACACCATCAACATGTCGCTGAACACCGATCCGGCGACCTTCGACCCGGCGCTGGCCAAGGGCGGCGACGATTTCGGCATGGCCCGGCTGCTGTTCGACACGCTGGTGCGCAAGGACTCGGGCAACTCCCTCGTCGGCGGCATCGCGTCCGCCTGGCAGGCGGAGGACGCCGCGCATTACACGTTCACCATCCGCGGCGGTCTGACCTGCTCGGACGGCAAGCCGATCACTCCGTCGGTGGTGGCCGCCTCGCTGACGCGGTTCGCGGCCAAGGAGACGGGCTCCTCGGGCCGCACGCTGGCGCTGGGATCGGGCACCGCGACGTTCACCGCCGACGACAAGACGAACACGGTGAAGGCCGCCCTGTCCGTCCCGTGGTCCGACTTCCTCACCGGGCTGACGCTGCCGCAGGCCGGGATCGTGTGCCCGGCCGGCCTGAGCGATCTCAAGGGACTCGCCGCCGGGAAGGTCGCCGGGGCGTTCTCCGGCCCGTACACGCTGACCTCGTCCCAGGCGGCGGTGTCCTACCAGTTGACGCTGCGCGACGGCTACGCGGGCTGGCCGGCGTTCGCCAAGCCCCTGGAAGGCGTGCCCGCCAAGCAGCTGAACCTCACGCCGATCACCGACTACGCGACCATCGCCACCCAGCTGCTGGCCGGCAGCCTGGACGTCGGCGTGGTCTCCGACGAGAACGTGGCCCGGTTCGACGGCAACACCCGGTTCTCCACGTCGAGCGCCTCCAACACCACGACGTACCTGCTGTTCAACGAGCGTCCGGGAACGGGCTTCGCCGACCGGCCCGAGCTGCGCGCCGCGGTGGCCCAGGCCGTCGATCCGCAGGCGTTCAGCGACATCATCAGCGGCAAGCGGGGCAGCACGATCCTGTCCGTCGGCTCGGCCAAGCTCCCCTGCGTGAACACCGACCGGTCGCTGCTGGTCCCGCAGGACTCCGGCGCCGCCGCCAAGACCCTGGCCGGGGTACGCGTCCGCATCGTCGGCACGACCCTGCTGCAGGGCGGCAACGACTACATCGGCGAGGCGCTGCGCAACGCCGGCGCGAACGTCACCGTCAGCTCCCTCGACAACGCCAACTGGGCCACGGTGACCACGGCCGGCGGCTCGGACTGGGACATCAACGTCCAGGGCGACAACAACCAGCTGGGCACCCTCACCTCCTCCCTGCTCCGGGTGATGGGCCCGGTGACCGAGAAGGGCGGCCGCAACAAGACGGGATCGGTCAACGAGAAGGGGTACGGCTTCGTCACCCAGGCCATGAGCGTGACCGACAGCGGCGGACAGTGCGCCGCCCTCCAGTCCGCGCAGAAGTCGTTCCTCCAGCGGGTCGACGCGATCCCGCTGTCGACCCTGCCCACCACCACCGTCGTCTCCAGCGGATTCGCCATCCGGACCTTCGACGACTACCTCGACCCCGCCACCCTGCGCATCCTCAAGTAGCCGACATGACCTCTCTTTCCACGCCTGGTCCGAGTCTTTCCACGCCTGGTCCGAGCGCCCGGTCGCGGGGCTCCTCCGCCTGGCTCGGTTTCGCCGTGCGGCGGCTCACCAGCCTTGTCGTGATCTTCATCGCGCTGCTGGTCGTGTCGTTCCTCATCGTCCAGCTCATTCCCGGTGACCCGGCGGTCGGCGTCGCCGGGGCCAACGCCGATCTCGCCGACGTCCAGCGGGTCCGGACCGAGCTGGGGCTCGACCGGCCGATCTGGGAACGGTTCCTCGTCTACGCGGGCGGCGTCTTCTCCGGGGACCTCGGCACGTCGTTCATGTACCGGCAGCCGGTCGAGACGATCATCATGAACCGTCTCCCCTTCACCGCCACCATCGCGGTGACGGGAATCGCCGTCGTCCTGCTGGTCGCCGTACCGCTCGGCATGGTCATCGGCGTCCTCACGCGCGGCGGCCGGCGCAGGTGGCTGGACGCCGCCTTCGGGGTGGTCACCGGTTTTCTCGACTCGATCCCCGGCTACATCATGGCGTCGTTCCTGGTCGTGATGTTCGCCCTCGGCATCGGGCTGGTGCCGCTCTTCCCGCCGGCCTACGCGCCCCGCTTCGGGGCCGCGTCGTTCGTGCTTCCGGTCGCGGCGATCGTGATCGGCCCGATCTGCACCATCTCCCGGGTCGTCCGCCGCGAGACGGCGGTCGTGCTCGACACCGACTACATGCGGACGGCCCGCGGCTGGCGGCTGCCCGCCTTGCGGCGCCACGTCCGATGGGCGCTGCCGAACCTGCTCACCACCACGCTCACCCTGAGCGGGCTGATCCTGACCGGCATGATCGGCGGCGCGATCATCATCGAGTCGGTGTTCGCGCTGCCCGGCCTGGGCAGCGGCATCATCAAGGCCATCCTCGACCGCGACTATCCGGTCATCCAGGGCATGGTGCTGGTCATCGGCATGATCGCGGCACTCGTCAACCTCCTCGTCGACGTCCTGCTCGGGCTGATCGACCAGCGGACCCTCGGAGGGTCGCATGTCTCCGCGTAGCCGGCCGCGCCGCCGCAACCCCGGGCTCGTGCTCGGCCTGGCGCTGCTGGGCGGCATCGTGCTGATCGCCGTGCTGGCCCCGATCCTGTTCACGGAGCGGGCGGCCGTGCTGGGCCCGCGGTTCGCCGCGCCCTCGTCCGGGCACTGGCTCGGCACCGACGCGGCCGGCCACGACGTCCTGCTGCGCAGCCTGGTCGCCACCCGCCTCACCCTGCTGATGACCGTGGGCGCGACGGCCATGTCGGTCGTCTTCGGCGTCGTCCTGGGCACCGGCGTCTGGCTCGTGCGGCCCCGCGTCAGGGAGGTCTGCCTGCGCGTCATCGACGCGATGGTGGCCTTCCCCGGGCTCCTGCTCGCGCTCGTCGTGGCGGCCGTGCTCGGGGCGGGCGGCTCCTCGGCGGTGATCGCCATCGGCCTGTCCGGCATCCCCTACTTCGCGCGCCTCACGGCGAACCTCGCCGCGAAGGTCTCGCAGCAGGAGTACGTGTCGACCGCGGGCCTCCTGGGCGTCAGCCGCGCCCGGATCGCGATCAGGCACATGCTGCCGAACATGGCCGAGCCGCTGCTCGTGCTGACGGCCTCGACGTTCGCGGCCACGCTCACGGCGATCTCCGCGCTGTCGTTCGTGGGCCTCGGCGTCCAGTCGCCCTCCTACGACTGGGGCAAGCTCCTGAACGAGGCCCTGCCCTCGCTCCTGGCCGACCGGCCCTTCCAGATGGTCGGCCCGGCCTGCCTCATCGTCCTGACCGGGCTGGGGGCGGTCCTGATCGGCGACGGCCTCGCGGCGGCGGCGAACCCGCGGGGGCACACGGCGCCGGGCCGGAGCGAGGCACCCCCGGCCGCGCAGGAGGCGACGAGCGACCAGCTCGCCGACGTCCGGGATCTGTGGATCCACGCCGGCGACACGCCGCTGGTCAAGGGCATCTCCTTCGGCATCGGGCGGGGCGAGATCGTCGGCATCGTGGGGGAGAGCGGATCGGGCAAGACCCTCACCGCGATGTCGCTCGCGCGGCTGCTGCCGGACGGCCTGACCTCGACGGCGAGCCGCATGGCGGTCGGCGACCTGGACCTGCGCCGGCCCGTCCGGCCGGCCCTCCTGGCGGAGGCCGTCAGCCTGATCTACCAGGACCCGGGCTCGACGTTCAACCCCGCGCTGCGCATGGGCACCCAGCTCACAGAGGTGCTGCGTACCCACAAGCGCCTCGGCGGGCGAGAGGCCGCGCAGCGCATCCTCGACGCGCTCCGGGTGGTCCACCTGACCAGGCCCGAGCAGCGCATGAAGCAGCATCCGCACGAGCTCTCGGGCGGCATGCGGCAGCGGGCCATGATCGCCGCCGCGCTGGCCGTCGAGCCGCGCCTGATCATCGCGGACGAGCCGACCACGGCCCTGGACGTCACCGTCCAGGCGGAGATCCTGCGCGAGCTCAAGCGCGTCAACCGCGAGTTCGGCGCCTCGATCATGTTCATCTCGCACGACATCGGGGTGGTCCGCGCGCTGTGCGACCGCGTCCTCGTGATGTACCGCGGCGAGATCGTCGAGGAGGTCGCCGCCGGGGAGCTCACCGTGGAGACCGCCCGCCACCCGTACACGAGGGCCCTGCTGGAGGCCACCCCCGACATCGACGCGTCGTGGACCCCGCCGCGCACGAAGGAGCACTCGCATGGATGAGGAGACGGCCGTCGAGGTACGCGACCTCGAGGTGGGCTACGGGTGGGGCAAGAACGCGACGCGCGTCCTGCACGGCATCACCCTGGACGTCGCCCGGGGCCGCACGGTCGGCATCGTCGGCGAGTCGGGATCGGGGAAGTCGACGCTGGCCAAGGCGCTGGTCGGGCTCGTCCGGCCGACCGCGGGGAGCGTCAGGATCGGCGGCGTCCCCATCTCCTCCGCGCGGGGCGCCGGCCGCCGGGCGCTGCGGCGCAAGGTCCAGATGATCCCGCAGGACCCGTACTCGTCGCTCGACCCCAGGCGCACGATCGGCGAGGCGCTCGCCGAGGCCGTGGACCCGAGCCGGGCGGACGTGCGGCGGCACCGGGACGAGATCGTCCAGTGGCTCGAGGCCGTCAGGATGCCGGCCGACACCATCGACCGCTACCCCCACGAGTGCTCCGGCGGGCAGCGGCAGCGGGTCGCGATCGCACGAGGTCTGATGATCGGGCCCGAGGTGGTGATCGCCGACGAGATCACCTCCGCGCTCGACGTCTCGGTCCAGGCGGAGATCCTCCACCTCCTCGCCAAGCTGCGCCGCGAACTCAACCTGACCATGCTCTTCATCTCGCACAACCTCGCCGTCGTCCGGCACGTGAGCGACGAGGTCGTGGTGCTCTACCACGGCGACGTCGTCGAGCACGCCCCGGCCGCGGACCTCTACCGGAGTCCGCGGCACGAGTACACCCGCACCCTGCTCGACTCCGTACCGGGCGCCCCAGGCTTCGACATCGAACCCCGTCAGAAGGACTCCGCTTGACCACCCATCGAAAGCTCCGCCTCGCCAACGTCAGGATCATCAACGGCACCGGCGCGCCGCCCGTCGAGGACGGCGTCCTCGACGTGACCCCGGACGGCGTCATCGGGTTCGCCGGCCCGGCGGCCGAGGCCCCGGAGGTCCACGGCGCCGACGTACGCGATCTGCGCGGCAGGACGCTCCTGCCCGGATTCGTCGACTGCCACGTGCATATGGGCTTCTCCCTGGGGAACGGCCCCTTCCACGCCCTCCAGAACGACCCCGCCCTGACCGTCCTCGAGTCCGCCGCGCGGCTCCGGGCGACCCTCGAGGCCGGCGTCACCAGCGCGCGCGACCTCGGCGGGCTGTCCTCGGGCTTCCGCGAGGCGATCGAGCGCGGGCTGATCCCGGGCCCGCGGCTGAAGCTCGCGGTGAGCCCGATCAGCCACACCGCCGGGCACGGGGACATGCACCTGTACGGCGGGACGATCGCGCCCACCGTGCCCGAGCTGATCGAGATCGCCGACACCGTCGACGAGGTCCGCAAGGCGACGCGCCGGGTGCTGCGCCAGGGAGCCGACCTCATCAAGATCTGCACGACCGGCGGCATGGGGAGCAGGCACGACCACCCCGACGACGAGGGCCTGCGCCTGGACGAGGTGCGGGCCATCGCCGACGAGCTCGACCGGCACGGCGGCAAGCCCATCGCCGCGCACGCGCAGGGACGCAAGGGGATCCTGACCGCCCTCCGGGGCGGGGTGACCAGCGTCGAGCACGGGTACGGCATCGACGACGAGGGACTCGACCTCCTGGAGGAGCGCGGCGCCTTCCTCGTCCCGACGCTGTCGACCGTGTTCGCGATCGACAAGGAGACGATGCAGCCGTACCACTACGCCAAGAAGGTGAAGTGGTCCGAGATCACCAAGAGGAACATCGGCCACGCGATCGCGCGCGGGGCCAGGATCGCGCTGGGCACGGACGCCGGCGTGTGCCCGCACGGGCAGAACCTGCGCGAGCTCGGGCATCTCGTCGAGCTCGGCATGTCCCCGATGGCCGCCATCGTCGCCGGGACCCGGACCGCCGCCGAGCTGCTCGGCATCTCCGGCGAGGTGGGCACGCTGGAGGCGGGCAAGCTCGCCGACCTCGTGGTCACCGACGCCGACCCGTTGCGGGACATCCACGCGCTGGCCGACCCGGGGCACATCGAGATCGTCATGAAGGCGGGCGCCATCGTCAAGGACCTCGGCCCGGTACGCACTGGCCCGTAAGCGGTCCGGCCGGCTCAGGTGCGCAGGGTGCTGGCGTCCTCGCCGGCCTTGTACGTCTTCGAAGCCAGGTGGAGCCGGTTCTCCTGCTCCCTGAGCGCGCTCGCGAGCAGGTCGAGCCCTCTGCCGATGCTCTCCATCCGTTGCCCGCGCGCCTGCCAGTACGCGCGGCCGTAGTCGTCGTCGCCGACGGCGGTGTGTGCCGCGCTCGACGCCGTCTCGAACCGGGTGTGGGCGCCGGACACGTCACCGGCCATGCCGTCCGCCGCGCTCGCCAGCCGGTGGAGGTGGGTCTTGCTGTAGACGACGCCGTCGAACTCCACGGTTCGGGAGCCTAGCTGGCATGTGCAGACATGAGTGGAAGAATCGGGAAAGAATGGTGCTTCTGAGGTTTTTGGTGCTCGTGAGGGACGGAGGTGACGATGGACGAACCGTGGCGGCTGTTGGAACAACTCGTCCAGGAGGTCAACCAGCAGACCGAACAGCTCAAGAAGATGCAGGAGAGGGTTCGGGAGCTGTCGGCGACGGCGAAGTCCAAGGACGGCATGGTGACCGTGACCGTCGGTCCCCGCGGTGAGGTGCGCACGATCGAGTTCGACCCCCGGGTCTACCGCAAGCTGTCCCCGTCGGAGCTGTCCGCCTCCGTCGTCGAGCAGATCGGGCGGGCGACCAGGCAGGTCTCCACCGAGATGAAGGAACTGATGGAGCCCTTCGGCGTGCCGGATCTCCCGTTCGAGGACCTGTTCGGCGAGGGAACGAACTTCGAGTCGTTCCTGCCGCACCCCGGTACGCCCGAGCCGCGGTGATGGGACTCGACCTCAGTCTGGTGCCCGAGATCGTGCGGCCGCTGGCGCTGCCGCTGACGGGCGGGGCGCTTCCGGAGACCGACGTCGACGGGGTCATCGCCGAGGCGCAGGTGCTGGAGAACCTGGCGGACCTGCTGGCCACGATCAAGTCGGACGACGCCGCCGCGGTCGTGCGGTCGCTGCGGGATCACCAATGGCAGGGCGCCGCCAAGGAAACGTTCGAGCAGGTCTTCAAGGTGCTCGGCGGACAGCCGGACGCGGACGGCCCCCCTTCGGACGAGACGCTGATCGACCTCATGGAGAAGGCGCTCCGGGAGGAGGCGGCATCCCTGCGCGAGCACGGCGTGCGGATGCAGCACACCGAGTGGATGATCTACGCCTCGCTCGCGCTGCTCGGCGCGATGATCGTCAAGCTGCTGGTGTGGATCTACGTCAACGGCCCGGCCGTTCTCCGGCTGATCCAGCACAACACGTTGATGACCCAGGTGAACATCCAGACGCTGAAGCGGCTGATCCTGGTCAACATGCTGAAGTTCGCCGGGATCATGGGCGGCCTGGACTTCGGCGTGCAGGTGGCGCAGCAGATCTGGGGGGATCGCGAGGCGGGGGACTTCGACCTCGCGTCGCTGGCGATGTCGGTGGGCAGCGGCGCGCTGACCGGTGCCCTGTTCGCCGGCGCGAACGCGGCCCTGTCCCGTCTGCTGAGCCGGCGGATGGTGTACGTCGCCTCCGAGGCCGAACTGGCGGTACGCGACAAGATCGCGGCCATTGCGCAGAGCATGTACGGCCAGGCCCTGCTGGGCGGAGTGGCGGGCACCGCCGGAGCCGTCCCGGGGCTGGCGATCAGCGGGCAACTCGACGGCGAGCACCTGGCGTACACCTTCATCTCCGGTGTCGCGGGCGGCCTCGACATCCCCGCGTCGGCACGGGTGAGCCACTTCCCGATGCGGGCGGTCGCGGAACTCGGCGACACTCCGTCCGCCACGGTCCCGCATGCCGACCCGCCGCCCTCATCCGGCAACCAGCCCCCGCCCTCGCCTGCGCTTCCGTCCTCGCCCCGACTCGTACCGCACGACGCCGCCCCGCTGCCTGTACCGCACGACGCCGCCCGGCCGCCCGTAGCGCACGACACCGCCTCGGCGCCCGTAGCGCACGACACCGCACCGCGGCTCGCAGGGCACGACACCACCGCACTGGCGCAGCACCACCCTCGGCCCGACCAGCACGCCGACGTCGCCACCCTGATCAACCGCCAGCCGTCCGAACCGGGGACCAACCTCCCCCAGCCGCACCAGGGCCAGGTGATCGTCGGCGAGGTCACCCGGCGCCACGACGTGCTCCTGCACAGCCCAGCCGAGCAGGGCGGCACCCTCGCACGACCCCAGCAGAACCTCCCCGCCGCCCGAGCCCCGATCGGCGACACCACCCCTGCCGTCCCGCGGGCCGAGCCCGCGACTCCGGGTAGCCTCCCCCACACGTCACTGCTCCCGGCCACGGTCCCGGCGATCATCCCCCCGACCCCTGACAGCCCCGGCGCCGGCGAACAGGACAACCACCACCAGGGCCAGGACAGCCCGCCTCCCCAAGACACCGAAACCGCGCCGGCCGTCCAAGATCGGCACACGGAAGACTCCGCCCCCTCGGCGCGCGAGGACAGCGATCCGCCGGTCACCGGCCGGCAGACAACGACGCCCCAGCACGCGAGTACGGACCTCCAGGGCGGCCAGACCGTCGTGCCCAGGTCCAGCCCGCTGCCCGAGAACCCGCGCCGGATCGAGCCGGTGTCGCGGCAGGTGGCGGACCTGCTCAGCCGGGACGGAGCCCACGACCCGATCAGCGGCCCCGCCTGGCAGGCCGCCCACACCACCACGGTGGACCGGCTCGCGGACACGATGCGGTCCTCGACGAAGGACATGCTCGGCGTGGGCCGCAAACGAAGCCTGCAGGCGGCGGTCGGCGACCCCGCCACCGACCTCGTCCAGAGCGAGGTCCGCGTCATGGGAAAGACCATCAGGACCTGGCAGGCGGTCGAACGGAGCGAGCTCCCGGCCTTCGTGGAAGGCGCCCGCACGTACGCGGAAGGCGAACGCCAGATCATCCGGCAACTGCCGTTCGACTCGCCCGAAGCGCACCGGACGGCGCGACGGCTGGCCGTCGAGGAGCTGCTGCGCACGTGGGGATACGGCGCGAGCGAGATGCTGCCGGAGCGGCTGGCCATGCACATGGCCGCGCTCGACGAGTTCGGGCTGACCGGGGTCCTGGACCTGTCGGCGTACGGTGACCTCAACCGCGCCAGGACGGCCGCGAAGATCCACGCCCGCTCCGGGGACATGCTGCGCGACTTCCTGCGGCAGCAGTACGCGCAGACGCAGCGCGAGCTCGAAAGCCGCGGCATCGAGGAGCTGGTGCTCTACCGGGGGATCACGCTCGACCAGCATCCGGTCCCCGTCCTGGCGGAGGCCGCGAACGGCGACGTCGTGCCGGCCCCGCCGGCGCTGCCGCTGCAGGCGTGGAGCGCCATGCCCGGGGTCGCCAAGCGGTACACCGGCCTGGGGGAGGGGGCGGTCATGGCGGGGGTCTTCCCGGCCTCCCAGGTGCTGTCCACCCCGTGGACGGGGATGGGCCAGCTGCCTCTCAACGAGTTCGTCGTGCTCGCCACGCCCGGCGAGGTCACCGTGCTACGACCCCCGCACGTCGGCGAGACGCCCGCCACGTATTCCGACCTTCCACCCGGCTGGCAGGTCTCGAAGCCCAGCGACGGATGGACCCAGTGCGAGCAGGGCCACCGGCACTGGGGCACGGAAGGCGGGGCCGGTCTGCTGCTCTTCCACCGCGCTCCCGGCGGCGAGGTCCACGTTCTCATGCAGCTGCGTTCCATGGAGACGCAGCACGGAGGGACCATGGGGCTGCCCGGCGGCGCCCTCCACCGCGGCGAGGACCCGGTCGACGGCGGCTTCCGCGAAGCCGGCGAGGAGAACCGGCTGGACCCGAGCGAGGTGAAGGTGCGCGGGGTCCACCACGACGACCACGGCGGCTGGGCGTACGACACCGTCATCGGCGAGATGTCCCACCAGGCCGACGTCTGGCCCGCCTCCCGGGAGTCGCTCGACAACGTCTGGGTGCCGCTGGAGGAGGTGCCGGACCTCAACCTGCACCCCGACCTCGCCCGGGCCTGGCCCGACGTACGCACGGAACTCGACCGCGTCCTGGCGGCTCCCGACACCCGTCCCAGGCCACCGCACCCGGCGAACACGCACGAGATGCCCGGCCTGCCCGACACCGACGGATTCTCGCCGATCGCCGATCCGCGGCCACGGAACTTCGCCGAAGCCGCGGCGACCGTCCACCGCTGGTCGCCCGGCAACGACCGCCCGCACCAGAACGGCCCGCACCAGAACGGCCCGCACCAGGGCGGCCCGCCGAACCGGATCGAACACCTGCTGAGCAACCCCCCGGCCGCGGCGGACGACGTCCTCCTGGCGGAGGGCCGGCGCCTGGTGGAAGAGCTGCCCGTCATCGACGGGAGCGACACGACGGCAAGAGCCCTGGCCTCGATGAGCCGGACCCTCAACTGGCCGAACCCGCGCAGGGCCCTCCACGACCTGGCCTCCGAACTCGGCCTGAACCTCGATCTCGACGCCTTGGTGGAGGTCTACGAGAACGCCCAGCGATTCGGCATGAACCCGGACGGAGCGACCGGCCGTACGGGCCTGGTCGACGCTCTCAGAACGGCCATGGCGGCGGACTCCTACCGCTGGACGGGGCAGCACTACCAAGCCCGCTTCTCCCTCCCCGAGGCGACCCCCGCGCAGGCACGCACGATCGGGCTCATGGTCGAGATGATGGGCGAGCCCGTCACCTCCGCCAAGGTCCGGAGCTTCGTCAAACCCGTGCTCGACCGGCACGGCATCGGCGACGTCGGGGAGTTGCTCCCGGTCGTCCGGGCCGCCCACGAGAAGGGCTACCTCCCGGCCGGGACGACCGGGGAGGCGGAGTTCCGCGCGGCCATGGACCAGTTCTGGCAGGACGACCCGTACCTGTGGAACGGGGTGCTGCTCGCCGACAGATACTCCTTGCCCGAGCTGCACGACCCGACCGCGCGTCTGTCCGCGCGGCTGGAGGAGATCGTCGCGCACTCCGGTCGTGACGCCGTCCCGCCATTGGAGGGTCTGGCCGGCGACCTCGGGCTGGGACGCTCCGCCGAGCAGCTCGTCCGCCTGGCCGCGGACGCGCAGGCGGACGGCGCCGACCTGGCGCGGGCGGCCGACCGCGAGGATCTCGTCGGCCGCCTCGCCGCCTACCGGGCGCGCGACCCGTACCTCTGGGACGGGCTGCGGATCGCGGCCGAGCGCGGCATCACGGGGCTGAGCAACGACGAGGCGCGCATCCTTTCCCGCCTCGCCGAGATCACCGCCTCCGAGTCGCCGTCCCGGATGTGGGTGTTCGATCCGCTGCGCCGGTTGGCGGGGGACGCGGGTCACCACCATTCCGTCGAGCAGCTGGTGCGGCAGGCCACCGTGGCACTACCGCACGGGGTCGACCCCTTCGGGCCGCTCGACAGGCAGCAGGTGCTCGACACCCTGGGTACGAACGCCGTCGTACGGACGGCCCCGCAGCAGGTCCCGCCGGGCCTGCACGACCTGTCGCCCGCGGCCGTCCGGGACGCCCGGCAGGCCGCGGTCCACGCGCACGCGCAGGCGAAGGAGGCCTTCCACCAGTCCTCCCTGCGCCGCACCGTGTCGCGCCTGGTCGGCCAGGACCCGCGGGTCGTGGCCAGGCAGGAAATGGTGGCCTCGCTGGAGGCCCGCACCCGGGCGTGGCAGCGCTGGCCGGATCGCCCCGAGGTCTCTTTCACGGGGGACTTCGCGGCCTTCCGGCACGCCTACGATCAGGCGGTGCAACGCGCGGTCAGGGGAGAGGCGGTGATCCCCTACATGCGGGAGAACGCCACCGCGTCCCTGGGGGCCCGGGACGGCGGGCGCGGCTTCGGGGTGGAGATCGAGTTCGAGCTGCCGAAGCACAACGCCCGCCAAGCCCTGCAGGCCATCGCCCGTGCCCTGCACAAGGCCGGCCTGACCGCCGATGCCCAGGTGGACAACTACCACACCATGCGGGACGAGGGTTACCGGTCAGGCAAGAACGGCGGGCGCGGCCTCTGGAGACTGGAGCAGGACGGCACGGTCGACGGCGAGCTGATCTCACCCATCCTGTACGACGAGCCGGCGACGTGGGAGAACCTCCTCGTCGCCACCGAGATCATCCGCGCGCACGGCGGCACGGCCGGCGCCTCTACCGGCGGGCACGTCCACGTGAGCACGCACGACTTCGACCACATCGTGGAGAACTACACCAGCTTGCTGAATCACGGGGGCCTGCACACCGACACCCTGTTCAGGCTCGGGCACAATCCGGAGCGGGAAAGCCACCGGGGCGTGGCGCAATGCAAGCCCAACCGGCTCCCCACGGAGGGTTACCGGTCGATAGCCCCGGTGCGCAATCTCAACGGCCGCAAGTCCGCGATGAACATGGAGAGCATGAAGGGGACCGCGAAAGACCACGTCGAGTGGCGGCTGTGGGACGGTTCGCTCGACCCCGCCGTGATCCAGTCCCGTGTGAAGGTGTCGCTCGCGGAGGTCGAGGCGGCCTTCCGCACCGCGACGCTGGGCCGGCTGCCCAACCTGGGCCGGCTCGACCAGTTGGGCGCCCACGCCGAGCTCCTCAAGCTGGATCCGGGGCTGGACCTCACCGAGCAGGGAAGTCTCTCCTTCCGAGTCCTGATGGACGAGCTGTTCTGGCGGGCCGCCGACAAGGAGCAGCTCACCGCCCTGTTCGCCGCCACCCGCTGGGTGCCCGCGGCGTGAACGACCTCACCACGGAACGGGAGGCCGGCCGGTGGCCGTGATCATCCGCAACTCCTCGGCGGCGGAGCCGCCTCCGCCCGCCCCGGTCAACGGCGACGGCCGGCCGTACCGCTACGAAATGATCCACGCGGACGGGACCTACCGCGGCTACGCCGACGACGCCGCCGAGCTGGCCGGGATGCTCATCCCCGGCTACGCCTCGCTCGCCACCGACGGCGAGCGGGCCGCGGCGCGGGTCGGCCTCGCGATGGACGTACAGGTCAGGGTGCAGGCCCAGCTCGCGGCCGGGCCGCAGCTCGACGCCTGCGACGAGGCCGAGCGCGCCGTCCTGCTCGGCGGCCGGCACGAGCCACCGGCCCCCTCCCGATGGGAGGCGCCGGTGCCCCTGGTGCTGGTCTCGGCCTTCTACGAGCCCGCCGGGGCGCTGCCGCGGCCGACGGGGCCGGCGGAGCTCCAGGTCTGGCTCGACCCGGCCGACGACTGGACCCTGCTGACCAGCCTGCACACGGCCGGCGTGATCGTCGTGGGAGCGCGGGACGACACCTGAGGCCGGACGTTCAGTCGACGGTCTCGGCCTGGAGCTCGTTGAGGTAGTTGTAGATCGTGAAGCGGCTGACGTTGAGCCGCTGGGCCGCCTGGTCCACCGCACCGCGCAGGGTGAAGAACCCGCGTTTGTTGAGGTCCTCGACCACCGCGACCTTGTGCGACTTCTTCATCAGGTCGACCGGCACCCCGGCCCCGTTGATCGCGTTGTCGAGGATCCCCTCGCCGAGGCTCTCCAGCGACACCGGGAAGGTCTCCGCCGGCCTGCCGGGAGGGGCGTCGAGCATCGGGCCCGCCCCGGGTGCGAGGGCGGTCATCGCATGGAGGATCTCCTCGGCCCGCTTCAGGTCGCCGATGTCGGTGTTGACGCACAGGCACACCACCGACTTGCCGGACGGGGCGTGGAAGAAGATGCTCGACGAGCGCATCACCAGCCCGTCGGCGGTCTCCGACCGGTAGCCGATCAGGTGCTCGGTCCAGCCCGCCTTGAACGTGCGCAGCCCCAGGTCGGTGGGCGGACCGCCGATGTCCCTGCCGGTCAGCGTGCCGCCGATGGCGGCGATCGTGTTGGGCATCGTGGTCAGGTTGTGCAGCACCGCCTCGGTCTTGGGGCCCATGGCCTGGGCGAGCGCCGGGATGACCGGGCCCAGCAGTTCGACCACCAGGGCGGCGTGGGCCCGCTCGTTCGTGGTGAACGTCGGCTCGCCGTCCGCGGACGTGGCTGTCATTGGCCGTACCCCTGTCTCGTGTCTCGCAGGATCGATCTCAACAGTATGTCGAAGTGTTCACTCGTGCCGGGGCACGGACTCGACCAGGCTGATCGTGTACGGGTGCCGGGGGGAGTCCAGGATCGTGCCCGTGTCCCCGCTCTCGGCGATCTCTCCGTGCCGCAGCACGATGGCCCGATCGGTCATCTGCCGCACCACCGCCAGGTCGTGGGTGATGAAGAGCATGCTGGTGCCGTGCTCCCGGCGTACCTCGCGCAGCAGCTCCAGCACCTGCGCCTGGACGGACACGTCGAGCGCGGCCACGGGCTCGTCGCAGATCAGCAGGCGGGGCCGGACCGCGATGGCCCTGGCGATGGCGACGCGCTGGCGCTCGCCGCCGGACAGCGCGCTCGGCTTGCGGGCGGCGTAGGCGGCGGGCAGGCCCACCAGGTCGAGCAGGTCGCCGACCCGCTGACCGGTGCCGCCGACGGCGAGCGCCTCCGTGAGCGCCGCGCCGATGGACAGCGCGGGGTTGAGCGAGGCGTACGGGTCCTGGAACACCACCTGGACCAGGCGGCCGGCCTGCCGCCGCTGCTTCGCGGTGAGCCGCCGGTGGTCGGTGACGTCCAGCTCGCCGAGGCGGATCGTGCCGGCGGTGGCGGTCTGCAGCCCGAGGACGCAGCGCGCGATGGTGGTCTTGCCTGAGCCGGTCTCGCCCACGAGCCCGAGCGACTCGCCCTCGGCGATTTCGAAGGACACCTCCCGTACGGCCTGCTTCGTCGCCGCCCGCGAGACCATGGACGTGGTGCGGTAGGTCATGCTCAGCCCGGACACGGTCAGGATGGGCGCGCCGGTCCGCGGCCGGGGCACCGCGGCGGGCTGCGTGGCCTCCTGACGGCGCAGCCGCAGGTCGGCGCGGATCTCGTCCAGGCGGAGGCAGGCGGACGAGCGGTCGTCGCCGACGGGCGCGAGCGGCGGCCGGGACGCGGCGCAGTCGGGCGTGCTCCAGTCGCAGCGCGCGGCGAAGGCGCACCGGTCGGCCAGGTCGTCGGCGCGCGGGACGCTGCCGGGGATAGCGGTGAGCGTCTCGACCAGGTGCGTCACCGGCGGCTCGGCGAGCAGCAGGCCGAGGGAGTAGGGGTGCTCGGGCGTGCGCGCCAGCTCGCTCGCGGGGGCGTTCTCCAGGACCGACCCGGCGTACATGACCAGGATCCGGTCGCAGACGGAGAAGGCCACGCGCAGGTCGTGCGTGATGAGGATGAGCGCCATGTCCCGGTCGCGCTGGAGCTTGTGCAGCAGGCGCAGGATGTCGGCCTGGGTGGTGGCGTCGAGGGCGGTGGTGGGCTCGTCGGCGACCAGCAGGTCCGGGTCCCCCGCGAGCGCGGCGGCGATGGCGACGCGCTGGCGCATGCCCCCGGACAGCTGGAAGGGGTACTTGCGGGCGACCTCGGCGGCGTCGAGCCCGACCTCGGCCAGGCGGCGGACGATCTCGGCGCGGGCGGTGCCGCGGTCGCGGCGCACCTGGCGCGGGAGCGACTCGCGCAGGTGCTCGCCGATGGTCTGCAGCGGGTTCAGCGCGGTGAACGGGTCCTGCATGACCATGCTGATGCGGGTGCCGCGCAGCGGCCGCAGCTCGCGTTCCTTCCTGCCGATGAGCGGGACGCCGTCGAAGGTGATGTCGCCGGACGCGCCGACCCCCGGGGGGAGGGCGGCCATGACCGCGCGGGCGGTCATCGTCTTGCCGCTGCCCGACTCGCCCACGATGCCCAGCGTCCGGCCGGCGTCGAGGGTGAAGTCGACCTCCCTGACCAGGGTTCTGGGACCGGCGTGCACGCGCAGGCCGCTGACGGTGAGAAGAGGGGTCACGGCCGGTCACCGTCCATGGAGTAGCGGTCGTAGATCCAGTCGCCCAGGAGGGTGAAGCTGGTGGCGGTGAAGGCGATCATGGCGCCGGGCGCCAGGGAGATCCAGGGGTTGTCGGCGAGCAGGTTCTGGCCGCTCTGCAGCAGGGCGCCCCAGTCCGGGTTGCCGGGCGGCGCGCCCAGGCCGAGGTAGGACAGGCCGGACAGGCTGATCAGCGCGCCGACGAAGTCCAGCAGGAAGGTCGCGATCACGGTGGGCATGATGTTGGGGAGGAGGTGCCTGGCCATGATCCGCCCGGCGGGCAGGCCCAGGGTGCGGGCCGCGTCCACGTACGGCAGGCGTGCCTGGGCGAGCGTGGCGCTGCGGCACAGCCGGATCTCGCCGGGCAGCGACAGCACGGCCAGGACGAGGACGGCGAACCAGTAGCCGCCGCCCACGACGCCGACCAGCACGATGATCACCAGGAGCCCGGGCAGCGCGTACATCAGATCGGCCAGCCGGTTGAGCAGCGAGTCGATCCAGCCGCCCCGGTATCCGGCCAGCACGCCCAGGGCCGCGCCGACCACGACGGTGCCGAGCGCGACGCAGAGCGGCCCGGCCAGCGCGCTGCGCGTGCCCGCGATGACCTGGGACAGCACGTCCCTGCCGAGCTGGTCGGTGCCGAGCCAGTGCGCGCCGCCGGAGCCCGACACGTTCAGCATCAGGTCCTGGGCGCCGGGGTCGTAGGGCGTCAGCCACGGCCCGGCCGCGGCGAGCACGGCGACCAGCAGGAGGAAGCCCGCGGCCAGGCGCACCATGAGGGGCGCCCTGGCCACGCTTCGCGCGGAGGCGGAAAGGGCGATCACCGCCATCAGGCACCTGCTTTCGCGATCGTACGGGTGCGCGGGTCGAGCGCCAGGCCCAGCAGGTCGACGACCAGGTTGACCAGCACCACCAGCGCCCCCAGGAGCACGGCGAGGCCCTGGACCACGGGGATGTCCTTGTTGACCACCGCCTGCAGCAGCAGGGTGCCGATCCCGGGCAGGGAGAAGACCTGCTCCACGAACACCCCGGCGGACACCGCGGCGATGACCAGCATCCCCGTGCTGGTCACGACGGGCAGGGCGGAGTTGCGCAGGGCATAGCGGATCAGCACCCGGGCGGGGCTGAGCCCGCGGATGCGGGCGAAGGTGATGTAGTCCTGCTGCATGACGGTGAGGGTGGCGGCGCGGGTCTGCCGGATGACGACGGCGGACAGGAATCCGGCCAGCGCCAGCGCGGGCAGCGTCAGGTGGGCGACGCGCTCGCTGAAGCCCTCGCCGATCCCGTAGACGGGGAACCAGCCGAGGGCGACGCCGAACACGTACAGCAGCGCGATCGACAGCACGACCGGCGGCGCGCTGATGGCGAGGGTGGCCAGGAACGACACGGCCCGGTCGGTGGGACGGCCGCGCCGCATGCCCGCCGCCATGCCGAGGGGGATGCCGAAGCCAACGACCAGCACCACGGCGTAGAACGCGAGCTGGAGCGTGATCGCCGCCCGGTCACCCATCAGCAGCAGGACGTCCTGGTCGGTCTGGATGGAGATCGACTGCCTGAAGTCCAGCCGGAGCGCGTCACCGAGCCAGGACCAGTACTGGAGCAGGAACGGCTCGTCGAGGTGGTACTTGGCCTGCAGCGCCGCCAGCACCTCCGGTGTCGGCGGCCGGCTGCCGAGCAGGGTCTGGACCGGCGAGCCGGGGCTGGCCGCCAGCAGGCCGAAGACCAGGAAGCTGAGCACCAGCAACAGCAGGAGCATGGCGCCCAGCCGCTTGGCGAGGAAGAGGAGGATCGTCATTTGCTCGAACGCAGCAGGTCGATCCAGGCGCCGCTCTGCTTGTCGAAGAGCGTCGGGGTCCTGGTGAACGTGAGCCCGCCGGCCAGCGCGTACACCTGCTGCTGGGTGTAGAGCGGCACGTACGGGACCTGCTCGGCGATCTCCGTAATGATCGCCTTGGTCGCCGCCCAGCGCTCCTCCTTGGAGTACTTCCCGGCGGTCTCGGGGGCGATGAGCGGGAAGTTCTTCTCGACGACCGGGGTGGTGAAGTTCGCCGAGTTGGGGAAGTTGGGCTTCATGTTGGCCTTGCCCACGAAGCCGAACATCAGCCCGGAGGGGTCGGGCAGGGTGCTGCCGAATCCGGTGATCACCTGGATGCCGGTGGTCTGGTGGCTGAAGAACGTCTGGAACCACTGGCCGGGGGGCACCGGCTTGGGGGTGACGGTGACGCCCAGCTGCTTCATGTTCTGCTGCAGGTTGAGCAGCAGCAGCCGCTCCCACGCGGAGGTGTTGAGATAGGGGACGGTGACCTCGAACCCGCCGGCGTGCGCGGACTGCGCCAGCTCCGCCTTGGCCTTGGCCAGGTCGAACTCGTACGCCGGGAGCCGGCCGAGGAACGCCTCCGCCTCGGCCTCCTGGGCGACGCCGGCCAGCTCGCCGGTGGGCACGATCGTCTTCAGCAGTGCGGCGTGCTCGCCGAAGGCGGCGGCCAGCACGCCCTTGCGGTCGATGGAGTGCGCGACCGCCTTGCGGACGTGCAGGTCGTCGAAGGGCGGCTTGCCGGTGTCCATCGACAGGAGGTCGGAGTTGAAGTCGTCCCCCATGTGCAGCGAGGCCCCGCTGCCCTTCCACTGCGCGGTGGTCTTGAGGTCGTTGACCTGCACGCCCTGAAGCGATCCTGAGCGCATGGCGAGCTGGGCGGCCGAGTTGTCGCTGATCACGGTGAACTTGACCGAGTCGGGCTTGGGCGGCGTGCCCCAGTAGCCCGGGTTGCGGGCGAGCGTGATGTCCTGCGAGGTCTGCGCCTTGAAGGCGTAGGGGCCGGTGCCGATCGGGAGCGCGGCCGAGGTGCCGAGGTCCTTGGGGTGCGCCTTGGCGAACGCGGCCTGCTGGATCGGGAGGCCGCCGAGGGCGTTGCGCAGGAAGGCGGTCGGGTACTTCCACGTCACCGTGACCTCGCGGGGGCCGGTGACCTCCGCGCTCTTGAAGCCCTGCATGTTGCCCGCGGTCTCGGCGGTGGGCGCGGCGGCGGCGTCGATGCTCCAGACGACGTCCTCCGGCGTCAGCGGCTTGCCGTCGGAGAAGGTGACGCCGTCCCGGAGTCGGTAGACCACCGTGCTCTTGTCGGGCTCGGCGGCCGAGACGGCCAGCCCCGGCGTGATCCTGATCTGGCCCTGGTCGAAGCCGATCCGCTCGAGCGGCTCCGCGACCAGTGAGGTGATCATCTGCGTGTTGGTCTTGGTGGTGATACCGCTCAACGACGTGGGCATCTGCGAGATCGCGTACGTGAACGAGGCGATCTTCCGCTCCGTCGGAGCGTTGCGGCCGGCCGGGCCGCCGGAGGCGCCGGAGGCGCACGCGGTCAGGAGGACGAGGCCCCCCGTGAGCGTGAGCGCGGCTCCGGCGCGGCGCCGAGTAACCGATTGCATAGGTGGCTTCCCTTCACCGAGGTGACGGGAACTATACGACCTGTTTTAGTTCTCTACAATAGCCACAAGTTTCTGTCGGGTAACGGCAGCTCGGCCTCGGATAACTCTTGACTGTTGTTGGAAATCCTCTACCGTGTGTTGAAAATCTCGCCGAGAGGTCACACTTGATGGGAGAGTCGATGCCGAAGAAGGTCGTCAACACCGGGTCCGCGCTCGGCCCGTACTCGTCGGCGGTCGTCGCCGGCGACACCTGCTACGTGGCCGGGACCGGCGGGTTCGTCCCGGGAACGACCCGGATCGTCGAGGGCGGCATCGAGGCCGAGATCCGGCAGACGATGAAGAACCTCGAATCCACGATCACCCAGGCCGGCTTCCGCCTTCAGGACGTGGTCAGCACGACCTGCTACCTGCGCGACATCGAGCACTGGCCGCTGCTCAACGACGTCTACAGCGGTTACTTCGGCCATGAGCCCCCGGCCAGGGCCGCCGTGGTGGTGGGCGACATGCCCGCCGGCGCCAACATCGAGATCACCTGCGTGGCCTGGCGCGGCAAGGATGACTGAGCGTTTCGCCGTCGTCTCGGGCGGCGAGGTCACCGGCCGCGTCACCGTGGAGCGCTCGGGCGGCGACCTGCTGATCGACTCCGCCATGGACGACAACGGCCGCGGCGCCAAGCTGCGCGAGCGCGTCACCCTGGACGCGCACGGCATCCCGGCCGCGTGGGAGATCGACGGCACCTCGCTGATGGGCGGCGCCGTACGCGAACGGCTCCGCGACGGCGTCTGGGAGAGCCAGGCCGATCGCGGCCGGGCACCCGGCGGAGAGCGCCGGCTGTACCTCGCCAACGACTCCAGCCCCTACGCCTCGGGCATCTACGCCCGCGCCGTCCTCGATCACGGAGGCGCGCTGGACGCGCTGCCGGGCGGCCGCGTCACCGCCGAATTCCTGCGGCGCGTGACCCTGTCCGGGAGCGACCTGGACGCCTACGTGCTCAGGGGCGTCGGCCTGCTGCCGGAGTTCGTGCTGCTGGACCACGAGCGGCGGCTGGTCGCCCGGCTCGGCGGGTCCCTGATGGTGCGCGAGGACCACCTGCCGGCCGCCGCGGAGCTCGCGATTCTGGACACCGTCCTGTCGGCGGAGCACGTGGCCCGGGTCGGCGAGAGCGTCCGGCATGTCTGCGACGGGCCGGTCCGCATCCGTGACGTGCGGGTCTTCGACCCCGGGACCCTCCGGCTCACCGAGCCGTGCTCGGTGGTGTTCTTCCGCGGCGTGATCACCTCCGTCGGGCCCGACGCCCCGGGCGACGGGGTGGAGATCGACGGCCAGGGCGGCACCCTGCTGGCCGGGCTGCACGACATGCACGCCCACAACACCGCCGCCAGTGGCCTGTTCTACCTGGCCGCGGGCGTCACCACCACCCGTGACATGGGCAACGACAACGCCATGCTGCTCGGCCTGATCCCCAGGATCGACTCGGGCGAGTTGCCGGGGCCGTCCATCGTCCCCTCCGGGTTCATCGAAGGACGCAGCCCGCACTCCGCCCGCATCGGCGTCATCCCCGACGACCTCGACCACGCGCTCGCCACCGTCCGCTGGTACGCCGAGCGCGGCTACCATCAGATCAAGATCTACAACTCCGTCGACCCGGCCTGGGTGGCCCCGCTCGCCGCCGAGGCGCACCGGCTGGGCCTGCGCGTCACCGGCCACATCCCGGCCTTCGCCACCCCCGACGGGATGATCGAGGCGGGCTACGACGAGATCACCCACATCAACCAGCTCCTCCTCGGCTGGCTCCTGGACCCCGAAGAGGACACCAGGACACCGCTGCGGCTCACCGCGCTGACCCGCGCGAAGGATCTCGACCTCGCCTCGCCCCGCGTCCGCCACACCCTCGACCTCATGCTGGAGCGGGGGATCGGCCTCGACACCACGACCGTCATCCTCGAACGCCTGATGCTCTCCCGGGCCGGGCGGATCCAGGAGGGCGACCGGCCGTACCTGGACCACATGCCGGTCGGCTACCAGCGCTACCGCAAGCGCACCTACGTCCCCAACCCGGACGACGGCTACGACGAGGCCTTCCCCAAGCTCCTGGAGACCATGGCGCTGCTGCACGCGCACGGCGTCCCGCTGTGGCCGGGCACGGACGACCCTTCCGGCTTCACCGTCCACCGCGAGCTGGAGCTGTACGCCGCGGCCGGCATCCCCGCCGCCGAGGTGCTCCGGATCGCCACCCTCGACTGCGCCCGCCACCTGGGCCGCGAGCATCTGAGCGGCAGCGTCGCCCGGGGCAAGCGCGCCGACCTGATCCTGGTGGACGGCGACCCGACCAGGGACATCTCCGCGATCCGCCGCATCCGCATGACCGTGAAGGGCGGCGACCTCTACTTCCCCGCGGACATCCACCGCGAGCTGTCCATCGCCCCGTTCACGGCCGCGCCGCCGGTGAAAGGAGTCACCCGGTGACCATGCCCGGCATCCATCGTGAGGCCGTGTTCGGCGGCCTCGACGTCAAGTACGAAGCGCGGGTGGACGAGATCGTCGTACCCGATCTGTCGGGCGAACCGGGGGCGCGCTACGTCTGCGCGAGCTACACCGTGCCCGGCGCGTCGGAACGGCCCGTGATCTTCGCCTTCAACGGCGGGCCGGGGTCGTCCTCGGTCTGGCTGCACCTCGGGATCGGCCCCCGGCGCGTCGCGGACGCCGACCTGCTGCGGCCCCGGATGGCCCCGCCCTTCGGGCTCGTCGACAATCCGGACTGCGTCCTGGACTGCGCGGACCTGGTGTTCATCGATCCGCCCGGGACCGGGTTCAGCCGGGTGCTGGACGAGGAGCGGCAGGCCGACTTCTACGGAGTCGTCCCCGACGCGATCGCCACGATGCGGTTCATCACCCAGTGGTCCCGGCGGTACGGGCGGGAGAACTCCCCGAAGTTCCTGCTCGGCGAGAGCTACGGCGCGATCCGGGCGGCCACCGTCGCGAAGCTGAGCGCGGGCGGGCCCACCACCACCGGCCGCCTGGAGTCGCTGGCGCTCAACGGCGTGATCCTGATGGGGCCGGGCCTGCAGTTCGGCAACGGGGCGGACCTCGCCCACGTGACCACGCTGCCCTCGCTGGCCGCCACCGCCTGGTACCACGACCGGCTGCCCGGCCGGCCGGCCGACGTGCGGGAACACGTCGAGGCCGCCACCCGGTTCGCCGAGGAGGACTATCTCACGGCCCTGTTCGCCGGGTCCCGGCTCGACCGGCGGCGCCGCGAGGCCGTGGCGGCCCGGCTGCACGAGCTCATCGGGCTCGCGCCCGGCGTGATCGCCGAGCATGATCTGCGCCTCACCCCGCAACGGTTCGCGAGCCTGCTGCTGCGCGACCAGGGCGAGCAGGTGGGCCTGTACGACAGCCGCTACCGCCTGCCCCTGGCCGGGGCCGGCGGTGACCCGGTGGCCGACGATCCCGCGATGGGCCAGTACGTCCCCTCCTTCGCCGGCGCCATCGACGGCTACCTGCGCGAGGAGTTCGGCGTCGAGCGGGACGACGACTACCGGACCATCGAGTTCGCCCGGGTCAACTTCCGCTGGGACTACGGCGACGGCGCGCGCCTGCCCGCGGGCAACTACGCGGCCGACCTCGCCGTGGCCCTGCGCCGCAACCGGGACCTGCGCGTCCTGCTGTGCGTGGGGATGTACGACCTGGTCACGACCCTGGGGGAGACGAACTACGCGCTCTCGCAGGCCCCCATCGACCCGGAACGGGTCAGCGTACGCACCTACGAGTCCGGCCACATGCCCTATCTCGGGCGCGAGTCGCGCGAACGCCTGGCCGCCGACCTTCGCGCGGTCGTGAAAGCACCGACTGGAGAGGAACCCCCGTGCGTGAGCCAGTGACGACGTTTCATGAAGGCGTGTTCAACGGCCGCCGGCTGCGCTACGCCGCCACCGTCCGGGAGGCCGTCGTCCCGCAAGAGGGCGGCGAGCCGGGCGCGTACGTGGTGTCGACCCAGTACGTGGCCGCCGGGCAGGGCGACCCCGCGGACCGCCCGGTGATCTTCGCCTGCAACGGTGGGCCGATCGTCGCGGCCACACCACTGCACATGGGCGGGCTCGGGCCGCGCAGGATCGCCTACCCGGACGACCTCGCCGCCGACCCGTCGGGCTTCCCGATCGTCGACAACGAGTACTGCCTGCTGGACGTGGCCGACCTCGTCTTCTTCGACCCGGCCGGCACCGGTTTCAGCAGGGTGGGCGAGGGCGTCGACCCGGCGACGCACTACGGCGTCGACGCGGACGCGCGCCAGATGGCGACGTGGATCGAGGGCTGGCTGCGCGACCACGACCGGTCGGCCTCCCCGGTGTACCTGGTGGGCGAGAGCTACGGATCCATCAGGGTCGCGGTGGTCGCGGAACTGCTGACCGCGCTCGCCGAGCCGGTCCGCGTCGAGGGCGTCGTCCTGGTGAGCCAGGCGACCAACATCATCGAAACCTGCTGGCGGCCGGCCAACATCCTCAGCTACGCGGTCTCGCTGCCCACCCTCACGGCGATCGCCTGGTACCACGGCAAGATCGACCGCGCCGGCCGCACCCTCGACGACGTGATCACGGAGTCCTCGCAGTTCGCCGACACGGAATACCTGTCCGGGCTCTTCCGGGGCGACGACCTGCCCGCCGGGGAGCGGGAGCGCCTGGCGGAGCGGCTGGCGTCGCTCACCGGGATCCCGGCGAGCCGCTGGGCGGAGCGGAACCTGCGCCTGTCCAAGCACGACTTCCGGGCCGAACTCCTGGCCGCGGAAGGGCTCGTCCTCTACATGTACGACGGCCGGTACGCGGGACCACCGGCCGTGCCCGAGCCGGCCGGCGAGGGGTCGTTCAGCGCGCACGTCGGCGGACCGGTGAATCCCACCGGCGTCTCGGCGATCGTGGACGCGCTCGAACCCGCCATCGCGACCCACCTGAAGGACTTCCTCGAAGCCGGCCGGCCCGGCGACTACCGGGGCATGGAGCCGCCCGTCGACGCCGAAGGCCGCGCCCCGGCGGACGTCTGGCGGTGGGGCGCGACGTCCCCCTTCGGGGACTGGCCCTACATGGACTCCATCGCCCGGGCGATGAAGCGGGCGCCGGCGATGCGGCTGCTCATCTGCACCGGCCTGTTCGACCTCACGACGACGATCGGCGCCGCCCGGCACGCCGTACGCCAGTCGGCCTGGCCCCGCGAACGCGTCCGGACGGCCGCCTACGCCGGGGGACACATGATGTACAGCGTGGAGGCGAGCCTGCGGGAGCTGTCCGGCGACCTCCGCGACTTCGTGAAGAGTGCTCCTGTGACATAACAGGTACGCGATCCGCCCGGTTTCTTCTATGTTTGTCCCTGGCTGTGACCATGCGCCCAAGGAGATGTTCGTCGTGAAGAAACCTCTTGAAGGAGCCGCCCTGCGGGCCGGTGCCGTCGCCGTCGCGCTGACCGCCGGCCTGCTGACCGCCTCCCCGGCCGGCGCCACCGCCGTGACCGGCACGGAGTCTGTCGCCCTGGCCCCGCAGAACGCCGCCGCGGCCCGCCCGGGCAACGGCAGGATCATCTACGACGGCCTCAGCGGCGGCCGCGGCGTCCTCAAGATCAAGAACGGCACGCCGAGGGACGGCGTCGTCACCCTCGTCAAGGGCAGGACCAAGGCGATCAGCATCTACGTCCGAGCGAAGTCCTCCGCGAGCATCAAGGACGTCAGGGACGGCTCATACCGGATCTACTTCACCACCGGCTCCCGCTTCAGCACCAGCAAGCGCAGGTTCGCCGTGGGGGCCGCCTACCAGCGCTTCAACCAGCGGCTGAAGTTCGTCACCACCGCCACCTCGTACAGCATCTGGACCATCACCCTCCACCCGGTCAAGGGCGGCAAGGCGCAGACCTCGCAGATCAACCCCAAGGACTACCCCGCCTGATCGCCGCCGGCCGGGGTCAGCGGGCCCCGGCCGTCTCCTTCTTGCGGGCCCGGTAGGCCGCCGCCTTGATCTTGTTGCCGCAGGACTCCATGCCGCACCACTCCCGCCGCCCGCCCCGCGAGCGGTCGATGAAGACCTTGGTGCACTCGGGGTTGGCGCACTCCTTCATCAGCGGCACCTCCGGGCCGCTGAGGAGCTCGATCGCGTGCCGCGCCACGGTGGACAGTGCCTGCGCCGGCGTCGCCTCGACCCACCGCCCCTCGGCGGTGAGCTGGGGTGTCGCCGGCGGCTTGCGCGCCGTCTCGTTCACCAGGGCGAGCGCCTCGTCGTCATATCCGTCGTCGGCCAGCCGGGCGGTGACCAGCGCGTAGACGGCCTCCCGCACCGCCACCGCCTGGACGAGGTCCGCCTCCTGGCAGGGGGAGACGGCGTCGACGATGCCGGACTCCAGATACCAGGCGTCGAGCCGGTCCGGGGCGTCCAGCGTCTCGAAGCGCGTGGTGCGGCGCGCCCGGAGCGTGCAGGCCAGGTCGAGCGCGGGGTTGCCGCACAGAAAGACATGCTTCACATCACCAGTTTGACAGGTGACGTCTCGCCGTGCAATCGCCATCACCGCTCAAGCCGGTGACTGGCCGTCCGTCCCGTCGTCGAGCCAGCGGGGATGGTGCTTCCTGGCCCACGCGGTCGTCACCCAGCCCGTACGCATCCCGCGCCGCGCCTCCGGGTCCCGGTACGCCAGCCGGATGTGCCCGATCACGACGGCGGCGATCGCCACCGCCGTCAGGTCGTGCACGAAGATCGCGCTTGCGCGAGGGATCCCCGGCAGCAGGCCGGTGAACCACATCAGCAGGCCGGTGAACGTCATGACCGGCACGGCCCCGGCGATCCACCCGGCGTAGACCTTCTGCCCGGCGTTGAACTTGCCGGCCGGGCGCGGGCCCGGGATCCGCCCGCGTGCCGCGCGCAGCCACTCCCTGTCGTACGGCGCCAGCCGGTTGAGCCTGCGCAGGTCGGCCCGGAACGCCCGCGAGGCGAGACCGAGCAGGACGGGCACGGGCAGCAGCAGCCCCGACCACTCGTGCACGACGACCATCAGGTGGCGACGGCCGACCAGCTGGGCCAGCGGCGGGAAGTACAGGCAGGCCGCCGTCCCCGCGCACAGCAGCATGAGCCCGGCGGTCGCGCGGTGAACCAGCCGCTCGCCCCGGCTGAACCGCCGCCGCGAGCCCTCAGGCCGCCGGGTCGAGCCAGCCGTCGACGTCATAGCCGTACTCCTCCCAGTAGCCCGGGATGACCTGGTCGGTGACGGAGATGCCGGACAGCCATTTGGCGGACTTGTAGAAGTACATCGGGGCGACGTAGAGCCGCACCGGGCCGCCGTGGGCGTGCGTGACCGGCGCGTCCAGCATGTCCAGGGCCACCAGCACGTCGGCCCGGCGGGCCTGTTCGAGCGTGAGGCTTTCGCTGTAGACGCCGTCGAAGCAGGTGAAGCGGACCGCCTTGCCCTCGGGACGCACCCCCGCCGCGTCGAGGAGGTGCGAGAGCAGCACCCCGGAGAAGGGGACGTCCGGCACCCGCCAGCCGTCGGTGCACCGTGCCTCGCCGACGACCCGGGTCTGGGGCAGGGCGCGCAGCCCGTCCAGCGTGTACGTCCCCGGCCGCTCGACCAGGCCGCCGATCTCCAGCCGGTAGTCGGCCGCGGTCTTCCTGGGTACCGAGGCCGCGACGCTGTAGTACCGGAAGCCGCCCGGGTTGGGCAGCAGCCCGCTGAGCCCGGTGGGGTCGTTCTGGGAGGCCGCCCCGAGGAGCCGTTCCCAGCCGCTCCGCACGAGTGGCGCGGCGGCGAGGCCGGCGGCGCCCGCGCCGAGCATCGAGAGCATCACCCGTCGCGCGATGGGCGGGCCGCTCTCCACTGAATGTCGTTCATGGGTCACATGGACGATTCGAGCACCCGCGGCTCCTGGCTGCGCGGAAAGGCGGAGGCCCGTAAGACTTCCGTCACTATTGTCCCCGAGTGCGCGTTTCGCTCGCCGGCGTCAGCCGTTGAGCGCGCTGGCGAGGGTCACGGCCGCGCTGACGAGGAGAGCGGCCAGCACCACCTTGCGGAAACGATCCGGATCGATCCGGCTGAAGATCGCGTTGCCGGCGAACCACCCCAGCTGCACGACGGGCAGGCCCACCAGCCCGATCCAGAGCGACTGGGTGTTCACCTGGCCGGCCACGGCGAACCCGATCAGGCTGAACACGCTGGTGCCGGCGAACACCGCCGAGAGGGTGGCGCGGAACTTGGCGGGCTCATAGCCCATGCCCTGGAAGGCGGCGACCATCGGCGGCCCATTGGTGCCGGTGGACGTCGAAAGCGCGCCGGACACGAGACCGACTCCCACCAATACGGGGACATTTCCGGGCACCTTCACGCGCCGCCACACCATCACCGTGCAGCCTAAGACCCCGACCCCGATCAGCGCCGTGAGCAGCCGCTCGGACGTCACTCCGTACACCCAGAGGCCGATCGGCAGGCCGAGCACGATGCCGGCCATGGCGATCATGGCCACCTTCCACTCGGCGTGGTGACGCTGGCGCACGGCGATCGTGATGGTCATGGCCAGGGCGGACATCGTGGTGGAGACCACCGCTGTATGGGGGTCGACCGCGAGGGCCAGCAGCGGGGTGGCGACGAGGGCGTACCCGAATCCGGTCACGGCGTGCACCGTTGAAGCAATCAGGATGATCACGGCGGCGGCAAGCAGCGTGGACACCTATCACACTTTGCCATAGATCCATTTAAATGATCCAGTATTGTCAGGGGTTAATTAGGAGCGAATTACATGAGTGGTCAGGAATCTGCGAGTTACGTCGTCAGCCCGTCACTCGATGGCGACCAGGTCGTCATCTTCGTTCCCGGTCTGGGGGGCCGGACGAAGTTCGTGGACCGGTGGAACGAACCGGGCCGGGAACCTGTCATCCGCCGGGCCGGCTGGAGCGAGCCGATGAACGTGCCCTCCGTCGACGTGCGCGGCGCGGCGCTCGCGTCCCTCGTCGCGGACTCCGGCGCCACGGAGGTCGTGCTCGTGGGGCACAGCATGGGTGCTCTGGTCTGCCTGGAGGCGGCCAGGCACCTGGAGCGGCAGCTTCGCGGCATCGTCGTCATGTGCCAGTACCCGCCGCATCGCACGCCCGTCTCGCCTCTGGCGGAGCTGCCGGACCGGGCGCTGGCCGAGGAGATCGAGGCGCCGCCGCACATCCTGGACACGGTGGCCCTCCCCGAGTACGCACGTCTCTGGCGGTCCGAGTACCGCCTCCTCAACCGCTATCTGGAGTCGGACCCGCGCCCGGTGCTCAACGCGCCGATCGTCGCGGTCGGCGCCAGAGACGATGCCAGCTCCTGGGACACCGAGTGCCTCGACGACTGGAGCCAGTACACGACGGAGTGGCTCTCGGTCCACCTGATCGACGGCGGTCACCAGGTCGTCGAGGAACTGCCTGCCGAGACCCTTCGCGAATGGGTCAGGAAGGTTCGCGGCTGAGCAGCCTTCGCAGCTCGGCGGACAGTTCGGCCACCGTCGGGTGGTCGAAGATCACGGCGATGCCGACGTCCACGTCGAAACCCCTGCGGATCTCCTCCACCAGCCCCACGGCGGCGAAGGAGTCGCCGCCCAGCTCGAAGAAGTCCTCGTCGGGGCGGACCGACTCCACACCGAATTCGGCGCACCACATCTCCGTCAGCCGGGCCTCCAGCGACGCCCCGTCCGACGGCGTTTCATCCGTGATGCGATCGGGCGATGCGTCCTCTTCCGCATCGTCGTCCGGTGTGACCTCGGGGTTCTTCAGCACCGCGTCCTCGCCCGCCAAGGTGATCGCCACCTGTCTGTGGCCGGGCCCGCCCAGGATGCGCAGCAACATGCCGACCCCGGCCGCGGGCGTGATCCCCGAGTCCCGCTCCTCACGGTAGGTCTCGGGGGCGACCATGGACTCGTCGACGCGGCGCATGGTGAAGCCCCTGACTTCGACGGCGACGTCACCGCCGGCCGTCAGCACGTCGATGTCGGCCACGATCGTGTCCGAACCGCTCGGGCGCCGGCGGATGTGGCTGTACGCGAGCCCCGGTATCGGCCGGTGCACCACGATCGACTGGTACGCGAAGGGCGCGTGCGGAGGCTCGTGGTCAGGATCCCGCGCCAGGGACACCGCCGCGTCCAGCAGGGTGGGGTGCAGGGCGTGCTCGTCGAGCTCATGGTCGAACGCCTCGGGAAAGGTGAGTACGGCGAGCTTCGTTCCGGCGTCCTCCCCGGAGATCCAGATCTCCTCTCCCGGCCACCGCGGACCGATGGTGAACAGCCGGTTGTCAGGATCGTTCGCGGGCACCCGCCGCTCGGGCAGCGACGCGCGCAGCCCGTCCAGGTCCACCGTGCCCGCACCTGCGTCCGCCAGCCGGATCTCACCCGTCGTGTGGACGCGGTAGTCGCCGGATGAGCCGGGGGACGGCGAGAGCGGCGCGGAGCGGACGGTGAATCGCCAGAGGTCCTCATGCGGTTCGAAGCCGACCTCGAGCGACACGGGCTCCGGGGTGGTGATCGGCTGCCGGAAGACCATGTGGCGCAGCTGCGCGGGCCGCCCGTCCGGGTGATCGACCGCCTCGCGGAAGGCGCGCAGGACGAAGTCGACCTGGGCCGTGCCCGGCAGCACCGGCACGCCGTTCATCCGGTGCTCGTCCAGGATCGGATAGTCCTCGGCCGACAGCGGGGTCGACCACCGGCGCACCTCCGCCCCCGGTCCGGAGCGCCCGGCCTGCGGCTGCCGCCCCTGGCGGGCGGCCATGCCGACCTCGGCCCAGGACGGCCAGTTGATGGTCATCGAGGCGCAGCCGGCCAGGGGCTGGCGGCGCACCAGCGCGTCGAGGAAGGCGTTCGCCGCGGCGTAGTCGGCGCTGCCGACCAGGCCCCTGAGCGCCGCGCGGCTGGAGAAGGCCACGAAGAAGTCGAGGTCCGTCCGGCCTCGCAGCACCTCGACCAGGGCCAACGTACCGTGGACCTTCGGCGCGAGCGTCGCCGACACCTGCTCCCGCGTCCGGAACTGGAGCATGCCCCCTCCCGCCACGCCGGCCAGGTGGAACACCCCGTTGACGCCCCCGAAGGAGTCCGACGCCCGGTCGATCGCGCGCCGCAGCGCCTTCACGTCGGTCACGTCGCAGGCCTCGACGCGGCACTCGGCTCCGAGCGCCCGGATCTCGGCGAGCTCGGCGTCGTGCCCGCCTGTCGCATGGCGGCCCAGCAGCAGCAACCGCGGTCGCAGGCCGGTGTCCGCCAGGCCGCGCGCCACGGCCAGGCCGAGGCCGCCTAGCCCGCCGGTGATGACGTAGGCACCCCCGCGCCGCAGGTCGGCAGGGCCCACCCCGCCGGGGACGAGCTCCCGCTCGCCGGGGACCCAACGCCGATCCCCCCGCAGGGCGACGATCTCCGATCGCTCGGGGCCGCGCAGCTCCCCGAGCAGCCGATCGTCGATCGCGCCGCCCTGGACGTCGACGAGCTTGCACCTGGCACGCGGGTTCTCGAGCATGTAGCTCCGCAGGAGCCCGAGCAGCATGGCCCGCACCGGATGCACGGTCTCGCCGCCCGTCACGTCCGCGGACAGCTCGGTGACGACCAGGACGTCGCGGGCGCGCTTGTCGGGCGCCCGCCGGGCCGCCTCCTGCAGCAGCTCGACGATCCGGTGGAAACCGGCGTCGAGCTGGTCGTCGATGTTGCCCAGGTCAGGTTCGGCCGGGTCTCCGAGCTGCGTCGCGTCGACGATGAGGTCCGGGTATCGCCGCGACTCTCTCAGCTCGTCCAGCAGCCGGACGACGTCCGCCGGGTGCCGGGGGCGGATCACGAACTCGTCCGCCGCCTCCGAATACGAGGAGCCGTGCCGCACCCGTAACGCGTCCCACCCGGCCTTGCCGAGCAGGGCGGCCAGCTCGCCGGCTCGTCGCGGATCGTCGGGCAGGAACACCAGCGGCCGGTCCCGGGCAGGGGTGTCGCGGTGCCCGCCCGGTGCGGCCTCCACCCACGTGGGCAGCCGGTACACCGCGCGGCCCGCCGGCTCCCGCGCCTCCTGAGCGGGCGAACCGCCCGGCGACGCCTGCTCGATCCAGTGCCGCTCGCGCTGGTACGGGTAGCCCGGCAGAGGCACGCGTTCCCGAGGGCCCGTGGCACTCAGCGCCGACCAGTTCACGTCCGCGCCAAGGGTCCACATCCGGGCCAGCGCGTGAAGGAACGAGGCGCGCTCGGTGGCGCCCTTCGTCGGCCCGTTCGGGAGCGTCGGCACCGCCAGGTGCCGCTTGGCGCGCACCTGAGGATGTGACCGTACGAGGGTCGTGAGCGTCCGCCCGGGGCCCACCTCCACCAGCACCCGGTCACCGCCGGACAACACGGCATCGAGCGCCTGCTTGACCAGGACGGGCCGGGTGAGCTGCCGGACCCAGAAGTCCACGCTGCGCAGCTGTGCCGCCTCCACCAGGCCGCCCGCGGACGCGGAGCAGACCTGCCAACGTGGGCTGCGTGGCCGGATGCCGTCGAAGGCCGATCGGAACCGCTCGGCGGCGCCCGTCATGGCCGGGTCGGCCGCGACCGCCACCATCGCGCCCTGGGGCGCCTCGCCCATCGCCCGGGCCCGGGCGCTCACCAGCCGCACCGCCTCTTGGAGGGTGAACACCTCGGCGAGCGCGGCGGCCGCGAACTCCCCGATGCCGTGGCCGAGCAGCACGTCGGGCTCGACGCCCAGCGCCAGCCACAGCCGCCCCAGCGCGTACTCGACGCTGAAGAGCAAGGTGGTGTCCTCCAGCCCTTCCGACGCCTCCTCCCAGATCTGCCGCTGCGCCGGCCCGTGGGCCTCGAAGAGCTCGAAGCACTCGTCGAGTGCCGCGCCGAACGCCGGTTCGGTGCGATAGAGCTCCGCCGCCATGCGGGCGTGCTGCGCCCCTTCTCCCGGGAACAGGAACACCGTGCTCCGGTCCGCCGGCTCCTCCGGCGTGACGATCCGCCTCGCGCGGTCGAGCACGGCGGTGGCCGCGTCGGACAGGTTCTCGACCACCACGGCGCCTCGGACCGGGTGCGGCGTGCGTCCCTTCTGCAGCGTGAACGAGACATCGGAGAGCGGGTCCGCGCTCTCCTCGAAGGAACGGGCGAGCCGCTCCGGGTAGGCCTCGGCCGCGGACGGCGTCCGTCCTGACCACACGATCAGCTGCATGGGTCCCGGAGCCGGGGCGACCGCGCGGGGCGGCGCCTCTTCGAGGATCGCGTGCGCGTTCGTGCCGCCGATCCCGAACGAGCTGACCCCCGCCAGGCGGCGGCCGGCCGATCGAGGCCAGGGCCGCAGCGTGTCGTTGACGAAGAACGGTGAGTCCCCGAGCCCGAGGAGCGGGTTCACCTCCTCGAGGTTGATGCTCGCGGGGATCTGCTCGTGGGCCAGCGACAGCGCGGCCTTGATCAGCGAGGTGATCCCCGCCGCGTGACCCAGGTGGCCCACGTTCCCCTTGATCGATCCGATGGGGCACTGCCCCGACGTCGCCCGGGCACCGAACGCCTTCCGCAGCGCCGCGATCTCGATGGCGTCACCCAGCCGGGTCGCGGTGGCGTGCGCCTCGACGTACCCGATGTCCCCGGGACCCACGCCGGCGACCTCCATGGCCCTCAGCACGACCTCCGCCTGCCGATCGGCGCTGGGCGCGGTGAAGCCGACCTTGTTCGCGCCGTCGTTGTTGACGGCCACGGCGCGGATCACCGCGGAGATCCGATCGCCGTCGGCCAGGGCGTCGGCGAGCCGCTTGAGCACCACGACGCCGACGCCGCTGCCGAAGATCGTGCCGCCGGCCGCCGCGTCGAAGGGGCGGCAGTGGCCGTCCCGGCTCAGCGGGCCGTCCTGGGCCCACCAGTACCCGTGACCGACGGGGAACTCGACGTCGGCGCCGCCGGCCAGGGCGACGTCGCACTCGTGGAGCCGAAGCGCGTTCACGGCTAGATGCACGGCCACGAGCGAGCTCGAACACGCGCTCTGCACGGTCATGCTGGGGCCGTGCAGGTTCAGCTTGTACGAGACCAGCGTCGAGGCGCTGTCGGGGTTGTTCCACATGCCGGCCGCCATGCCGGTGGCACTCCGCAGCGCCTCCAGGCTGCCGAGGACGCGGCCGATCCCGTAGCGGTTCGCGGCGACCGACGAGAACACGCCCGCTCTGCCGAGCCTCGAAGCGTCGTAGCCGGCGTTCTCGACGGCGGCGTGCGAGGTCTCCAGGTACAGCCGCAGCTGCGGGTCGCACGTCTCGGCCTCGCGCCGGGTCAGGCGGAAGAACTCGGCGTCGAACAGGTCGATGCCCTCGGGCTCCGCCACCGCCCGTACGTAGGCCGGGTCGTCCAGCGCTTCGCGTGACACGCCGCTCGACCGGAGCTCGTCCGCGGACGGGAAGCGCACGGCCTCCTCCCCGGCCACGAGGTTGCTCCAGAGCTGCCGGGTGTCGACCGCGGCCGGGAACCGACCGGCCATCCCGATGATCGCGATCGGCTCGACGAGGTCACCCATGTCGTCCTTCTTTCAGGTTCTCCCGCAGGTGATCGGCAAAGGTGTTCAGGGTGGGATATTGGAAGACGAGCACGGGAGAGATCTCCGTTCCGAGACGAACGGAGACCTCCGCCACGAAACGCATGAGAGACATCGAGGTGAAACCGGCCTCGAAGAACCCGCCGTCAGGGTCGATCTGTTCTCCGCCTCGGCCGAGAGCGGATTGCGCGCTCTCGTGCAGCACCTCCCACAGCGTCGCCGCCCGGTCCGTACCCTGCCCGCCAGGCGAGTCGCGCACCTCGATGCTCGAAGGCATGACCGCGGGGTCCAGGCAGTCGCTGAGCACCGCACGAACCTCGTCGCCGTCGACCGCCGCCGTGGGGCCGCGTACGACGGTCAGGCGCACGGATCCGACCCCGTTGCCGTCCTCGACGAACGTCGCCACCGCGTCGACGACGCCGGCGACCCGGGCGGCCGCGCCCTCGATCTCGTCCAGCTCCACCCGCGTGCCGTTGACCTGGACCTGCCGGTCCGCCCGCCGGAGGAAGCACATCGAGCCGTCCGGCAGCCGGCGGACGATGTCGCCGGTGTCGTACCAGCGCCGGCCGTCGTGGCCGGGAGCCGGCAGCGGGGTTCCGTCGGTGTAGCCGAGCGCGCAGGCGGCGGCTTCCACGTGCAGCCGGCCCGCACTGTCGATCTTGACAGAGGCGTGGCCGAGCGCGCGTCCGATGGGAACCGGGTCCTCGCTCGCGACCCCCTCACCGGGCGGCACCTGGTGCATGCACACGACCTGCGGGGTCTCCGACGCGCCGTAGCAGTTGGCGATGGTGGCACGCGGGGCGAACCGGGCCGTCGACCGCAGCGCCGCCGCCGTGAGCCGTGCCCCCACCGAGCAGACCAGCCGCAGGCTCTCGACGGGAAGCCCCGACGAGCCGGCCATGAGCTGGAGGAGGACCGGCGAGCCCTGGAGCACGGTGATGGAATGCTTCGCGAGCCAGGCCGCCGTCAGCCGGGGATCCGAGGCCGTGCGGCCGTCGGGAATGAACAGCGTCGCGCCGGTGAGCCAGGGCGCGATCAGCTCCCGCAGGCTCGGGTCGTGGCCGGGCCTGCTGAGAAAGGCGATCCGATCGGATTCGTCCATGGGCAGTTCCTTGAAGAACGCCACGCTGGCCGCCTCGAAGGCCGCCCGTCCGACGACGATCCCCTTGGGCCTGCCCGTCGTGCCGGACGTGAAGAGGACATGACTGACGTCTCCCATGTCCTCGCCATGGAGCTGCCGGCCGGTGTCCAGCGGCTCCAGATCAGTCAGGGCGGGCCCGAAGGTCGCCGCGGCGCCGGTGGCCGTCAACGCTCCGCGCACCCGCTCAGGACCCCAGTCCCCGAGGATCGCCGGGACGGCGCCCGCGCGCCAGACCCCCACGATCCGCGCGACGAACTCCGGGCTCCGCTCCGCCGGCACGCCCACCACGCGGCCCTCCAGGCGGTGAGCCCGCACGGCGTCGCCGACGTCCTCGCTGAGCGCGGCGACGTCGCCGAAGGTGATGTCACGGCCCTCGTGGACCAGGGCGACCCTGCCCGGGTCGCGTGGCACCCGTCCGAGAAGCCCCGGCGCGGCGGTGCCGGCCGGGTCACGGACAGGACTGATCAGCTCGTCCCCTCGGCTCACGCTAGCCTCCCTCGGATCGGGTCATAACAGCTCATCCCACGCCGAGTGGAAGTACCGGGGGTGCGCGCCGCGTAGCTCGCTCCAGTGCTTCCTGCGCTGCTCCGCCGGCGCGGTGTCGATCCGGCGGGCCGGGCGATCCCCGGCCGCCGCCCACGCCAGGTGCGTCAGCGGGAGCACGGCCGAACCACGCCTGGCCTTGCCCAGCTCCGCCCCGGCGCCGGTGACGACGCTCGACAGCCCCATCGCGTAGGCGTGCCTGACGGGTTCGTAGATCGCGGCGTTGAAGTACACGAACGGGTCCGCCGCGTCGTCGTCGAGGCGCCCGAAGTCCGTCACGTACAGCCGGTCATGCCAGCGGCACAGGACTCCGGCGCCGACGACCCGGCCCCGCACCCGGCACAGCACGGCCGTCGCCGCGGCGTCTCCCAGCGCGGCCGAGTACTGCGCGAGGCGGCGCGTGACCGCGTCCACGCCGTACGCCATCCCGTGCTTGGCCCGCACGTTCACGATCATCGGCGCGACGGTCGCGATGGCCTCGCGGAGAGGGACGGTCTCGGTCGCACAGGTCCTGGCGAAGAGCCCCACCTCCCTGCGGACGCTGGTGCGGGTGTTCCGTGGCAGCGTCGCGAGGTAATCCTCGAAGCCCCCACCGGGGAGCTCCAGCTCGGTCTGCGCGACGCTCGCCAGCCGGTGGTGATCTCCGTCGCCGACGACCGGCGCGAGATCTCTCCATGAGGAGGCGTCGAGGAACAGGAAGAAGGTGTACGGGAGCCCGCGCTCGACCGCCACGGCGCAGGCGGCGTCCCGAAGCGCGTGCAGGACCGCCGTCCTGGTCGTGGTCGGCAGGGTGCGGTTCACGATGAGCCGCGTGCTGAATCCCGCACGGGAACCGGCCAGCAGTCCCAGCCGGCCGCCGGGCGGACCCGCGGCGTGCAGGAGGTCCTGGAAGTGGAGCTCCGGCCAGTACAGGAAGTCACCACGACTGGGGAGCGAGTCATAGAGGGGAAGGGCGCCGAGGATTCGAGGGTGCCCGGGTTGTCGGGCGATCAGGTAGGTGACGGGCGCTTCACCGGATTGCTCCAGAGCCCGCAGCCACGCGCGGCTCTGGAACAGGTCCCGCGGGTCGGCGACGTCATCCCACGCACGCCCGGCGATGTCGTCCAACGAGGGGACGCGCTCGACCGTCACCAGCCCGGGCACTTCTGGCTGTATTTCTGGAATTCTCTGGTGCGTCATCGAAACACCGCAGTCACGGTCAGCCGGGCTCGTGATGGAGCCATTCGAGCAGGTCTGGCTCCGCGAACTCGGCTATCCGGCGGTCGTAGTGCGCTCGATCCTCAACGGTGAGGAACTGCTGCCATTGGCCCGACTTACCGCTGCGGAAAAAGCGTTCGCGATCGCGGATGTAGCCCAGTTGCTCATCGGGTGCGAGTTCGTCCGCGCGATTTCGCATCTGTTGGAACGTTGCCGCCTCGACCAACTCCGGCCACCTGCTCTCGTCGATCTCGATGCCGAGCCGTCCGGCGAGCCGTCGCATCTGGCCGGGGAGGTCCTCGGAGAGCTCGGCGTAATGGAGCAGGATGACGTTCGGCTCCGAGCGGCGGACCCATGCGCGGCTCTGCGTCCAGATCAGCGCGCGCAGCGAGTCGAGGTTGGCGTACGGCGGGTCGTCGTTGTCCACCCAACGTAACAAGTACGTCCGTTCGTCGAGGAGGTCCCTCTCGTCATGACCGTCGACCGGGGCCTCGGCCGCCCCGTTACCGGGCTGGGCGGCCTGGTGGATCAGCCGGCGGATCACCTCACGCTTGAGGTTCTTGCCGTGGCTGCGCAGGGAGATGGCGACATCGCGCGGATCCCGGCCCACCGTGATGTAGGTGACCTGCGGATCGGCCGGGATGCCGTCGAGCGGGATGTGGGTCTTGATGAAACGGCGGTGCCGCTGCGCGGACAGGTGGTCCCAGACCTCCTGCTTCGGACGTACGAGCATGTCGATCCACGGTGAGAGGCTCGACAGCGGCGCGGGCAGCTGAGGCGTCTGGAAGACCAGGAGCGCGCAGATCATCTGGGTCCAGGTGGTGCCGCACTTAGCCGGGGAATTGATGACGATGTCGCCAGGCCGGAATTGGAACCCGTCCCACCGAGAGCTGTCCTCCATCGGTGTGAGGTAACGAGCTAGATGCGTCGTCATTTGTGTGAGTTTAATCACTGCACATGAGTTACGGAAGGTATGTGATTGTGTGTGTGCATTCCGTATAAGAATCGAGATTTGGCCACATTACTGATCTGACTAGCGGGGAATTGTTTCGGTAAACCCCCCTGTCTGGGCATTTGATGATCAAATCGCGGGCTCACCAACCGCGCAGGGAGTAGGCGGTCACCTCATCGGGCAGTTCGGCGACGCGCGACAGCGCGCCGGTGCCGATGTTCCAGCCGAGCAGCCTGTCCCCGCTCTCGATGATCACCGTGTCCTGGCCGATCCAGCCGCGTACGGGGCAGCCGCCCTTCCCGCACCTCATGTCAGGCGCGTCGCCCCAGGGCAGGAGCAGCGTCCTGACCACCCGTCCCGTGTCGGCGTCGGCCACGACGACCACGTCGGCGTTCCCCGACCGGTCGCCGTGGGCGAACGCGGACCTGGCGACGAGGTCGCCGCGCTGCCATCCGTGGTTGCCCAGGACGCCCACGGGCATGCCGCCCTCGCCGGTGAGGCCCCGGATGTCCAGCGCCACCTCCGACCCGCCCTCCTGGATGACCGTCCGGCCGCCTTCGCCGGGCGAGACGATCCTCAGGTCGCGATAGCCCGCGACACCCGTGAAGCCCTGGTACGACTGCCGCCGCGCCTTCCCCGTGGCCAGGTCGAGCAGGTAGTTCGCCTTCTCCTGCTCGACGAGGAGCTGCTCGCCGCGCCAGAGCACCACCTCGTTGAACCCCGGCACCTTGTAGCGCCTGGTCTGGCCGATCACCAGGTCGACGACCACCACCGCGTCCTTCTGCGGGAAGGCGGCCATCGTCCCGTCGGGGGAGAGCGAGTTGGGCTTCAGCGCCGTCCCGCCGTTGCCGGCCGAGTCCACGGAATCGCTCAGCTTCACATCGAGGAGGACGCGGCCGTCGGACTTCACCAGGTAGATCCGCCCGTCGCCGAACTCGGCCAGCGCCAGGACGGGTCCGGGAACCGAGGTCACGGCGGGGATGCCGGCCCACTTCTGCGGCAGCCCGGTCGCCAGCGAGGGCAGCCCCGCCTCGCCGCTGGGCGGCGGCGCCGTGTCCATGGGTGGGTTCGACGGGATCGTGGGCGTGGAGGTGGCGCTGGGGTACACGGTGATGCCGCGCTCGACCGGCTCCGGGGACACGACGATCCCCACCGCGACGAGCGCGGTGAGCGTCGCGGCCACCGCGGCCACCGTCCACCGGCGGCGGGCCCGGCTCCGCGTACCCTGCCGCCACAGCTCGCCCGCGCGGGACGGCCCCTCGGGCAGCGTCTCGGCGAGATCGTCGAAGAGCTCCCGCAGCCTCTGGTCCGTCATATCAACACCTCTTCCAGCTCGGGAGCGACCTCGCGCAACCGCTTCAGCGCCGCGTGCGTCTGGCTCTTCACCGTCCCGGGCGAGACCCGGAGGATCGCGGCGACCTCCCCGACGGGCAGGTCCTCGTAGAAGCGCAGCACCAGCACCGCCCGCTGCTTCACCGGCAGCCTGGCCAGCGCGCGGGCGAACACCACCTTCAGGTCCGACGCTCCCGAGGTGTCGTGATCCGCCAGGTCGGGCGGCTCCCCGTAGGCGAATTCCCGCCGCCTCCGCCAGCTGGACGCCACGTCCCTGTACAGGGTGGTACGTACGTAATTGACCGGGTCGGTATGCACGTTCGACCAGCGGCGCGCCAGTTTGATCAGGGCATCCTGGAGGACGTCCTCGGCCAGATGCCTGTCACCGCTGATGAGGATGGCCGCCCGCAGCAGCCGCGGGTGCCAGGCGGTGACGAAGGCCTCGAACGCCTCGGAATCCGTCATGTAGACAAGACGTCCCAGAGGGGGTGAACGGTTGGGGCCTCCGCGAAATCTGGTCCGTGGTGACGTGAATCACCGTCACCGGCGCCTCTTCGGTGTCACACCTCCCGGCCCGATTTCGTCTTGTGAGTGAGGCACTTTTAGGGGGCTCACATGCGTTCGTTGCCGGCCAAGCGCCGCTCGTTTCAGTTCTCCCACTGGTCGTTCATGTTCGCCGAGATCGCCGTCTGGTCGTTCGTCGTCCTGGCGGTGACCGGGGCGGTGCTGATGGTGTTCTACGACCCCGGCATGTCCCAGGTGACCTATGACGGCTCGTACGGCCCGCTGCGCGGACTCCTCGTCAGCAGGGCCTTCGACTCGACCATGCACCTGAGCCTGGAGGTGCGCGGCGGCCTGCTCATCCGCCAGGTCCACCACTGGGCGGCGCTCGTCTTCGTGGCGGCCGTCGCGGTGCAGCTGCTGCGGATGTTCCTCACCGGCGCGTTCCGCCGCCCGCGCACCGGCCAGTGGCTGATCTGGGTGACCCTGCTGGCGCTGGGCATGGCCGCGGGCGAGACCGGCAACGCCCTGCCCGACGACCTGCTGTCGGGCGGGAGCCTGTGGCTGATCAAGTCGGTCGTGCAGTCCATCCCCGTGGTGGGCACCTGGGCGCTGTCGCTGCTGTTCGGCCCGGACTTCCCCGGTGACAGGGTCATTCCGGTCATGTACGGGGGCCACCTGCTGGTCGCGGTGATCATGGCCGCGCTGCTGATCGCCCGTGAGCTGCTGGTACGGCGGCACGGCCACTCCCGGTTCGTCGCCTCGCTGCCGGCGCGGCGGAGCGTGCGCCCGACGATGGCGCTCGCGACGATCGGCATGCTGATCATCCTCGGGTTCGGGTTCCAGATCGCCCCCATATGGCTGTACGGCCCGGCGACGCCGACGCAGATCTCGGCGGGCTCGGTTCCCGACTGGTACATGGGGTTCCTCGACGGCGCTCTGCGGATCATGCCCGGGTGGGAGCTCACCGTCGGGGACTACACGCTCAGCCTCGCGGTCATCGTCCCCACGCTGGTGATCCCCGGGGTCTTCTTCACCGCCCTGGCCGCGTACCCGATGGCCGAGCGCTTCCTCGCCTCGCGACGCGGCCGCCGCGACGCGCTGGGCCGGCCCAAGACGACGGGCCGCATGGCCCGCGAGACGCTCGCGCACGACCTGCTCGATCGGCCCCGCGAGACGCCGGTGAAGACGGCCGTCGCGGTGGCCGGCGTCACGTTCTACGGCCTGCTGTGGGCGGCCGCGGCCAACGACCAGTTCGCCCACCAGTTCCAGCTCACGGTCGATGCCGTGACGATCTTCTTCAGGTACGCCGTGCTCATCGGCCCTATCGTCGCCTTCGTCATCACCCGGTGGATCTGCCTGGCCCTCCAGCAGACGGATCGCGACGTGGCCGAGCACGGAGTGGAGACCGGGATCATCGTGCGGTCCCCGGACGGCGGATTCCACGAACGGCTCGCGCCGGCGCGGCGGGAGCCGGCGATCACCTCAGGGCGATGACAGGTACGCTCGCCCTGCCCACCGTCGCGGGCTTCTTCACCACACATCTCTGACCCGATACCGGCGAACAGGACATCGACGTGCGCGACACGCCCGCCCCGCGGCTTCCGAAACTGACCGAGGCCGAACTGAGCGAGGAACAGCTGGCCCTCTACCGGCAGATCACCTCGGGTCCCCGCGCCGCAGGGCCCCAGCTCTTCGCGCTCCAGGACCAGGACGGGGCGCTCAACGGGCCCTTCGGCGTGATGCTGCACGCGCCCCTCCTCGGCGGCCCGCTCCAGGAGCTGGGCGCGGCACTGCGCTACCGCACGCGGATGAGCGCCCGCACCCGCGAGATCGCGATTCTCGCCGTCGCCGCGGCGACCGGGAGCGACTTCGAGAGGTACGCCCACGAGCGGGTGGGCCGCGCGGCCGGGCTCACCGAAGAGGAGCTGTCCACGCTCGCCTCCGGCACCTTCACCTCCGCCGATCCCACCGAGGCGGCGGCCTACCGCCTGTGCCGGCGGCTGCAGGACGACCCGCGCCCGCTGGACGACGAGGAGTACGCCGCCGCGGCCGGACCGCTCGGACGCGAGGGTGTCGTGGAACTGGTCGTCCTCGTCGGCTACTACCGCACCCTCGCGCAGCTGATGGACGTGTTCGCGATCGGCGCGCCGCTCTAGCCGGCTCGCGGGCCCGTCAGGACGGGGACGGAAGCGCGTCCAGGTCGATCAGGTTGCGGTCGGGGTCGGCGGCGTCGTACAGCACGCGAACGCGGGTCCGGCCCCGCAGGCGGGGACCCGGGTCGTCGCGGAGGTGGTCACTGGCCGCGGTGTACGTCCGGCCCGTCCGCTCGTCCTGCCATGTCGCATGGACGACGTACGGGTGCCGGTTGTTCACCCGCACGCTGAAGTCGCGTCCCACGTGCTCGATCTCCGCCCAGACCTGCTGTCCCTGCTCCCGGAGCCAGGCACGCAGCCGGGCGATCCGCCGTCCCTTGACGAACAGGACCGTACCGATCGGGGTGAACACCACCCCCAGCCCGCCGACGATCAGCGGAGCGAGGAACGCCGACGAGAACGACGCGATCTGCGCGTCGGACGGATCGTCCGGGTCGTAGGCGACGGGCACGCTTTCGCCCTTCTGATGGGACGGCGGGTTGCTGCCGGTGGAGCTCTGGAACGCGTACCGCCTGCCGCCGACGGTGAACTCCACGGTCGGGTACCAGTACGTCGCGCGGCGGGTATGGCCGTCGGAGCTCCGGGTCGTGCTGGTCCGCGCGGTCAGCTCGACAACCGTGCCGTCGGTCCGCTCGGCCGAGGCCAGGAAGCCCGCCGTGGAGGCGGCGATCGCGATGCCGACGCAGAGCAGCACCAGCCCGATCAGACCGAAGATCCCGCCCACGATGGTGAAGAGCCGTCCGTTACGCATAGGACGAGTGTGCCCGATCGGCCCCACGGGGCCCGCGGCGGTCCAGCCGGGAACGGCTCGTCCAGGGCCTGGGTGATGGCGCAGTGACGGTGAGGTGACGGCCGGGTTATGGCCTGGGCCGACACTACCGGCAGAGGCTCTGCGGCTACAGGACGAGGAAGGCCGATGGCGACGAGATTCACCTATCCCGGTGTCTATCTTGAGGAGATCGAGAGTGCGGTCCGGCCGATCGTCGGCGTCGACACGTCCGTGGCGGCGTTCGTCGGCCTGGCGCTGGAGGGTCCGCGCACCCCGACGACGATCAACAGCTGGACCGAGTACGACAGCACCTTCGGCGGGCTGTGGACCGGCAGCGAGCTGAGCTACGCGGTCTACCAGTTCTTCCTCAACGGCGGCGCCAAGGCGATCGTCGTACGGGTCGGCGCCGACACCCAGTACGCCACCATCGACCTCGGTGACGGCGTCAAGCTGCGGGCCACGGCCCCGGGCACGGCGGGCAACACGCTGACGGCGACCGTCAAGCACGACCCCGCCGACAGCAAGCACTACACCCTGACGATCAAGGTCTCCGGCAAGGCGACCGAGACGTACGAGATCTCCATCGACGCGGCCCTGCGCGGCAGGTGGCTGGACCGGGCGCTGGAGACCTCCCGGCTGGTCGGGCCGGCCGACGGCAGCGCGGTCGACAAGCGGCCCCCCGAGGGGGACAAAACCGCCACCCCGGCGGCCGACGTGACGCTCAACGCCGCCGACGTGATCGGCGACCCGGTCCGGCGCACCGGCATGCAGGCCCTGCTCGACGTGCCGATCTTCAACCTGCTGGTGATCCCGCCGCAGCTCGCGCCCCCCGCCTCCGGAACCCCCGACGACAGGGACTCGCGCTGGGCGCCGGTGATCGACGCGGCGGCCCGGCTGTGCGTGGACCGCAGGGCGATGCTGCTGCTCGATCCGCCCTTCTCCTGGACCAGCGTCGCCAACGCGACCTCGGGGGCGGGCGCGGGGCTGCCGGTCACCGGCGTCGCCGGGCGCAACGCCGCGGTCTTCTACCCGCGCCTCACGATCTCCGACCCGGCGGGCGGCCCCGACCTGACCGTGGGGCCCATCGGCACCGTGGCCGGGGTGTTCGCCCGCACCGACACCCTGCGCGGGGTGTGGAAGGCGCCGGCGGGGGTGGACGCGGCGCTGGCCGGCGTACGTGCGGCGACCGTGGCGCTGACCGACGCGGAGAACGGCGGCCTCAACCCGCTGGGCGTCAACTGCCTGCGCACCTTCCCCGTCTACTCGCACGTGCTGTGGGGGTCGCGGACCTGCCGGGGCAACGACGAGGTGGGCGACCCGTGGAAGTACGTCCCCGTCCGCAGGCTCGCCCTGTTCATCGAGGAGACGCTGTTCCGCGCCACCAAGTGGGTGGTGTTCGAGCCCAACGACGAGCCGCTGTGGGCCTCCATCCGGCTGAACGTCGGCGCCTTCATGGACGGCCTGTTCCGCCAGGGCGCCTTCCAGGGCAGGACGGCCCGGGAGGCGTACTTCGTCAAGTGCGACAGGGAGAACAACCCGCAGGCCGACATCGACGTCGGCGTCGTCAACGTGGACGTCGGCTTCCAGCCGCTGAAACCCGCCGAGTTCGTGCGCATCCGGATCCAGCAGAAGCGTCCCGACGCCTGACGATCGGCCACTCCCTAGGAGCGACATTGGTTCAGTTCTCCGTCAACACCACTCGCCTGGACCCGTACAAGAACTTCAAGTTCCGGGTGAAGTGGGACAACAAGTACGTCGCCGGGATCAGCAAGGTCAGCGCCCTGCGCCGGACCACGGAGGTGGTCGAGCACCGCGACGGCGGCGACCACTCCAGCTCGCGCAAGTCGCCGGGCCGCACCAAGTACGAGCCGATCACCCTGGAACGCGGGGTCACCCACGACCCCGAGTTCGAGCAGTGGGCCAACAAGGTGTGGAACTACGCCAACGCCCAGGCCGGCCCCGACCAGCGCGACCGCGAGGTGGCGCTGGCCTCCTTCAGGAAGGACCTCGTCATCGAGGTCTTCAACGAGGCGGGCCAGAAGGTGCTGGCGTACCAGGTCTTCCGCTGCTGGGTGTCGGAGTTCCAGGCGCTGCCCGACCTCGACGCCAACGCCAACGCCATCGCGATCCAGCACCTGAAGCTGGAGAACGAGGGATGGGTGCGCGACCTGAGCGTCACCGAGCCCACCGAGCAGGACTCCTGAGGGGCGGTCCTGGTGACAGTGGTGGCCGGTGCTGCTGAGCTGCTCGACGCGTGGGAGGCGGGCTGGGACCGCACGCCGCTGGAGCGGGGCCTCGCCCTGCTCGCGGCCGGTACGGGCCGCACCCCCGGCGAGCTGGCCCACCTGACCGTCGGGCAGCGCGACCGGGCTCTGTTCGAGCTGCGCGCCGCGCTGTTCGGCTCCAGCCTGGACGGCGTGTCCACGTGCCCGGAGTGCGGCACGGACGTGGAGGTCTCCTTCGACCAGGAGCAACTGCTCGACCCGCCATCCTCGGCGCCGTGCCGGCTGCCCACCAGCGCCGACGTCGCCGCCGCGCTGTCCGAGCGCGACCCGTGCGAAGCCCTCGTCGGCCGCTGCTCCGAAGCGGAGGACATCGAGAAGACGGCCGCGGCCTGGGCCGCGGCCGACCCGTTGGTGGACGTCGAGCTGTGCCTGGCGTGCCCCGACTGCGGGCTGGAGTGGGCCGAGTCCTTCGACATCGTCAGCTACCTGTGGTCGGAGCTGGACGGCTGGTGCCGCAGGACCCTGCTGGAGGTGCACGACCTGGCCGCCGCCTACGGCTGGACCGAGCCGCAGGTCCTCGCGCTGAGCGCCTGGCGGCGGCAGTGCTACCTGGGGCTGGTGAGATCGTGAGCGGCCTGGTCCAGCGGCTGATCGCGCGCAGCCGCGAACCGGTGACCGGCATCCGCCCCCGCCCGGCCTCGCTGTACGAGGAGCAGCCGCCGATGAGCCGCGCCCAGGCCGAACCGCCCGCCTTCTCCGACGTGCCGGACCCCGCCCCTGCCGCCCGGCCGCCCGCCGTCCCCGCGACAAGACTCCGACGGCCCGCGGCGGAGGAGACGGAGGCGTACGAGGAGCCCGAGATCGACGTGGAACGGTCCCCGCGCGCCCCCGCGGAAGCCGGCCGCGAGCGGACCTCGGCGGCCCCGCCGGTGCCGTCCGCGACCAGGCCCGATGTGGTGGACCCGGCCGTCGCGGCCCGGACGCCGCGCGCCGGGCGCCGCACCCCCGCCACCCCGCCGCGGCCGCACGCCCTCGCTCATCAGCCGGACTCGCCGCTCCCCGACATCGCCGAAGCCAGGCGCGCGGCGGGCGCCCCGCTGCTGCGGGTGGCCGCGGGCCCCGTGCTCGCCGCGCCGGCGCGGCCCTCGCCCGGCCAGGCGGCACAGGACGCCCCCGCGCCCTCGGTGGTCGAGATCTCGATCGGGCGGCTCGAGGTACGCGCCCCGCAGGCCCAGGCCGCCCCGCAGGCCAAGCCGCCGCGCAAGGACCACGCCTCGGTGCTCCAGGCGTACCTGCGCGGCCGGAGCAAGGGGGAGCTGGCATGAGCAACTCCCTCGCCATCGCCGCCGTGACCGCCGCGCTGCGCGCCAGGATCTTCAACCGGCTCGGCGGCCCGCAGGTGACCATCGTTCCGCCGGACCGCGCGCCCGACGAGGTCAACGGCGACCACGTGAACCTGTTCCTGTACCGCACCGACATGCACCCCTCCTTCCGCAACGCCGACCCGCCGGGCGCGCCGCCCGGGGAGTCGCCCAGGCCGCTGCTCCCGCTGGTCCTGCACTACCTGCTGGCCGCCTACAGCACCGACGAGGGCACCGCCCACGAGCTGCTCGGCGCCGCGATGCTGGCCCTGCACGACACCCCGATCCTGCCGGGGGCGGAGATCCGGGCCGCCACGGCGATCCCGCTGCCCGGCAGCGACCTGCACCTGCAGCTCGAGAACGTGAAGGTCAGCTTCGAGTCGCTGAGTCAGGACGACATCGCCAAGATGTGGACCGCGTTCGCCACGCCGTACCGGGTCTCGGCGTCCTACCAGGTCTCGGCGGTGCTCATCGACAACCCCGCGCCCGGCGCCGCGCCGCTGCCCGTGCTCAAGCGCGGCCCCGACGGCAGGTCGCCGGTCGCCCACCCGGACGCCGCCTCGCCTTTCCCCGCGGTCACCGGCATCCTCTACGGCGTGCCGGGGAGCCCGGTCGCGCTGCCCGGCGAGACCGTCACGCTGAGCGTCCGCAACCTCCCCGCGGGCGCCCTCGTGGCCCACCTGCGTCATCTGCGGGTGCCGGCCACGGCCGAGGTCCACCTCCCGTCTCCGGGAACCGAGGAGGTCGCCGTCGCGCTGCCCGCCACCGGGCTGCCCGCGGGACCGTGGGCGATCTCCCTGACGCCCGCGTCCGGCGGGGTGCCCACCAACGAGGTCCCCCTGGCCGTCGCCCCCGAGATCATCGCCCTCGCCGCCACCCCGGCCGGCGGCACCCCGGCCAGGACCACGGTGACCGCGACCGTCGCCGATCCGGTGCTGGTCGGCCAGCAGGCGGCCGTCCTCGTGGGCGGCCTGCACCTGCCGGTGCCCCTGCTGACCGCCGGCACCGGCACGCTCTCGGTCGTCGCCGCGATCCCGCTGGGCACGTACAAGGTCCGCGTCCGCGTGGACGGCGTCGACACCGACATCGTCGACCGGGCCACGGGCGCCTTCAAGACCGGCCCCACGGCAGAGGTGGTGATCCCATGACCGACGCGCCCGCCTGGGAGCAGGCCAACGGCGCCTACCTGAAGGCGTCCCTCGACTGGCTGGCCGTCCGGCTCGCCGGCCTCACCCCGCAACCCCCGAGTCCCGCCCAGCGGTCTGAGCCGGAGCCGCTGGAGACGAGGAAGGGCTGGCGCAGGACCCGTGACCGCTCCGGCGAGGCCCCCCGCACCACGGCCGCCGCGCCTCTCACCCGCAACGCGCCAGAGGGAGAGACCGCGGCGCAGGCGATGGCGGGCGCGCGGGAGGCGGCGGCTCGGGCGATGGCGGGCCTCGGGGCGCCCGCCCTGGTGCAGATCGCCGAGCGGCTGGGGCTGAGCGACTTCGAACGGGACGTGCTGCTGCTGTGCGCCGCCCCCGCGATCGAGCCCGGCATCACCGCGCTGATCGCCGCGGCACAGGGGGATCCGGCCCCCACCTTCGCCCTGGCGCTGCGCCTGTTCGACGACGCCCGCTGGGACGTGCTCTCGCCCGAGCGGGGCCTGCGGTTCTGGCGGCTGGTGGAGCCCGTGGGCGCGGGAGCCCAGCCGCTGGCCGTGGTGCCGCTGCGGGCCGACGACCGGATCGTCGACCTGATCAGAGGGCTCAACCGGCTCGACGAGCGGCTGACGGGGCTGGTCGAGCACCGCCCCGACCCGGCGGCGGGCCTCGGGCTGCCCCGCTCGTCGCAGGCCGCGGCGGACGCCCTGGTCGGCGCGGCGCTGACCGACACGCCCGACGGCCGCTTCCCGGTGATCCAGTTGCTCGGCGGCGACGAGCCGAGCTGCGAGCTGGTCGCCGTACGGGCCATGGCGCTGCTCAACCGCGAGCTGTACCACCTGCCGGTCGGCGCGCTCGTGGCGGCGGGGGCGGACCAGGACCTGGTGGCCAGGCTGTGGCAGCGCGAAAGCCTGCTGCTGCCGATGGCGCTGCTGCTCGACGCCGTGGACGCCGACCTGGCCGACCCCGCCACGGCCGCGGCGTTGCGGCGCTTCCTGTCCCAGGTGGGCGGGCTCGTCCTGCTGGCGACGCGCGAGGTGTGGCCGGTCACCGACCGGGCCACGTCGGTGATCGACGTCGGCCGGCCGACCCTCGCCGAGCAGGCCGAGCTGTGGGCGGCCGCGACCGGGCTGCCCCTGGAGGGGGCGCCGCGCACGCTGGCCGGCCAGTTCCGGCTGAGCGTGCCCGCCGTCCATCGCATCGCCACCGCCCTGCGGCCCGTGCTCGACGCCCCCGACGGGCGGGCGCGCCTGTGGGCGGCCTGCCGCAGCTCGGCCAGGCCGAGGCTGGAGGCCCTGGCCCAGCGCACGGTGCCGCAGGCCAGGTGGGAGGACCTGGTGCTGCCCGGCGAGCAGACGGACCTGCTGCGCGGGCTCGTCGCGCAGGTACGGCACCGCGCCACGGTCATGTCCACCTGGGGGTACGGGGAGCGCAGGGCACGCGGCAACGGGGTCACCGCGCTGTTCAGCGGCCCCAGCGGGACGGGCAAGACGTTCGCGGCCGAGGTGCTCGCCCACGAGCTCGGCCAGGACCTCTACCGCGTCGACCTGTCGGCCGTGGTCAACAAGTACATCGGCGAGACCGAGAAGAACCTGCGCAGGGTCTTCGACGCGGCGGAGGACGGCGGCGCGCTGCTGCTGTTCGACGAGGCCGACGCGCTGTTCGGGCGCCGCAGCGAGGTGCGTGACAGCCACGACCGCTACGCCAACATCGAGGTCAGCTACCTGCTCCAGCGGATGGAGGCCTACGAGGGGGTGGCGGTGCTGGCCACCAACCTGCGTGCCGCGCTGGACCCGGCCTTCCTGCGGCGGCTGCGGTTCGTCGTCGACTTCCCGATGCCGGGACGGGAGGAGCGCAGACGGCTGTGGTCGGCGGCCTTTCCCGCGGGTGTGCCGCTCGGCGGCCTCGACCTCGACGCGCTGGTGGACCTGCCGGTCACGGGCGCCGCCGTACAGGCGATCGCGCTGGGCGCCGCGTTCCTCGCCGCGGACGCCGGCGAGCCCGTCGACACCGCGACGGTGCTCACGGCGGCGCGGGCGGAGTTCCGCAAACTGGGCCTGCCGCTGACGGTCCCGCACCCCGAGCGGGTGGGCCGGTGACGCGCATCGTGCTGCACATCGACAGGGTCGTGCTGGACTCGGCGGGCCTCTCCCGGCAGGAGCTCATCGACGCTCTGGCCGAGGCCGTCCGGCGGGATCTGGCGGACGGGCCCACTCGACAGGCCGCCCGGCGGCGGTTGAGCGTGGACGCCGCCGACGGCTCCACGCCGGGGCTGGCACAGGCCGTCGTCGGCGGGATCCAGGGACTGGCGGGAGGCGGGCAGCGGTGAGCGCGCAGTTCGCACCGGGGACGCCCGTGGTGCCGAGGGGCGGGCTCGTCCTGCTCGACCCCGCCAACGGCGCGGTGCTCAGGGTCATCACCCTGCAGTACAACCCGGACACCATCACCCGCACGCTCCAGCCCCAGGGCGTGGGCGCCGAACCCGGCGACCGCAGCGAGGCGCTGCGGCTGCGCGGCCCCGCGCACGAGACCATCAAGCTCGAGGCGGAGCTCGACGCGACGACGCAGCTCGAAGACCCCTTCGCGCCGGGCAACGACGCCGTCGCCGCGTACGGCCTGCTGCCCGTCCTGGCCACGCTGGACCTGCTGGTGAACCCGACGGCCGACGCCCTGATCGCGCAGGACGAGGCGGCCCGCAAGGGCGCCTTCGAGATCGTCCCCGCCGAGTCGCCGCTGACGGTCTTCGTGTGGAGCCGCGAGCGCGTGGTGCCGGTCAGGCTCACCGAGTTCACCGTCACGGAGGAGGCGTTCGACTCCAACCTCAACCCGATCAGGGCCAAGGTGTCGCTGTCGATGCGCATCCTCACCGTCGACGACCTGGGGTTCACCCACCGGGGGAGCGGCCTGTTCATCGGCCACCAGCGGCGCCGCGAGCAGCTCGCCGCGCTGCACCCGTCCGACCAGCTGCGCACCCTCGGCCTCGACGGCCCGCCAGGAGGCACCTGATGTTCACCGCGACCAGTCGCTACCAGGGGATCGAGATCGCCACCCACCGGCCGGAGGGCGGGGAGCCGATCCCGTACGTGCGCCGAAGGTTCCTGCCGGACCGGCGCACGCTCACCGTGATCGCCGTGCACGTGGTGCGCGACGGCGACCGCCTGGACCGGATCGCCGCGCTGCACCTCGACGACCCCGAGCGCTTCTGGCAGATCGCGGACGCCAACCCGGTGCTCGACCCCGCCGACCTCACCACCCGCCCGGGACGGCGGCTCGACGTCGCGCTGCCCACCGCGACCATCGGGAGCCCGCATGGCTTCTGAGCTGCTGCTGTCGCTCAGGCTCGGCGCGGTGCGGGCCGAGCGGGTGCCGCGCGAGGTCGTGGACGCGCTGCTGTCGGTGCAGGTGAGCGAGGGTGTGGGCCAGCCGGGCGGGTTCCGGCTGTCGTTCGGCATGGGCAAGCGGTCGCTGCTGTTCCGCGAGTTGCTGCCCTCGGGGGCGCTCGACCCGCCGGCCAGGGCGCAGATCGTCGTGACGATCAGAGGCCAGGCCACCGTGCTGATGGACGGCGTCGTCACCCGGCACGAGGTGACCCCGTCCGCCGAACCCGGCCAGGCGCGGCTCACGCTCACCGGCGAGGACGTCTCCCGGATGATGGACATCGTCGACTTCACTGGCGTGCCGTACATAGGTCTGCCGCCAGAGGTGCGGGTTGCCCTGATCTGCGCCAAATACCCGATGTATGGGCTCGTCCCGAAGATCGTGCCGAGCGTCAAGCTGATCACCCCGAACCCGATGGAGTCGATCCCCGCGCAGCAGGGCACCGACCTGGCCTACGTCAAGGCGCTCGCGGCGCAGGTCGGCTACCAGTTCTACGTCGAGCCGGGGCCGGACCCCGGGGTCAACTACGCGTACTGGGGGCCGCTGGTCAAGGCCGGGCCGCCACAGCCCACTCTGTGGGCCAACGCCGACGCGACCACCAACGTCGAGACGCTGACGTTCACCTTCGACGGGTTCTCCGCGACGCAGTACGTGGCGCTGGTCCAGGATCCGGTCACCAAGTTCCCCGTTCCCGTCCCGATCCCGGACATCACCCCGGTCAACCCGCCGATGGGCGCCCGCAAGCCGCTGCCGCTGAAGGCGTCGGTGGTCAGGGGCCTGGCCAAGCTGTCCCCCCTGGAGGCGGGGTTGGTCGCGCTGGCCAGGGCCGCCGACAGCTACGAGGTGATCAGCGGGCAGGGCACGCTGGACGTGCTGCGCTACGGCCAGCCGCTGCGCGCCCGCCGTCCCGTCACGGTGCGCGGCGCGAGCCTCGGCTACGACGGCACGTACTTCGTCAAGAGCGTCACCCACGACATCAAACGCGGCGGCTACACCCAGCAGTTCACCCTGACCCGCAACGCGTTCCTGCCCCTCTCCTAAGGACCTGCCATGAACATGGACGAGCTCGGCTATGTCGAGTCTCCCGGCTTCTTCGGCCCCGCCGAGCGCGAGGACGCCGAGCCGCCGGGCACCAGACGTTTCTACGGCAAGTACCGGGGCTCGGTGCTGAACAACATCGACCCTCTCGGCAAGGGACGGCTGCTGGTCAGCGTTCCCGACGTGCTCGGCGTGCTGCCGTCGACGTGGGCGATGCCGTGCGTGCCGCTGGCCGGGCTGCAGATGGGCTTCTTCGCCGTGCCGCCGCCCGGCGCCGGGGTCTGGGTGGAGTTCGAGCAGGGCAGCCCCGACAGCCCCATCTGGGTGGGTTTCTTCTGGGGGAGCCGGGAAGAGGCGCCCGCCACCGCCAAGCTGCTGCCCCCGGCGGCGCCCGCGCTCCTCATCGAGACCATCGGCAAGAGCAAGATCGCCCTGTCCGACACGCCGGTGGCCCCGATGAAGGGCAGCGGCGTGCTGCTGCAGTCCCAGTCGGCGGCCATCACGGTCGACACCTCGGGCGTGACCATCACCGCGCCGGCCATCAACCTCGTCGGGCTCGTCAACATCAACAACGGCGCGCTCGTCGTGAAGCCGGCCTGAGAGGGGTGCCGACGATGCCGGGTTTCCTCCTGACCGTCGCCTCGCAGGTGACCTGCCTGCACCAGGGCAAAGCCACGATCGTCCCCGGCCAGACCGTGGTGCTGGCCGGGGGCGCGCCGGTGGTGACCGTCGGCGACGTGGTCGCGGTGGCGGGCTGCTCGCTGTCGGGCGCGACCCCGCCGAGCCCCTGCGTCACCGTCGACTTCGCGCTGGCCGCCTCCACCCGGGTCTTCGTGCTCGGCAAGCCGGTCGTCCTGGAGCCCGCGGGGCCCGGCGCCGGTGTCAGCCAGTCGGCGGTCAAGGCCCCCCAGGGCACGCCGGTCATCACCTCGACGCAGCTCAGGGCGGCGGGATCATGAGCACTCACCTCGACTTCCCCTTCCACGTCGACGCGCACGGCCGGTCGGCCACCACCACGGACGAGGACCACGTGCGCGACATGGTCGAGCAGCTGCTGTTCACGATCCCGGGGGAGCGGGTCAACCGGCCCGACTTCGGCACCGGCGTCCTGCGGCTGGTCTTCGCCCCCAACAGCCCCGAACTGGCCGGGGCCGTCGAGTACACCCTCCAGGCCGCCCTGCAGCAGTGGCTGCCCGACGACCTGCGCGTCGAGCGCGTGGACGTGCGGGCCGAGGAGGGGGCGCTGCTGGTGTCGGTGGCGTACGTGCTGCTGCTGACCGGGGAGCTCAACTCGGTCACCGTCGAACGGAGGACCGGGCCATGACGGCCGACGAGGGCTGCCCGCCCCGCGCGCGGCGGGAACGGGACCGCGCCTGCGGATGGGGCGGCATCGCCGGCGTGCAGGTCGACAACGAGGCGCGCACGCTGCGGCTGCTGCTGTTCGGCAAGGCTCCCGAGCCCGTGCCGAAGGCGGACGACGTCGCCATCACCGGTCCTGGGCGCGTGGTGCGGGCCGTCCACGTCGAGGTGGTCGCCGCGCGGGCCGGTCGCTACGACGAGCTGGTCGTGCACCTCGACCGGCTCGGGGACCGCTCGCCGTACGAGGTGGAGCTGGCCTGCGCGCAGGACCTCGACCCCCGGCACGCCCGGGCCGCCTTCACCTTCACCGGCGACTGCGGCGAGGAGAGCGACTGCGGCGCGACGGCGCCCTGCCCGCCGGGCGAGGAGGACCGGGCGGTCATCGACTACCTGGCCAAGGACTACGCGAGCTTCCGGCGGCTCATCCTGGACCGGCTCGCGCTGACCTCCCCCGCCTGGACCGACCGGCAGATCCCCGACCTGGGCGTCACGCTGGTCGAGCTGCTCGCCTACATCGGCGACCAGCTCTCCTACCGCCAGGACGCGGTGGCCACCGAGGCGTACCTGGTCACAGCCCGGCTGCGCACGTCGGTGCGGCGGCACCTGCGGCTGGTCGACTACCGGATGCACGACGGCTGCAACGCGCGCACCTGGGTGCACCTGGAGGTCGAGGAGCCAGGGGTCCTGTACGCGGGCAGCTACCGGTTCGTGACGGCGGTTCCGGCGCTCGGCGGCCGCCCGATGGTCTCGGAGGGCGAGCTGCGCCGTCTGGCGCCCGGCGGCGGCTACCAGGTGTACGAACCCGTGCTGGAGCACGACGTGGCCGTCAGCCCCGCCCGTAACCGCATCCGGCTGTGGACCTGGGGCGGCGAGGAGTGCTGCCTGCCGCGGGGCGCGACGGCCGCGACGCTGGTGGACGGCTGGTGCGACGAGGAGCGGTCCGAGCGGCTGCTCGGCCTGTGCCCCGGCGACGTGGTGATCTTCGAGGAGGTACGCGGCCCGCTGACCGGGGTGCCGGGCGACGCGGACGTCACCCACCGCCAGGCCGTACGGCTGACCGAGGTCGAGGAGCTCGACGACCCGGTCTACGACCAGCCGTTGCTCCGGGTGAGCTGGGCGTGCGCCGACGCCCTGACGTTCGACCTGTGCCTGGCCGCCATCGGCGGCGAGGAGTGCTGCCTGTTCGAGGACGTGAGCGTGGCCAGGGCGAACGTGGTCCTCGTCGACCACGGCGCCACGGTGACCGGCACGCTGACCGTGCCCGAAGGGGAGCCCGGTCCCGTGCGGTGCGAAGGGCTCGGCCGCCCGGAGCGCGACCCCGTACGGGTGCGCTTCGAGCCCGTGCTGCCGCACGCGCCCCTCACCCGCCGGGCGCCCTACCCCGCTCCCGAGATCGTCGCGGCGGGCCAGGCCCTGACGCTGGCCCGCATCCCCACCGGCACCGCGCCCCGGCCCCGCCTGCTCGGCAGGCTGGCCAGGCTGATCGCCCAGGCCCGCCTCGGCCTGCCGCTGGACGCCGCCGACGCGGCCGAGGTGGCCGCCACCTGGGGTGCCGGCGCGGGGCTCGACCCCGCCGAGCCGGTCGCCGCGGGTCCCGCCGCCGCCGCGCTCACCCAGGACCCGCGTACGGCGCCGGCCCAGCTGTGGCTCACCTCCGACTGCGAGACGTGGACGGTGCGGGCCGACCTGATCGGCAGCGGCCCCGAGGACCGGCACGTCGTCGTCGAGGTGGACGACGAGGGCAGCTCGCACCTGCGCTTCGGCGACGGAAAGTACGGCCGCGGGGTCCGCCCCGGCCAGCGGTTCGAGCTGCGCCTGCGGGCCGGCAACGGGACGGCCGGCAACGTCGGCCCCGAGGCGGTGGCCCACCTGGTGGCCTCGTGCCCCATCGCGGTGCCCGTGACCGGCGTACGCAACCCGCTGGCCGCCACGGGCGGCATCGACCCCGAACCGGTCGCCGAAGCCCGCCTGCTCGGCCCCACCGCCTACCGGCACCGCCTGATACGGGCGGTCACCGCCGAGGACTACGCCACGATCGCCGCCGCCCAGCCCGGAGTCCAGAGCGCGGCCACCGACCTGGCCTGGACCGGCGGCTGGTACGAGGCCGACGTGGCGATCGACCCCCTGCGCGGCCGCTGCGGCGAGGGGTTCCCTCTGGAAGCGGTGCGGACCCGGCTGGAGCAGGTCCGGCGGATCGGGCACGACCTGCGGGCCGACCCGCCCCGGCTGGTCGCGGTCGACCTCGGGCTACGCGTCTGCCTGGCGGCGAACGCGCCCCGCTCGGCCGTCACCGTCGCGCTGCGGGCCCGGCTCGGCGACGCGCCGGGCGGCATGTTCGACCCCGACCGCCTCACCTTCGGCACCGGCCTGTACGTGAGCCGGATCCTGGCCGAGGCCATGGCCGTGCCGGGAGTGGTGTCGGCGAGCGTCGTCCGGCTGGCCCGCACGGTCTCCACCGGGCCGCCCGTGCCTCCCGGCGGCGCGCTCGCGTTCGGCCCGCTGGAGATCCCCTCGGCCGGGACGTTGACGCTGGATCTCGTGGGAGGGCGGTGAGCCGGTATGAGCTGCGGTGAAGCGGCGGGATGTTGCGGGCGGTGCGCTTCGGGGACACCGCTGCCGCCCGGAAAGGTGATGGCCAACCCGCCAGGAAGGTCGAGCCTGAGCGTCCGCGTGGGCACCCGGGCGGCGTTCCTGGCCAGGATGATCGGGAGGCTGGCCTCCTCCGACCATCCCGAGCTGGCCAGGCTCACCACGCGCGCCCCCGACGACCCCGCGCTGGCGCTGCTGGACGCGTGGGCCTGCGTCGGCGACGTGCTGACCTTCTACCAGGAACGCATCGCCGACGAGGGCTACCTCGCGACGGCCAAGGAGCGGCGCTCGCTGGTGGAGCTGGCCGCGCTCGTCGGCTACCGGCCCCGGCCCGGGCTGGCGGCGAGCGCCTGGCTGGCCTACACCCTCGACCCCGACCCCGCCGACCCGCTCGTGCGAGTGCCGGCGGGCGCCAGGGTGCAGAGTGTGCCCGACCCCGGCGCCAAGCCGCAGATCTTCGAGACGGCTGAGGAGCTGGTGGCCCGCTCGTCGTGGGGCGCGCTGCCGCCCAGGCTGCGCCGCCCGACGCGGCTGACCCGCTGCCGCGTGGCCTCCCTGCGGGTGGTGCACGTCGAAGGGATCGCGACCGGGCTCGCGCCCAACGACCGCCTGCTCTTCCACTTCACCGACGGATCGCCCCTGCTGAGGATCGTCGAGTCGGCGGAGACCGATCTGGACGCGCAGGTGACCGCCGCCAGGCTCCAGCTGTCCCCGGCCGGGGTGGCCGAGGACGGCGACGAGGAGGCGGAGTTCGTCCGGCTGGAGGTCCTGCGGGCCAAGGCGGCCACGTTCGGCTCCGCGGCCCCGCTCCCGCCCGCGACATCCGGCGGGGTGATCGGCGAGGTCGCCGCGGACGACCCCGACTGGGAGCTCGACGAGGGCCTGTACGACTCCGACGCGGGCGCGCGCACCCTGCTGCCGCTCGACGCCGACTATCCGCGCATCCTCCCGGGAAGCTGGATCGTGGTGGTCTCCGGCGGCGGCCTCGTGAACGTCAACCTCGTGAAAGAGGTGCGCACGCTGGGCCTGGCCCGCTACGGCATCTCCGGCAGGGTGACCGCGCTCGTGCTGGTGGCGCCCTGGTTCCCCGAGGAGCACGGCGACGCCGGGCGCTCCCTGTCCGAGCTGCGCGGCTACACCTTCTACGTCCAGGCCGAGCCTCTCGCCCTGGCCGACGAGCCCATCACGGGGCCCGTCGAGGGCGGCTCGATCGACCTCGGCGTGGTGATCGAGGACCTGCCGACCGGCCGCACGATCGTCGTGTCCGGGATGCCGCAGGACGCGGGCCCGCTCACCCCGCCGAGCGGCGAGGTCGCGCGGGTCATCGGCACCCGGCGGGTCTCCTCGTCGGGGAGCGTGCCGGATCACACCGTGCTGGACCTCGCGGCCCCGCTGCGCGGCAGCTACCGCCGCTCCACCGTCACCGTCTGGGCCAACGTCGTGCGCGCCACGAACGGCGAGACGAAGCTCGAACCCGGGGCGGGCAGCGGCGACGCCGGCGCGGCCGGCCAGCGCTTCACCCTGGGCCAGCAGCCGCTGACGTACATCGCCACGCCCGACGCCGACGGCGCCGAGGCGGAGCTGATCGTCAGGGTGGGCGGCATCGCCTGGCACGAGGTCCCCGAGCTGGCCTGGGCGGGGCCGTCCGAGCGGGCCTACCAGCTGAGCGTGGACGCCGCGGGCGGCGCGACCGTCGAGTTCGGCGACGGCAGGCGCGGATCGCGGCTGCCCACCGGCACCGGCAACGTGGCCTTCACCTACCGCGTGGGCATCGGCAGGGCGGGCAACGTGCGCGCCGGGCAGCTCAGCCAGCTGCAGACCAAGCCGCTGGGCATCAGCGCGGTGATCAACCCGCTGCGCGCGAGCGGCGGCACCGACCACGACGCGGACCCGGCGCTGCGCGGCCGGGCACCGCTGCCCACGCTGGCCATGGACCGGCTGGTGGGCCTGCGCGACTACGCGGACTTCACCCTGGCCCGCGCGGGTGTCGGCAAGGCCGCGGCGACCCGCCTGAGCGCGGGCGGCAGGGAACTGGTCCACGTGACGGTGGCGGGCGTGGACGACGCGCCGATCGAGCCGGACTCCGACCTGCTGCGCGGCCTGCTCGCGGCCTGCCGCCGCTACGGCGACCCCGGCGTGCCGGTCGCCGCGGCGCCGCGCACGCTGTGGAACGTCGTCCTGGAGGCGAACGTGTGGATCGCCGCCGACCGCGCCCCCGACCTGGTCGGCCCGCAGGCCCGCGCGGCCCTGGAGTCGGCGTTCGGGTTCGACGCGCGCGCTCTCGGGCGCAGCCTGTACCTGTCCGAGGTCGTCGCGGAGCTCCAGCGCGTGCCCGGCGTCGCGTTCGCCGACGTCGTACGGCTGGGCGCCATCCTCGGCACGACCGCCCCCGAGGCCGCCGCGGTCACCGGCGTGGCCGAACGGATACCCGCGAGACCGGCCAGGACCCGGGCCGACGGCGTCCACATCGACCCCGCCGAGCTCGTCCTGATCACACCTGGCCTGGACGGGTTCGTCGTCCTGCACGTGGAGGTGGCCCGATGACCCGTGACGAGCTGGCCGCGCTGCTGCCCGCCATCCACCGCAGCAGGGACGAGGAGCGGGGCCACCCGCTGCGGGCGCTGCTGCGGATCATCGAGGAGCAGGTACACGTCATCGAGGACGACCTCGACACCTGGTACGCCAACTGGTTCGTCGAGACCTGCGACGAGTGGATCGTGCCGTACATCGCGGCCCTGGTCGGCATCGACAGGGAGGGCGTCTCCCGCGCCGAGGTGGCGGACGCGATGGCCGTACGCCGCCGCAAGGGCACCGCCGCCGCGCTGGAACAGCTCGCCTTCGACGTCGCGGGCCGGCCCGCGCGGGCGGTGGAGACGTACCGGATGCTGGTGCGCGACCAGCACCTCCGGCACCTGCGGCCGGACCGGCCGGCCACCTTCGACGTGCGCGACCTCGTCGCCTGCGAGCGCGTCGGCGGCCCCTTCGACACCGCCCCCAGGCTGCCCGACGTGCGCCGGATCAACAGCGAGCTGACCCGGGGACTGCCCAACATCCCCAGCCTGGCGCTGTACGTGTGGTGGCTGCTGTCCTTCCCCGTCACCCGGGCCCCGGCGTTCTGCGTCGACCAGCGCTACAGCCGCTACCTGGTCAACGTGCTGGGCATCGACACCCAGCTGTTCGCCCCACAGGGGACGGGACCGAAGGCCGCCCACCTGTCGGGACCCGCCGACCTACCGCAGCCGATCGGCCGCGAGGAGTTCGCCGCGGCCGTGACCGAGTACTACGGCCCGGGCCGCGCCCTGCGGATCTGGCGCGACAGCCTGGACAACCCCGTCCCCGCGAGCCGGATCGTCGGCGCCGACCTGAGCGACTGGCGCTACCGGCCCCAGCCGGGCCAGGTGGTCGTGGACCCGGTGCTGGGCAGGATCGCCTTCCCGCCGGACGAGGCGCCGGAGGAGGGGGTGTGGGTGAGCTGGTGCTACGGCTTCAGCGAGCGCATGGGCGGCGGCGCCTACGCCAGGGCGACCGCTCCCGTCGGCGAGCGCCGCCGGTACGTCGTCGGCGGTGACGGGTTCGGCTCGATCACCGCCGCGCTCCGGCAGTGGCAGGAGGACAAGGAGGCCGACCCGTCGCTGCACGACGCGCTCGTGGAGATCGTCGACTCGGCCGACTACACCGAGGCGCTCTGCGTCGAGCTGGGCCTGGACGACCGGCTGGAGCTGCGGGCGGCGTCATACCAGCGGCCGGTCATCAGGCTGCTCAACCAGCGGGCCAACAGGTTCGACGCGCTCTTGGTGCGCGCCCGCTCCAAGACCCCGCCGCCGGGCGGCGCCGCCGACTGCCCGCCGCCCTCCGCGCGCCGCCCCCGCCTGCTCCTCGACGGGCTCGTGATCTCGGGCCGCAGCGTCGACATCACGGGACAGGTGGGCGAGGTGACGATCAGGCACTGCACCCTCGTGCCCGGCTGGGAGCTGGACGACCGGTGCGAGCCCCGCCACGGCGAGGAGCCGTCGATCGAGCTGCGCCGCACCACCGCCCGCCTGCGCGTCGAACGGTCGATCGTCGGCACGATCCTCGTCGACCAGGACGAGACCGCGGGCGAGCCGCTCATCGTCGAGGCGTACGACTCGATCATCGACGCGACCGGCCGCGAGCCGGCCGCGGTGACGGGCGTGGACGCCAGGAACGCCTACGCCGACCTGACCCTGCGCCGCTGCACCGTGCTCGGCCAGGTGCGCGTCTACCTGCTCAGGCTCGCCGAGGACAGCATCGTGACCGGCTGCGTGCACGTGGCCAGGCGCGACGCCGGCTGCGCGCGCTACTCCTACGTCTCCTACGCCTGCCACGGCGGCCCGCCCCGCTACCGGTGCCCGCCCGATTCGGACAACCGGCTGCGGCCCAGGTTCACCAGCGTCAGGTACGGCACGCCCGGCTACTGCAGGCTGCACGAGACCTGTGCCGACGCCATCCGCACAGGAGCGGAGGACGGCGCCGAGATGGGCGCCTTCCACGACCTGTTCGAGGCGCGCAGACTCGCCAACCTCGTCGACCACCTGGACGGGTTCGTCCCCCTCGGTGTCGATGCAGCCGTCATCAACGCCACCTAGGGAGACCGCTGTGCACGGAGACTTCTCCAACATCACCTTCTCGCCGGAGCGCGGCTACTCCGCGGTCTTCGACCTGCAGGGCAGGGTCGGCCTGGACGCCAACCGCAACGAGCAGACCGCGCTCCTGCTGCACCAGCTGCGCGGCGCGCTGGCCGACCTGATGGGCCCCCACGCCGGGCCGGCGGGCCCCGGACTGGGCTTCGCCGTCGGCGACCCGGCCGTGGCGGACTTCACCATCGGGGCGGGCCGCTATTACGTGAACGGCATCGGCGTCGAGAACCCGGCCGAGACCACCTACGCCAAGCAGCCGCACGCCGTGCTGGACGTCGCGGGCGCCGACCGCCTGCCCAAGGGCAGGTACCTGGTCTACCTGAAGGTCTGGGAGCGGCACGTCACCGAGGTGGAGGACCCCACGCTGCACGAGCCCGCGCTCGGCCCGCACCACCCCGACACCGGCAGCCGCGCGCAGGTGGTCTGGCAGGTGCGCGCCGTGCCCGTGCCGACCGGTGACATGTCGGTGGAGACCTGGGTCGCCGACTGGATCGCCGCCGCCGAGTCGGCGGAGCACCGGGGAGTGCTCCAGGTACGGGCCACGCGCCCGCACGAGGCCGACGACGACCCGTGCACCGCGCCGTCCGACGCGGGGTACACCGGGGAGAACCAGCTCTACCGGGTGGAGATCCGCAGCGGCGGCACCGCCCGGGAAGGGGCGAGCTTCGCCTGGTCGCGGGACAACGGCTCGGTGATCTATCCGATCCTGGCGAGCGACGGGCCCGTGGTCCAGGTGAGCAGCCTGGGCCGCGACCGGCACACCGCGCTGGAGGTCGGCCAGTGGGTGGAGGCCGTGGACGACGCCGTCTCGCTGCGCCGCGAGCTGGGCTGGCCGCGTCCGGCCGCGCCGCTGCGGCAGGTGGTCGACGTGGACGTGGACCTGTCGACCGTGACCTTGGACGCTCCGCCGCCCGCGATCGACCGGCGCCGCCACCCGTACCTGCGGCGCTGGGACCACACGCCGCCCGGCAAGTCCCCCGACGGGGCCGTCCCGGTGACCGAGGCGCAGGCGGCCAGGAAGGACGCGGGGTGGATCCCGCTGGAGCGGGGCGTCGAGGTGCGTTTCCTCACCGGCGAGCGCGGCAACCCGCACCGCTACCGTACGGGCGACTACTGGGTCTTCCCCGCGCGCCGCACGCTGGGCGACGTCATCTGGCACCATCCCCAGGGCCGCGGCCCGCACGGCGTGGCCTACCACTACGCGCCGCTGGCCGTCGTCGAGGGCGACGGGGTCACCGGTTGGCGGACGTCGTTCGCGCTGCCGCTCACGCACGGACTGTGACCATGGCGGCCGGCGACCGACGTGCCGAACCCGCGCGGGCCTCGGCGCCCGTCCCCGCCGCGGCCCGCAGGGAGCTGGCGCGCAGGGGCGAGCCGCTGGACCGGGTGACGCGGACGGCCATGGAGCAGCGGTTCGGGCAGGACCTCAGCCAGGTCAGGGTGCACTCCGACGGCTCGGCCGGGAGATCGGCGCGCGAGCTGGGCGCCCGCGCGTACACGGTCGGCGAGCGGATCGTCTTCGGCCCCGGCAGGTTCGCGCCGCACACCCCCGACGGCAGGCACCTGCTCGCCCACGAGCTGGCCCACGTCATCCAGCAGCGCGGCGGCGCGGGCCCGCGGCCGACCCGCCACGCCGGGCTCGAGGCCGCGGCCCACGCGGCGGCCGACGCGGTGGCGCACGAGAGCGGGCCAGAGAGCGGCCCAGAGAGCGGCCCAGAGAGCGGCTACGTGGCCGTCGGCGGCAGCGCGTCGATCGGGCTGGCCATGGCTGAGGAGACGGGCGGCCCCGCGAGCCCGGAGGACGTCGCGGCGTTCGCCCGGCTGCGGGAGTACCAGGACGCCGCCGACCTGCGGGCGACCGAGCTGATGGAGGGGGTCGTCCGGAAGAGCCTCGTCCGGTGGGAGGCGGGCCAGGAGGCGAAGGCCGCCAAGGCGGAGAAGGAGGGCAAGCCGCTGCCGGTGGACCAGCGCACCCCTGAGGAGCGTCGCGAGGCGGCCGAGGGCTCCATCCGGGGGGACGTCACCGTCACCGTCGGCTACGCCGTGGACGAGGAAGGCAACCTGCACGAGCTCGTCACCACCACCAAAGGCAGCCGCCGCAAGCTCGTCGACCTGGGGCCGGGGGAGACGTGGGTCAAGGCCGTCCGCCTGAAGAAACAGCAGCCGGAGGCTCCCGATCTCAAGGTCGTACCGGCCGAACCCGCCGAAACGGCCCCGGCCGCCAAGCTCGCCCCTTCGCCTGCCCCCGCCCCTTCACCGGCTCCCGCTCCCGTGCCGGTGCCCGCGCCGGGGTCGGCGCTCGCGCACGCCCACGAGCCCGAGTCCGAACCGGTGCCGCAGTCGGGAGTGGTGCCGAAGTCCGAGCCGGTTCCTCTGTCGGGGGTGGTGCCGAAGACCGCTCCGGTGTCCCAGCCGGGGCCGCATCTCGTCGACCAGCATGAGGGCGGGACCGCCGAAGGGGAGGCGTCGGAGCCGGACGAGCCGAAGCGCAAGCGCACGGCGGAGCAGGCGCGCAAGGACGCGGAGGCGAGGCTGGTCGCCCACGCGGCCAAGCACAAGCTCAAGCTGATAGCGGTCGGCGCCAGCTCCCTGATCTGCCCGCACTGCGCGGCCAAGCTCGGGCTGGCCGGCGCCACCGTCGGCACCGGCCGGGCCAAGGACCCGCTCCGCGAGCACGTCCCCGCGAACCTCTCCCCGGCGCTGGAGGCCATCAAGAAGCTCCCGCCCAAGCCGTCGAGGCCCGAACCGGTCGTCGAGCAGCGTCGCCCGGCGCACCCACAGCCGGCCCCGGCCCCGCCCCCGGCGCCGCCGCGGCGCAGGATCGTGACCCTCCCGATCCCGGCCGATGCGGACGACGGGATCCTCCAGCAGGCCCAGGCCCAGCCGAAGGCGCCCAAGGCCAAGCCGAAACCGGAAGCTCCTCAGCAGGCCCCCGCTCCCAAACCGGCCAAAACCCCGGCACCCACCACGGCACCGAAAGCTCCTACTACCCCCGCGCCGACCCCGCCCCCTGGTACGGCGCCGAAAGCGTCCGCGGCCCCCGCGCCCGGGGTCCGGGCTCCCTCCAAGGGGGCCCCTGAGGCCACGTCCAAGAGCACGACAGGAACGACGGTGGCACGGAACGAGGGCAGCCTGACCCTCACCCGGAGCAAGGACACCAGCACGGGGACGTTCGACGAGGAGGGCAGGCTCCAGCAGGGGACCCGGACCGGCCGCCAGGCGAGCGCCGGGGTCGTCGCCGGTCCCGAGGGGTTCGGCGGGCAGGGGGCCGCGAGCGCCCAGCGGACCACCGCGTACGGCAACGGCTTCACCACCACCAGGTCCGTCGCCGGCAACGCCCGCGTGGTGGTGAAGGCCACGCGGGTGGAGGCGACGGAGCCGCCGGCGTACCAGCTCATGGTGACCGTCACGATCGGCGCGACCGGCACGGTGGGCGGCGGGGCGGGCGGCGGAGCGGGACGGAAGGGCACGGCGAGCGCGTCGCTGTCGGTCGCGGGGTCGGTGACCGGGACGTTCGTCCACCGGTTCAGCCAGGAGGAGACCAAGCGCTACCTCGGGGACCTGGCCCGCGACGGGTCGGGCGGCGCGGAGCAGGAGCTGCGGGTCGTCAATCTCGTCGCGCGCGGCAGCGTCGACGACGCGCGGCAGCTGCTCACCACCCTGGCGGCCCCGCTGTCGGCCGCCGAGGCGGCCAAGCTCGGCGAGGGCGACCAGGCGAGCCTGGAGGCCAAGAAGGGCGTCGGCGGCTCGCTCGGCGTGACCGGCGCGGGCAGATCGCCGGTCGGCGCCGAGGTCTCCTACAGCAGGAGCAGGTCGCTCAAGCGCACGGTGGCGCGCAGGGGCGGGGGGGTGCTCGTCACGGTCGAGGTGGTGTCGGAGACCGCGAAGTCCATCGGCGCGTCCGGCTCGTCGGGAGCCGTGAGCGCCGGCCTCAGCTACGGCAGGACGACGTCGGAGGCCAGGGCGGTCACCTTCCGCCTGAACCCCGGCGACCCGGACTACCAGACCAGGTTCGACCGGATCCTCGCGGTCGACGGCGCGGCCGAACTGACCGCCCTGGCCGCCGCTGACCCCACCCGGGTGGCCGGTACGGAGTCCGGCACCGGCTGGTCGAGCACGCTGACCCCCAAGGGGGGCGTCGCGGGGCTGGAGGCGTCGATCTCGACCACCCATTCCTTCGCGGAGAAGACGGTCGTCGACGAGACGGGCACACACAAGCTGTTCGCGGGGGCGACGGGCGGCGCGCTCACGGCCGGAGCGGCCTCGGGCCCGCAGCTCGAGTACCGGACCGAGCAGGCCGTCACCGCCGCCGTCGGTCCCGGCAACAAGGCCACGGGTGACGTCAGCACCACGACCTCGGAGACCGACCTGGGGGCCTCGGCCCGCGCGCTGGCCTCCGCCGCCGACCAGTCGCCCGTCGCCGGCTCGCTCAAACTGGCCACCGGCGGCAGCAAGCTGCTGCAGTCCCGCACCGAGGTGATCGGGATGAAGCTGTCGGACGACGACTTCGCGACCATCGCGTCCACCTCCCGGGAACCCGGCAGGTGGAACCACGCCTTCCGCGGCCGGATCGCGAGCTTCCAGGACTGGCAGCGCCTCGGCCGCAGGATCGCCGCCGGCGGCGGGGACAGGGAGGAGATGAGCCGCGCGCTCGCCGAGTACGCGAGCGGCAACGACGGCGCGTCCGACGCCGTGCAGGCGGTGGTCCGGCCGCAGGGCCAGGCCGAGGGCGGCGTGCGCTACGACTGGCCGGCCGAGCTGGCCAAGGAGCGTGAGGCGTTCGAGACGATCGTGGTGGGCGACCGGGTCGCCCAGCTCAAGGCCCGCGCCGCGGCCGGGGCCTTCGAGGAGGCCCAGGCGGGCCTGAAGGCCGACAACCTCAGGCTCGACAAGGCCGCCAGAGCCATCACGGCCGCCTCCGAGCAGTTCACCGACGTGGCGGCGGTGGCCGAGATGCTGCGCAGGATCGGCGACAGGCAGACGGAGATCCGCGGCGAGCTGCGCAAGCTCAAAGCGGCACGGGCGCCCGCGTCCGCGCCCGCGCAGAAGGAGACGGTGGGACCTCCGCCCGCGCCCGCTCCTGACGCCGAAGCGGTGGAGGAGCGCAACGCCAAGCTCCGGAGTCTGATCCCCGCCATGCTGACGCTGCGCGACCAGGAGAGGGCGGTCTTCGCCGAGGTGCGCAAGGAGCTCGAGCATCCGCCGTGGTACCGGGGCCCGGACGTCATCTCCGTCATCCAGGCGCTCAACAAGCTCAAGCCGGTCTACACGCAGTGGGACCCGCTGGTCGACAGGCTTCGCGAGGTCTTCCGCGAACGCGGCGAGGACGGGTCGCGCGCCGACGCGTACGCCCCCGACCGCAAGACCTACGAGACGCTGCGCCGCCACCCGGAACTGACCAAATACGGCTGAGCCACGTGCTTTTCGATATCGCTTGGAATAAACGGCTAATGGGATTTTCGACAGTTTCAACGTGATTTTATCGGCCGCCTGAATGTAGCTCAAAAGCCCAGCTCATGACCATCGGGCTCACGAAAAGTTACGCCCTATTGACAGATCATCTGCGGACGACATAAAACCCAGAGGGATCTGTTCGTGCAGAGGAGGGGCGCCCGATGGACAGCACTTCTGCTGTCGCGGCGTACGATGCACGGCCGGAGGGGTCGGTGAGCCTGCGTCTGCTGGGCACCTTCGAGGTGTCGGCATGCGCTGAAACGGGCGGTGCACGGTGGGGCGAGCTCCCGCACAGCGCTCGGCGGCTGGTCGCCTTTCTCGGCCTGCACGGCACCGCGACCCGTGACTTCGCCGCAGGCAGCCTGTGGCCCGACTCCAGCGAGGCCCGCGCGCAGGCCGACCTCCGCACCACCCTCTGGCGGGCCGGCCGGGCCTGCCCGGGGCTGATCGTCACGGGCGGCCCGGCCATGCGGCTGGACCCGCGGGTCTCGGTCGACGTCGACGAGTTGCAGGCGCTGAGCCGGCGGCTGCACGTGCGGCGACCGGCGCAGGCCGAGGACGACGGCTCGTGGGTGCCGCCGCGCGGCGTGCTGCTGCCCGGCTGGTACGACGAGTGGGTCGTCGCCGTCCGCGAGCGCGTCCGTCAGCTCCAGTTGCACACCCTGGAGGCCATGGCCGAACGGCAGCTCGCCCAGGGCGCCTACGGTCGCGCACTGGACCTCGCGCTGGCTGCCGTCGAGTACGAGCCGCTGCGCGAGAGCTCCCAGCGCCTGGTCGTCCGCATCCACCTCGCCGAGGGCAACCTGGTGGAGGCGGTGCGCGCCGTGCACGCGTTCACGGAGCTGCTGTGGCGGGAGATCAAGGTCCGGCCCAGCCCCGAGTTCACGGGCCTGGTCGAGCTTCGGGCGCCGAGCTGACCGCGCTCAGGCGGCCGGCTCTCCCCCGGCACACGCCGTACCGGGGGAGAGGAGGGGTCACGCGACGAGCTGTCTGTCGGCCTCCCGCTGGATCAGGTCCTTGTCGGAGATGGCCACCGCGTCGGGGGTCGCGTCGGGCAGCTCGTCCTCCAGGAAGCGGACCGGCCGGTAGCGGAAGGCCGCCAGCCCGATCAGGACGGTCACCGCGCCCGCCACGATGGTGAGCAGGGCGATCCCCCGGCCGTGCGCGGAGCCGGCGATGGGGTTGAAGACCTGCTCCACCAGCGGTCCGGCCAGGAGGAACCCGACCGGGACCAGCGCCCAGCTGAGCATCAGGTTGGTGGCGATGACCCGGCCCTGCAGGTCGAGCCCGACCTTCTGCTGCACGATGGAGAACCAGTGCGCGTTCAGGAACGCGGTGAGCAGCCCGATGAGGAAGAGCCCGATCGCGGGCAGCGCCGGGTGGGGCGCGATCCCGATGACGGCGAAGGCGACGCCCAGCGCCATGAAGGAGCCGAGGATGCCGTTGGTGCGCCGCGCCAGGCCGCCGGTCACCGTCATGATCAGGCTGCCCAGCAGGAGCCCGATGCCGGTCATCGAGAGCGCCACGCCCAGGCCGCGGGTGTCGGTGAGGCTGAGCAGCAGCGGCGTGGACAGGACCTCGACCATCGCGAACGGGAAGTTCAGGAACGCCGTGAACAGGATGATCGCCAGCAGCCCGTGCCTGCGGCTGATGTAGCGCCAGCCGCCGGTCACCTCCTGCCAGAACGGCTCCTCCCGCTTCTTGAACAGCGTGTCCGGGAACCGGACCGCCAAGGTCACGACGACCGCGAAGGCGAAGGTGGACAGGTCGATCAGGATGATGCCGCTCAGCCCGACGGCGGCCACGAGCGCGCCGCCGAGCAGCGGCGCCAGTACGGTTCCCGCCGCCTGCCCCAGCTGGGTCAGGCCGTTGGCCCTGCCGTAATAGCGTTTGGGCACCAACTGGGCCACGGCCGCCATGTAGGCGGGCTGGTGGAAGGCCGTCGACACCGCGCCGACGGCGACGATGAGGTAGACGTGCCAGAGTTGGAGCCCGCCGGTCCAGAGCAGGGCGGCCAGCGAGACGGAGGCGCACCCCGCCGCCGAGTCGGCGGTGATCATGACGAGTCTGCGGTTGAAGCGGTCCGCCACCGCGCCGGCGATCGGCGCCAGCACGACGGCGGGCAGCAGGGCCATGACCGAGACGAGGGCGAACATCGAGACCGACCGGGTCTGCTGGTAGGCCCACAGGCCCAGGCCGAACGTGGTCAGCCCGGTGCCGATCAGCGACACCAGCTGGCCGAAGGCCACCAGGGAGAACGTCTTCAGGCTGGCCTGCTGGTAGCGGGGCGGCAGCGGAGCCGCTGTCCGGTCGTCGCCGCCGAGGATCCCGGCCAGCTCGGTCGCCTGGTGCTTCTGGAAGTAGTGCCCGGCCTTGGGGATGACCTCCAGCGACACCGAGTCGGAGAAGGCATCCCACTCGCGGAAACGCTCCTCGTGCAGCTCGGTGGCGCGGTCGTTCTCGCCGACCACGCACACCAGCGGCGCCGACAGCTTCTTGATGGGCGCCTGGTAGAGCTCGGTGTAGTAGTCCTCACCCTCCTGGGTGTCGTGGAGGAAGACGCCCATGATGAAGTCGCGCTCCTGAGGATCCAGCGCCTCGGTGAAGAAGCCCATGGCCCGCAGGAACTCCAGCGCCTGCCGCTTGGAGGTCCACCGCTCCATCGGGAAGGTCCTGCGGAACCAGGCGAAGGCCTTGCCCGGCAGGCGGGGCGCCGGGAAGTGCCCGCCGATCACCACCTTCTCCGGCTCGACGCCCTCCTCCTCCAGCCTGCGGGCCAGCTCGACGGTCAGCGCGCCGCCCATGCAGTGGCCGTAGAGCGCGAGTGGCCCGTCGACCTTCTCCTTGATCTCCTTGACGCAGCCCTCGACGAGCTCGTGGAAGGGCAGCATGGGTTCGCCGGGATTGCCGGTGTCGTGGCCGGGCGGCTCCAGCGCGAGCATGGTGATGTGCTCGGGCAGGGCCGCGGCCAGCGGCTGGTACGTGATCGCGCCGGCGCCCGCGAACGGCACGCAGACCAGGGTCAGCGAGGCCGCTGGGCGCGGAGGGGTCAGTTCATGCAGGAGGCCGATATCGTGCGATGAGCCGTCGAGCGTGGCGAACGCTCGGATCGTGGGGTTCTTGAAGAGGTCCAGCACGGTCGCCTGGATCCCCGAGTCCCGTACGGCGCGCACGGCCTTGAAGGAGTCGCCGCCCAGCGCGAAGAAGTCGTCGTCGATCCCGATCCCCTTCACGCCCAGGATCTGCGACCAGAGCTCGACCAGCTTGACCTCGGCCGGAGTCCGCGCCGCCGCGCCCTCCGCGCGTGCCTGGCCCACCGGCTCGGGCAACGCCTTGCGGTCCACCTTGCCGTTGGGGGTGAGCGGCAGCGCCTCCAGCGGCACGAACGCCGAAGGGATCATGTAGTCGGGCAGCTTGCGCCGCAGGTATTCGCGCCAGTCATGTTCGGAATCGGCGGCCAGGTAGGCGGCGATGCTCTTGTCCTCGTCCGAGCCGCGCACCACCACGGCCGCCTCACGGACCCCCGGATGTGCCAGCAGGAGCGACTCGATCTCGCCCAGCTCGATCCGGTAGCCGCGGACCTTCACCTGCCCGTCCGCCCGGCCGAGGAACTCGATCGAGCCGTCGGCCCGCCGGCGGGCCAGGTCACCGGTCCGGTACAGCCGGCTGCCGTCCTGCCAGGTGACGAAGCGTTCGGCCGTCAGCTCGGGTTGGTGGAGGTAGTCGCGGGCCAGGCCCGCCCCGCCGATGTAGAGCTCGCCGACCACGCCGGTGGGAACCAACTGCATCGCGGTGTCGAGCAGGTGGATCCGGGTGTTGGCGATCGGGTGGCCGATCGTGATCGGCCCGTCGGTGACGCGGGTGAGGGTGGACCAGATCGTGGTCTCCGTCGGCCCGTACATGTTCCACAGCTCGGCCACGCGCCCGCGCAGGCCGGTGGCCAGATCGGCGGGCAGCGCCTCGCCACCGCACAGCGCCTTCAGCCCCGGCTTGCCCTCCCAACCCGCCGACAGCAACAGCCGCCAGGTGGCCGGGGTGGCCTGCATGACCGTCGCGTCCTCCAGCAGGGCGGCCAGGCTCACCGGGTCGTAGGCCGCCTCGCGGCTCGCGATCAGCACCCGGGCGCCGACCGTGAGCGGCAGGAACAGCTCCAGCACCGAGATGTCGAACGCGGACGTCGTGACGGCCAGGAGCGTGTCCTGGCCGGTCAGGCCGGGCTCGCGGCTCATCGAGCTGAGGAAGTTGACGACCGAGGAGTGCTGGACGCGCACGCCCTTGGGCCGCCCGGTGGAACCCGAGGTGTACAGGACGTAGCAGGGGTTCTGCCGGGTGGCCTGCGCGGGCAGCCGTTCCGGGCTCTCTTCCGGGAACCCCTCGTCGGTGAGGATCAGCTCGCCCTTGTAGCTGGTGTAGCGGCCGGCCAGCTCGCGCTCGGTGACCAGGACGCCGATGCCGGAGTGGTCCAGGATGTAGTCCTGGCGCTCCTGCGGGTACATCGGGTCGAGCGGCACGTACGCGCCACCCGCCTTCAGCACGCCGAGCAGGCTGACCAGCATCGTGGCCGACCGCTCCAGCGCGACGCCCACCAGCGTCTCGGGTCCCGTCCCCGCCGCCCGCAGGCGCCGGGCGACCCGGTTGGCCCGCTCGTCCAGCTCCCGGTACGTCAGCGAGACGCCCTCGAAGGTGACGGCCACGGCGTCGGGCGTCCGGTCGGCCTGGGCCTCCACCAGCTCGTGGATGCACAGGTCGGGCACCTCGACGTCCTGGCAGGCCAGCTGCTCCTCCAGCTCCTCGCCGGTGAGGAGGTCCAGGCCGGACAGCGCGGTCCCGGGCGCCGCGGCGATCGCGGAGAGCAGGGTCTCGTAGTGCCGCAGCAGCCGCCCGGCGGTGCCGGCGTCGTAGAGCGCGGTGTTGTACTCCAGCCGGCACAGCAGCTCGTCGCCCTGCTCGTAGACGTAGAGCACCAGGTCCACCTGGGCGGTGCCGGTCTCCACGGCCAGCTCCCGCACGGCCGGCCCGTTCATGTCCAGGTCGCTCTGGGGCAGGTTGAGCAGGTTGAACAGCACCTGGAAGAGCGGGTTGCGCGACAGGTCCCTGGGCGGGTTGAGCTCCTCCACCAGCTGCTCGAACGGCACGTCCTGATGGGCGTACGCGCCCAGGGCGTACTCGCGCACCTGCGCCAGGAGCTGCGTGTACGGCATCGAGCCGTCCATCGCGGCCCGCATGACGAGGGTGTTGATGAAGCAGCCCGCGATGCCCTCGAACTCGGGGCGGGTGCGCCCGGCCACCGGCGAGCCGACGCAGATGTCCTCCTGGCCGCTGTAGCGGTACAGCAGCGTGTGGAGCGCGGCCAGCAGCGTCATGTAGAGCGTGGCGCCGCGCTCCTGGCTCAGCTTCCGCAGCCCCCCGGCCAGCTCCGCGGGGAGCACGTGGGAGGCGACCGCCCCCTCGAAGGTCTGCATCGGCGGGCGCGGCCGGTCCGTGGGCAGGTCCAGGCTGTGCGGGATGCCGCGCAGCCGCTCCTTCCAGAAGCCGAGATCGGCGACCTGCTCCCGCTGCCAGCGCGCGTAGTCGCGGTACCTGACCGGCTGCTCGGGGAGCGTCTCGCCGTTGTACAGCGCGACCAGCTCGGTCCGCAGCAGGGTGATCGACCAGCCGTCCACGACGATGTGGTGGAAGCCGAGCGACAGGACGTGGTGATCCGGGGCGAGCCGCAGCAGCCGGGCCCGGAACAGCGGGCCGTGCGCCAGGTCGAACGGCTCGGCCGCGGCCTCGCTCAGCGCCCGTTCGGCGTCGTCGCAGTCCTCGACCGGCAGCGGCACCTCCCCTGCGGGCAGCACCACCTGCACCGGTTCGCCGTCCGGGGCGCGGAAGACGGTCCGCAGCGACTCGTGCCGCCGAACCAGCTCGCGCAGGGCGCCGTGCAGCCGCTCCACGTCCAGCTCGCCCCGCAGGTCCAGCGCCGTGGCCACGGCGTACGCGGCCGAGCCGTGCACCTGGTCGATGAACCACATGCGCCGCTGGATGAACGAGACGGGCGCGGGACCGGGATCCTCGACGACGGGGATCACCTCGCGGGCTCCCACCGAGGCGACGGCCGGGACCAGCGCGGGGGCGGGCGCCGCGGCGACGAGCGCCCGCTGGCCGGCCAGCGTCGGATGCTCGAAGATCGCCTCGATCGGCAGGCCGAGGCGGGAGGCGAGCTGGGTGGCCACGAGGGAGTCGCCGCCCAGGCCGAAGAAGTCGTCCTGCGGGCCGGCGGGCACGATGCCGAGCACGTCCTGCCAGGCGGCGGCGACCGCGTCGAGCTCCTGGACCGCCCGAGCCTGCGCCACCGGCTCCGCTGCCGTCAGCGGTGCCGAAGCCGCCCCCGCGATCTCGAAGCGCCGGGCGCGCGGCCCGATCCAGTAGCGCCGCCGCTCGAACGGGTAGGTGGGCAGCGGCACCCGCCTGCCCGGCGGGCCGAACGCCGTCCAGTCGATGCCGGCACCGCTCACCCACAGCCGTCCGATGCCTTCCAGCAGGGCGGACTGCCCGCTGTCCGGCTCGGTGAACGGGGCGACCGCCGCCTGGCCTCCCTGGCGGCGGACCAGGGTGGTCAGCGTACGGCCCGGCCCCGCCTCGATCACCGCGGCGTCGGCGGCCACCAGGGCGCCGGCGCAGTCGGCGAACCGCACGGTCTCCCGCAGGTGGCGCACCCAGTAGGCGGGGTCCTTGGTCTCGGCGCCGGACGCCCAGCCGCCCGTGACGTTGGACAGGTACGGCAGGTCCGGCGCCCCCAGCTGCACCGAGGCGACCTCGGCGGCGAAGGCGTCGAGCACCGGATCCAGCATGGCGGAGTGGAAGGCGTGGGAGGTGCGCAGCGCGCGGCAGGCGACGCCCTGCCCCGCCAGCCGCCGCTCCAGTTCGGCGACGGCCTGCTCGGGGCCGGCCAGGACGCACAGCTCGGGGGCGTTGACCGCGGCCAGCGAAATGTCCTCGCCGAGCAGGTGGCCGACCTCGGACTCGGGCAGCGGCACGGCCAGCATCGAGCCGGGGGGCAGGCTCTGCACCAGGCGGCCGCGGGCGGCGACCAGGCGCAGCGCGTCCTCCAGGGTGAAGACCCCGGCCAGGCAGGCGGCGACGTACTCGCCGATGCTGTGCCCGGCCATCATCGCCGGGCGGACCCCGCGCTCGATCAGTGCGCGGGCGAGCGCGTACTCGGTGACGAAGAGCGCGGGCTGGGTGAGCCAGGTCTGGTCGAGATCGCCGGCCTCGCCGTACAGGACCTCGCGCAGGTCGAGGCCGAGGTGCGGCTCGAGGAGGCCGGAGCAGGCGTCGACGGTGGCGCGGAAGACGCTCTCCGATCGATACAGGCCCGCGCCCATCCCGCGGCGTTGCGCGCCCTGGCCGGGGAAGAGGAAGGCGATCTCGCGCGGGCGCGACTCGCCCGCGACGAGCTCGGCGTCCTGCGCCGACCGGTGGTCCTCGGCGACCAGGATGCCGCGGTGCCGCAGCTGGCGGCGGCCGTGCCGGAGGGTGGCGGCGACCTCGCCCAGGTCCGCGTCCGGATGCGCGGCCAGGTGGGCGCGCAGCCGCGTGGCCGTCTCCGCCAGCGCCGAGTCGCCGGCGGCCGACATGACGAGCAGGTGCGGGCCGGTCGCCGGCGGGGCGTCGGGCTGTTCGGGCGCCTCCTCCAGCACCACGTGGGCGTTGGTGCCGCCCATTCCGAACGCGCTGACGCCCGCCCTGCGCGGTCCCTGGCCCTGCGGCCATTCCGCGCCGGTGGTGGGCACGTAGAACGGGCTGAAGTCGATGCGCGGGTTGGGCGTCGCGAAGTTGACCGTGGGCGGCAGCGTACGGTGCTTGAGCGCCAGCACGGTCTTGATCAGCCCGGCCATCCCGGCGGCGGCGTCGGCGTGGCCGATGTTGGACTTGACCGAGCCCAGCGCGATCGGCCGATCCCCGGTGAATACCTGGGAGAGCGCGGCGACCTCGATGGGATCGCCGAGCGCGGTGCCCGTGCCGTGCGCCTCGACGTAGCCGATCGTGCCGGGGTCGACGCCGGCCGAGGCCAGCGCCGCGGTGATGACCTCGGCCTGCCCGTCCACGGCCGGCGCGGTGTAGCCGATCTTCCTGGTGCCGTCGTTGTTGACCGCGGAGCCGCGTACGACGGCGTGGATGGGATCGCCCGCGGCGAGGGCGTCCTCCAGCCGCTTCAGCACGACGATGCCCACGCCGCTGGCGCCGATCGTGCCCTGGGCCTCGGCGTCGAAGGGCCGGCAGTGGCCGTCCGGCGAGCCGATGCCGCCGCTCTGGTAGAGGTAGCCGCGGCGGCTCCAGGCGTTGACCCGCACCGCCCCGGCCAGCGCGAGGTCGCAGTCGCCCGCGATCAGGCTCTGCCTGGCCAGGTGGAGCGCGACCAGCGAGGTGGAGCAGGCGCTGTTGACGCTGACGCTCGGCCCGCGCAGGTCGAGCTTGTACGAGGTCCTGGTCGGCAGGGAGTCCTTGTCGTTGCCGAGCATGACCTGGTACTCGCCCACGGCCCTGAGCACGTCGGGCGCGGCCAGCAGGTTCTCGATGTAGTAGCTGCTCATCGCCGAACCGGCGAAGACGCCGATGCGCCCCGGGTGGCGGGCGGGGTCGCAGCCCGCGTCCTCCAGCGCCTCCCAGGCGGTCTCCAGGAACAGGCGCTGCTGCGGGTCGAGGATCTCGGCCTCACGCGGCGTGAACTCGAACAGCGTGGCGTCGAACAGGTCGATGCCGTCCAGCACCGTCCCCGACCTGACGTAGGCGGGGTCCGCCAGCCGGTCGGGGTCCTCGCCGTCGGCGAGCAGCTCCTCGTCGGTGAAGTCCTGTACGGCTTCGACGCCGTCGCGGATCGCCGCCCAGAACTCCTCCGGCCCGGTGGCGCCGGGGAAGCGGCAGGCCATGCCGACGATGGCGAGCGCGCCGCCGGCGGGCGCGGTGCTCGCGACAGCCGCGGGCGCCGGCGCGTCAGGGCTCAGGTAGGCCGTCAGCGAGGCGATCGTCGGGAACCTGAACAGGTCGGTGACCGTCAGGCTGAACCGCTTGCGCAGCCGCTCGTGCACCTGCAGGACCAGCAGCGAGTGGCCGCCCACGTCGAAGAAGTTGTCGTCGGGGCCGAAGGCGTCGCTGCCCAGCGCCTCGCGCCAGGCCCGGGTGACGAGCTGGGAGATCTGGTGACGCGGCATCTCCCCGGGCGCCTCGTCCCCGGCCATGGCCGCCGAGAGCACTCGCCGGAGGTCTGCCACGAGATCGCGGATCGTCCCCGCGTGGAACAGGTCCGTGTTGTACTCCACGAGCCCGTCCAGGGTCTCGCGGACGCCCACGGTCAGGTCGAACTTGGCCGTGTGCTCGGCGATCTCCACGGGGGTGACCGTCAGCCCGTCCAGCTCCAGCGCCGCGGTGGCCTCGGGCAGCATGTTGAACATCGTCTGGAACACCGGGCTGCGGTCCAGGCGGCGCTCCGGGTTGAGCTCCTCCACCAGCCGCTCGAAGGGCATCCCCTGGTGGTCGTGAGCGTCGAGCACCGCGTCCTTGACCCGCTCGACCACCTCGGCGAACGACGGATCGCCCGACAGGTCGGCGCGGATGGCCAGGGTGTTGGTGAAGAACCCGATCAGGCCCTCGAACTCGACCCTGTCCCGGTTGGCGATGGGCGTTCCCACCACCAGGTCCCGCCGGCCCGAGCGCCGGGAGAGCACCACCAGGTAGGCCGCGAACAGCACCATGTAGGGGGTGGCGCCCAGGCTCCGGCAGTACGCCTTGAACTCCTCGCGCGGGAGGTCGAGGGAGAAGGGCAGCTCCGCGCCCGCGTACGTCTGGACGGCCGGCCGGGGCAGGTCCGCCGGCAGCTCGCTGATCGGCGGCGCGCCCGCCAGCGTCTCCCGCCAGAAGTCCAGATCCCGGCCGTAGTCGTTCTCCCGCTGCCAGATCGCGTAGTCGGGGTACTGCCGGGACAACGCCGGCAGCTCCCTGCCGTCGTAGAGCGCGCCCAGCTCCCGGCGCAGCACGTCCAGCGACCAGGCGTCGGCGACGATGTGGTGGAGCGTGAGGTGCAGGACGTGCCGGTCCGCGCCTTCGCGCTCCAGGTGCGCGCGGATGAGCGGGCCTGTGGTCAGGTCCATCGGCGTGCCGTCGGCGGCGTCCGCCAGGTCGATCGCCAGTGATCGGGCCACGATCTGGTACGGGCCGTCCTCGTCCATGGCGAACGTGGTGCGCAGGCTCTCGTGCCTGGCCACCAGGGCGTTCAACGCGCGGTGCAGCGCGTCGCGGTCGAGCGGGCCTTCGACGCGGAAGGCGAGCGGGATGAGGTAGTGCGCGGCGCCCGGGGCCATCCGGTCCAGGTACCAGGCGCGGAGCTGGGTGAAGGACATCGGCAGCCGGGCGGGCCTGAGCGGCCCGGCCTGCGCCTGCTTCTTCTTGCGTAACGCTTCCAGGAGCTGGCGCTGCTGGTCTGACAGGCTCATTCGTCACCTTCCATCGACCGCAGCAGGGCCTCGGCCTCGTCATCTGAATACGCGGCGACCATGAGATAGAGCTCGGCCGCCGCCTCCACGTCCGGCGACGTGAGCTGGGCGGCGAGCTCGGCGACGGTCGGGTGGGCGAAGAGCGTCCGCAGCGGCACGCGTACGTCCAGCGCCTCGTGCAACCGGGAGGCGATCCGGGTCGCGTTGAGCGAGTGGCCGCCCAGCTCGAAGAGGTTGTCGTGCCGCCCGACCGCCCCGCCCAGCACCTCCTGCCAGATGGCGGCGATGGTCTGCTCCACCGGGGTGAGCGGCGCCGCGACGGTCCGCACACTCTGGCCGGGGTCCGGCAAGGCGTGCCGGTCCACCTTGCCCGAAGGGTTCACCGGCAGGGCGTCCAGCGCGACGAACGTGCTCGGCACCATGTACTCGGGCAGCCGTCCGGCGAGGTAGGGACGCAGCTCGGGGGTCCCGTCGGCGGCCACGTAGGCCACCAGCCTGCCCTCCAGAGCCATGACGAACGCCTCGCGCACGGCCGGATGCCCGGCCAGCACCGCGGCGATCTCGCCGGGCTCGACCCGGTAACCGCGGATCTTGACCTGGTCGTCCGCGCGGCCCAGGAACTCGATCTCCCCGGCCTCGTTGCGGCGGGCCAGGTCCCCGGTCCGGTAGAGCCGGCGCCCGTCCCGCCAGGTGATGAAACGTTCGCGCGTCAGCTCGGGCTGGCCGTGGTAGCCCCTGGCCAGGCAGGCGCCGCCGAGGTGCAGCTCGCCGGGGACGCCGTCGGGCACCTCGTGGCCCAGGCGGTTCAGGATCAGTGACTGGACGCCGGTGACCGGCTTGCCGATGGGCGGCAGCCGGGGCCAGTCCGCCGGAGGACCGGTGAGTGTGTGGGCGATGTCGATGATCGCGCCCTCGGTCGGCCCGTACTGGTTGTGCAGCGTCATCCACGGCTTGACGAACCGCTCGAGCTGCGGGGTGACCTGGAGCTGCTCGCCCGCGGTGATCACCTCGCGCAGCGTGGCGGGCGGCTCGACCCCGGCGCCGGCCAGCGACTGCAGCGCCACGAAGGGGAGGAAGATCCGCTCCACGCGGGTCCGGGCGATGTGGTCGAGCAGGGCGGCCGGGTCGCGCCGGACCTCGTCGCTGACCATGATCAGGGTCCCGCCGTACGCCCAGGTGCTGAAGATCTCCTGCACCGAGACGTCGAAGCCGAGCGCGGTGAACTGCAGGCTCCGGTAGGCGCCGCTGTGCCAGGCCATGAGGTTGGCGACCGGGCGGTGCGGCATCGCCACGCCCTTGGGCTGTCCGGTCGAGCCCGAGGTGAACAGGATGTAGGCCAGGTCGTCCGGGGTGACGCCGCTGTCCGGCCGGTGTTCGGGCTGTCCGTCGAGGTCGGTGTCGACGTGCACGGGCCGCTCGTGCGGCAGGCCGCCGGCCAGCGCCCGGTGCGTCACCAGGACCGGGGTGTCGACGCGGCCGAGCACCTGGGTGAGGCGTCCCTCGGGGTAGGAGGGGTCGAGCGGCACGTACGCGCCGCCCGACTTCAGGATCCCCAGCAGGGCCACGGGCAGGTCCAGCGAGCGCCGTACGTGCAGGGCGACCGGCACCTCCGGGCCGACCCCGAGCCCGCGCAGCAGGTGGGCCAGCCTGTTGGCCCGCCGGTCGAGCTCGGCGTACGTGAGGGCGGCGCCCTCGAACTCGACGGCGACCGCGTCGGGCGTCCTGTCGGCCTGCTGCTCGAAGAGCCGGTGCAGGCACTGGTCGGGGCCACGGCCGGGGGGCTCGTGCTCGCGGGCGAGCAGCGCGGCGAGCGGCGCCGCCGGGTCGGCCGCCACCTGCTCCAGGACGCGCACGTAGTGGCCCAGCAGCCGCTCCGCGGTGGCGCGCTCGAACAGGTCGGTGGCGAACTCCAGGCTCATCTCCCGCCCTTCGGCGTAGAGCACCAGGTCGGCCTTGGCGCCGCCGTTCTCGACCTCCTCGAGGATCCGGAAGGTCACCCCGTCGCCCCGCCTGGCGTCCGCCGGCTCCTGCATCGCGAACATCACGTCGAAGGGCGGCCGGCCGTCGGGGCACAGCTCTCGTACGATCTCCTCGAGCGGCACGTCAGAAGGCGTGGCCAGGACCGTCGCCCGCACCTGTGCGAGCAGCCGCTCGAAGGTCGGATCGCCGTCCAGACGGGTCCTGATCGGCAGCGTCTCCACGTAGAAGCCGATCATCGTGTCCGCGCCCGGCGTCTCCCTGCCGGAGAACGGCACGCCCGTCACGATGTCGTCCTGGCCGCTGTAGCGGTGCAGCAGCGCCTGGAAGGCCGCGAACAGCACTATGAACGGGCTGGCCTGGGCGCGCCTGCCCAGCGACTCCAGCTCGGCGAGCAGCCCGTCCGGCAGCGTGGCCCGGACCCGGCCGCCGCGCCGGAACGCCCCTGCCGATCCCGGGGCCGACCCCGGGCCGTCCGCGGGCAGCCCCAGCCGCTCGGGCGGCGAGTCCAGGACCTTCCTCCAGTACGGCAGGCCGTCCAGGCTCTGCCCGCGCCGGTACGGCCAGGCCGCCGCAGGCAGGCTCTCCCCGGCGTAGAGCCGCGCCAGCTCGTCCAGGAAGACCCCGGCCGACCAGCCGTCGAAGGCGATGTGGTGGACGGTCACCAGCAGCCGGTGCCGGTCGTCGCCGAGCCGGAGCAGCAGCGCCCGCAGCACGGGACCGTCGCGCAGGTCGAAGGGGTCGCGCGCGTGGTGCAGCGCCAGGGCGTGCGCGCCACGCGGGGTGGCGTCCATGACCTTGATCCGTACGGGCGCCGCTTCGCCGATCACGGGCACCGGCTCGCCGTCGCGCTCTTCGTAGCGGGTGCGCAGGGGCGGATGCCTGCGCACGATCTCGTTGATCGCGTTCTCCAGGCGCCCGGTGTCGAGGGGGCCGTCCAGGGCGAACAGGATGGGCACGTTGTACTGCGAGCCGGGCGCGACCTGGTCGATGAACCAGAGGCGGCGCTGCGCGGGCGTGAGCCCGCCCTGGGCCGCGGTGACGGCCGTCGCCTCCGGCAGGCCGTCGATCGCGTGGGCGAGGGCGGCGAGCGTGAGATGTTCGAAGAGCATCCGGGGCTCGACCGGCTTGCCCAGCTTCTCGAAGGCGCGGGCCGCGATGCGCATCGCCAGCAGCGACTGGCCGCCCAGCGCCAGGAAGTCGTCGTCGGCGCCGATCGGCCCGGCGCCCAGGACGTCCTGCCAGATCTCGGCGAGCAGCGCCTCCGTGGGGGTGGCGGGCGGCGTGATCGAGCGGGGCGCGCGGACCGGGTCGGGGAGCGCGGCCCGGTCCACCTTGCCGTTGCCGGTCAGCGGGAGCTCGTCCAGGAAGACCCAGGCCGTGGGGATCATGTAGTCGGGCAGGAACCTGCGCAGGTGGGCGCGGGCCTCCTGCTCGGTCGCCGTGCCCACGACGTAGGCGACCAGCTCGTGGCCGCGGACGGCGGTGGTGGCGGCCCGCACCCGCTCGTGACGGCCGAGGACGGTCTCGACCTCGCCGAGCTCCACCCGGTTGCCGCGGATCTTGACCTGGTCGTCGAGGCGTCCCAGGAACTCGATCTCGCCGGCCCGGTTGCGGCGGGCCAGGTCGCCGGTGCGGTAGAGCAACTGCCCGTCGCGATCGCGGACGAATCGCTCGGCGGTGAGGTCGGGCCGGTCGAGGTAGCCCAGGCCGACGCACACGCCGCCGAGGTGGATCTCGCCCTCGTCGACCGGCCGCATCTCCTCGTTCAGGAGGCGGACGGTGACGCCGGGCAGCGGCGAGCCGAGCGCGGGCGGGCGGCTCTGGCCGTCGTGGACGGGCACCTCGCCGGCGATGGCGTTGACGGCGCATTCCGCCGGGCCGTACAGGTTGATGAGGCGGAAGGGCAGCCCGGGCCTCGGGTAGGTGGTGAGGCGATCACCGCCGGTGCTCAGCGTCGCGAGCTTGGTCTCCGCCGGCCAGGACAGGCCGAGCAGGCCCTCCGCGATGGGAGTGGGCGCGTAGCAGGTGGTCAGCTCCTGATCCACGATCCAGTCGCGGAGCGCGGGCAGCGAGAGCCGGATCTCCTCGGTGGGGATGACCATCGTGGTGCCCGCGGTCAGGCACATCCAGATCTCCCAGACCGACGGGTCGAAGTTGGGGCTGGTGAGCAGCGAGGCACGGCCACCGAGGCCGAAGGTCTCGTGGGACCACCCGATCAGGTTGGTCAGCGCGCGGTGGGGGACGAGCACGCCCTTGGGCGTCCCCGTCGAGCCGGAGGTGTGGACGACGTAGGCGAGGTCGTCGGGCTCGACGTCGGGCGGGGGTGAGGCGTCCGCCTCGGCGGGGGTGTCGATCACCGGGATGCCGTCGGGGACCAGCGATCTCCACTCCGGCGCCGTGATCACGGCCGCGGCTCCCGCCAGCATGGCGTGGATCCGCTCCACGGGCGTGGCCGGGTCGATCGGCGCGAAGGCGACGCCCGCCTTCATCGCGCCGAGCTGTCCCGCGACCAGCCGGATGGAACGGCCGGCGAGCACGGCGACCCACCGCTGTCCGGTCATCGTGAGATGACGCAGCTGGGCGGCGATGCCGTTCGCCAGGCGATCTAACTGCCGGTAAGTGAGGTGTTCTTGCCCGGCCGAAACAGCGACCCTTTCGGGGGCCGCGTACAACTGCTCCTGGTAAAGGTGCAGAACAGATGCCAAGGGTGGTGCATCTGACGTCATTGTCACGCCTGCCGATTGTTGAGTTTTTTAGGACCCTTTGGGGGTGGGCCGCCGAACAGAATGACCTTGTCATTAGATCTCTGTCAACCATCTGGTGATCATGCGATCCAGAGGCGGCGGCGCTCGACCGGCAGGTGACGTCTTCGATGCGCCCGGACACTCCTATACTTGCGCATCCGAGCAACGTTAGGACTCCTCATGCAGGATCTCGGATGGGCTGAAATCCTCATCATCGCCCTGGTCTTCGTGCTGCTCTTCGGCGCGAAGAAGCTCCCGGAGACGGCCCGCGCCGTCGGCCGGTCCCTGCGGATCTTCAAGGCCGAGGCCGGCAAGCTCCACGACGACGAACCGGCCGAGCCGCCGTCTTCCGGCCCGACGCTGGAGGAGCAGGCGCGGCGGCTGGAGGAGCAGGCGGCCAGGCTGCGCGCGGGTATGCGGGAGGACGGGCAGGCCAAGCCGTGACGCCCTAGACTGGGCGGCTATGTCCGGAGGAGGAGTGACGGTGGCGATGGGGGAGGTCGGCGACCCGCCCGCCGACGTGCTGGCCGAAGCCGCGGCCGCTTTCGGGTTGCTGTCGTCGCCTCCGCGGTTGCACATCGTCTGGGCGCTGGCGCAGGGCGAATGCGACGTGACCGGGCTGGCCGAGCGGGTGGGCGGGGCGCTTCCCGCGGTCAGCCAGCACCTGGCCAAGCTGAAGCTGGCCGGCCTGGTGCGGTCGAGGCGCGAGGGGCGCCGGGTGGTCTACCTGATCGACGACCAGGACATCGTCGCCACGGTCCAGGTGCTGGTGGGACGCCTTGCCGAGCGGGCGGGCCGCCCGGGGGGACAGGCCCGTGGTCTGGGCGCCTGAGGCGCCGAGCACGCCGTCCCGGCCGGCCGGGGACGAGGTCGCGGCCCTGAGCAGGCTGCAGGTGCTGCGGCTGCTGGACAGCGGGCCGCGCGGCCTGGTGGCGGCGGAGGCCGAGGCCCGGCTGCTCCGCCACGGTGAGAACGTCCTTCCCGGTCGTCGTCCCGTGTCCTGGCCGCGCCGGCTGGCGCGCAGCCTGCGGGACCCGTTCACGATGGTGCTGCTCGCGCTGGGGGTGGTGTCGGCCCTGATCGCGTCCTGGGGCACGGCGGGCGTCATCGTGCTCCTGGTCGTGGCCAGTTGCGTGCTCCGCTCCAACGGCGAATACCGGGCCGACCGCTCGACCGCGGCGCTGCGGGAGCTGGTGGCCACCACGGCGACGGTCCGGCGGCGTGCGTCGGAGGACGCCGAGCCGTGGGAGCGGGAGATCCCGGTCGACCAGCTCGTACCGGGCGATGTGATCAAGCTGGGGCCGGGTGACCTGGTGCCGGCCGACGTCCGGTTGCTGCGTGCCAGGGGGCTGACGGTGCACCAGGCGCCGCTGACCGGGGAGTCGGCCCCGGTCCCCAAGCGGGCGCTCGACCTGCCCGAGGGTGACGACCACCTGTGCCGGCAGGGCAGCAGCGTCGTCTCGGGGAGCGCGCTGGCGGTGGTGGCGGCCACCGGCGCGGACACGATGCTCGCGGGCACTTCCGCCGCGCCGGCGCGCAGGTTGTCGGCGTTCGACCGTTCGGTGAACGGCATCTCCTGGACGCTGGTCCGGCTCATGGTGATCATCCCGCCGGTGGCGCTGGTGGCCAACGCGGTCCTGCGCGGCCGGGGGCTGGAGGCGCTGCCGTTCGCGGTGGCGGTGGCCGTCGGGCTCACGCCCGAGATGCTGCCCGTCGTCGTGACCACCGCTCTGGCCAGGGGATCGGCGTTGCTGGCGCGCAGCGGCGTGATCGTCAAGCGGCTGGCCGCGCTGCACGACGTGGGCGCGATCGACGTGCTGTGCATGGACAAGACCGGCACGCTCACCCGGGACCGTCCCGTGCTCCGGGACTCCATCGGCCCGGACGGCGGTCCGGATCCCGACGTGCTGCGCTGGGCCGCGATCAACAGCTTCTGGACGCTGCACCTGGCCGACCCGCCGGTGCCCGACGCCCTGGACGAGGCGATCCTGCTCGGCGCGCCGGACCATGGGGACGTCGAGGGCGTGGACGCCTCGCCGTTCGATCCGGTGAGCCGCGTCTCGTGCGCGCTCGTGCACGACGGCGGCGCGCACCGCGTCGTGGTCAAGGGCGCTGTGGAGCCGGTGCTGGAACGTTGCACGCTCAGCCCGCCGGATCGCCTGCGGGCCGTCCGCCTGGCCGACCGGCTGGCCGAGGAGGGGCTGCGGGTGCTCGCGGTCGCTGTGGCCGACCGCCCTGCCGCCCACCGCCTGGGCGAGGAGCGCGGGCTCTCCTTCGCCGGCTTCGTCACGCTGGCCGACGAGCCGTCGCCGGAGGCGCCCGGGGCCCTGGCGGCGCTCTCCCGCCGCGGGATCACTCCCAAGGTGCTGACCGGCGACCATCCGGCGACCGCCGCCCGTACCTGCCGGGACCTGGGCCTGAGCGTGGGCGCGGTGGTCAACGCGGGCGAGCTGGCGGACCTGTCCGACGCCGAGCTGGCCGAGGCCGTCGGCCGGGCGACGGTGGTCGCCCGCTGCACCCCGGAGCAGAAGGCACGGGTCGTACGCGCGCTGCGCGCCTCCGGCCACACCGTCGGCTTCCTCGGCGACGGCGTCAACGACCTGGCCGCCATGCGCGCCGCGGACGTCGGCATCTGCCCGAGGGGCGCGGTGGACGTCACCCGGGAGGCGGCCGACGTCGTGCTGGCGGCCAAGGATCTCGCCGCGGTCGATCACGCGGTCGCCGCCGGGCGGCGCAGCACCGGCAACATCGTCACCTACCTGCGCATCGCGCTGTCGTCCAACGTCGGGAACGTGATCGCGATGCTCGCGGCCGGGCTGGCGCTGCCGTTCCTGCCGATGCTGCCCGTCCAGGTGCTGGTGCAGAACCTGTGCTTCGACGCCGCGCAGCTCGCCCTCGCCTTCGACCGGGCCGACCCGGCCGTCCTGCGCCGCCCTCTCCGGCTCCGGCCGCGTGCGATCCTGCGCTTCGTCGTCGGGTTCGGGGCCCTGAACGCCGTGGCGGACCTCGTCACGTTCGCCGTCCTGACCTGGGTCCTCGGCGTGGAGGGGCCGCCGGCCTTCCACACCGGCTGGTTCATCGAGAACATGCTCACCCAGGCCGTCATCATGCTGCTGCTGCGTCCCATCAGCGGGGTGTCGCGCCCGCTCGGGCTGGCCACGGGCGCGCTCGCCGCGGTCGGCCTGCTGTTGCCGCTCTCGCCGCTGGCGAGCGCGTTCGGGCTGGTCGCGCTGCCTGCCACGAGCTACCTCTGGCTGCTGGCGGTGGTCGGCCTGTACGGCGGCACGTTGCTGGCCATCACCCGCCGGAGATTCCGGGACAGAGGCCGCAGAACGCCATAGACGCCACACTTGTTTTATAGTTGCGCAATACGGCAAGTGTCATGGCGTCTGGAGGAACCCCTTTCGTGGATGGTTATTGGGTGCAACTCGCCCTGGTCGCGGTCCTCATCGTGATCAATGCGGTGTTCGCGGGAAGCGAGCTCGCGCTGGTCTCCCTGCGGGAGGGCCAGCTGCGCCGCCTGGAGCAGCACAGCAGCGGAGGACGGGTGCTGGCCAAGCTGGCCCGCGACCCGAACCAGTTCCTGGCGACCATCCAGATCGGCATCACCCTGGCCGGATTTCTCGCCTCGGCCACCGCGGCGGTGACCCTGTCCGAACCCCTGGTGCCGCTGCTGTCCTTCCTCGGCGGCGCGGCCGGACCGGTGGCGATCATCCTCGTCACCCTGGTGCTGACGTTCCTCACGCTGGTGTTCGGCGAGCTGGCGCCCAAACGGGTGGCGATGCAGCGCGCGGAGACCTGGGCGCTGCTGGTCGCCCGTCCGCTGAGCGTGCTGGGGAGCATGTCGCGGCCGGTCATCTGGGCGCTGGGCAAGTCCACCGACCTGACGGTCCGGTTGATGGGCGGGGACCCCGACCTGCACCGGGAGGAGATGAGCCCGGAGGAGATCCGCGATCTGGTCAGCGTCCATCGCGGCTTCACCCCGGAGCAGCGGCTGATCATCTCCGGCGCCGTCGAGATCACCGAACGGGTGCTGCGCGAGGTCCTGGTGCCCCCGCGCCAGGTGTTCACGATCGAGGCCGGCACCCCGCTCCGGCAGGCCGCGGCCGAACTGGCGGCATCCGGGCACTCGCGCGCGCCGGTCGTTCGCGGGCGCAACCTGGACGACACCCTCGGCATCGCCAACCTGCGCGACCTGCTCACCCAGGACGCCGAGGCCGCAGCCGACGTCGCCCGGCCCGCCCTGGTCCTCCCCGAGAGCCTGCACGTTTCCGACGCGCTGCGCCGCTTCAAGGCCGAACGCCAGCAGTTCGCCCTCGTCGTCGACGAACGCGGCGCCGTGGACGGCATCGTCACCCTGGAGGACCTCCTCGAAGAGGTGGTCGGCGAGATCTACGACGAGACCGACAGCGACCTGGAGACCGTCCAGCGCGGCGACGACGGGACGCTGACGATGCCCGGCGGCTTCCCGGTGCACGACCTGCCGGACGTGGACGTGCACCTGGAGGGGCAGCCGGAGGGCGACTACACCACCGTCGCGGGCCTGGTCCTGGCCGAGCTCGGACGGGTGCCGACCGCGCCGGGCGAGTCGGTGACCGTGGCCGGCTGGCGCATCGAGGTCCTCGGGGTCGAGCGCCACGCGATCACGCAGGTCCGCCTGCATCCGGTCGCCGTGCCCGACGCCGCGGAACAGGACGCGTAGACCGGAGCGGCGGATCCGGCCGTCGCCGAGCCGGCCTGTTAGCCACGCGGGACCGGCAACCCCAGCCGGACCGCCTCCTCGGCCCAGCGCACCCGCGCCGGGCCGAGGAGACCCCCGCTACCAGTCGCCCCGGTAGAGCTGGCCGCGGACCGCGCCGCCGGGGAATTTCGCGTTGTGCAGGTTGGCGTACCAGTTCTTGGGGTTCTTCCAGATGCGTTGGGCGGTGGCGGTGTCGGTCTTGGAGCTGCCGGCCAGGCCGTTGACGCTGGGTGGCAGGCCGTCCTTGGCCTCGAAGAAGGGGACGACGACGGGGCCGTTCTTGCCCTTGGGGGCGCGGTGGACGTGGGCGGCGGTGGGGGTGTCGACGTGTTTCCAGGTGGCGGCGAACCAGACGCGGTCGCCTTCGGGCTGGACGAGCCAGGCGGCGCGGCCGTTGTGGTCGCCGACCTTGGTGCCGGGGGCGGGGATCTCCTGCTTGCCGTCGGCGCGGGTGGTCAGGGTGCGGCCGAAGCCGTGGGCCAGGATGCTCTCCAGGGCGACGGGGCGGATGCGCTGGAGCTGGGCCCGGACGGCGCCGCCGGCGAAGTCGGCGTTGTGGAGGTTGGCGTACCAGCCCTGGGGGTTGTTGAGGATGCGGCCGAGGAGGTTGAGGTCCTTGACGATGACGGTGCCCTTGATGGCGTGGAGCTGGGCCGGCAGGGCGGTGGTGATGAAGGGGATCTTGACCTCGCCGTTCTGGCCGGCGTTGCCCTTGTGAATGTGGAAGCCGCTGGGGGCGTTGACGTTGCTCCAGCGGACGGCATAGTCGACGCGGTTTCCATGGATGCGGAAGACCGCGAGGGCGCCGCCGTCGTCATCGCCGACCTTGGTGCCGGGTGCGGGCACTTCGTTCTTGCCGGCGAGGCTGGCGGCCAGGTAGACGGGAGTGCTGGTCTGCGCGGCGGCCGGTGGCACGGGAGCGGCGACCAGTGCGGTGGTGATAGCCAGGCCAGGAAGAGCGAGGGTGCGCTTGTTCATGAATCGGCCCTTGGTTAGGTGATTGCTTACTCCTGGGAGGTACGGGCCGATTCATGAACTTGGTTCAACGGTTCTGCGTCACCATGTGACGGGCAGCTCGTGCATCCCGTAGACGCTGGCCTCGTCCTTGAACGAGAGCTGCTCGGCGGGCACGGCCAGCCGCAGGTCCGGGATCCGCCTGAACAGCGAGTCGAAGACGATCTCCAGCTCCACGCGGGCGAGGTTCTGGCCCAGGCACTGGTGCGGGCCGTAACCGAAGGCCAGGTGGCTGCGGGCGTCGCGCTCGATGTCGAACGCGTCGGGGTCCGCGAACACCTCCGGATCGCGGTTGCCGGCGTTGGCCAGCGTGAGCACGCCCGCCCCCGCGGGGATGACCGTGCCGCCGAGCTCCACGTCCTCGGTGGCCACCCGCATGATCGCGAACTCGGCGATGGTGAAGTGCCGCAGCAGCTCCTCGACCGCGCCCGGCGTCTTGCTCGGGTCCTCGCGCAGCGCGGCGAGCGTGTCGGGGTGGCGCAGCAGCATGTACGTGCCCAGCGAGATCATGTTGGCCGTGGTCTCGTGCCCGGCGATGAGCAGCAGGAACGCCAGGCTGAGCAGCGCGCCGTGGTCCACCTCGCCGCTCTCGCGCTGCTTGACCACCTGGCGGCCGAGCAGGTCGTCGGTCGGGTCCTCCTCCTTGGCCCTGATCAGCTTGTCCAGGTAGACGGCCAGCTCGAAGGAGGCGTGGTGGCGCTCCTGCGGCGTGGCGGCGCGGTTGAGCAGCTGCGCCGAGTGCGTCTGGAAGAAGTCGTGCTCCTCGTACGGCACGCCGAGCAGCTCGCAGATCACCAGCGAGGGCACCGGCAGGGCGAACGCCCGCACCAGGTCGACCGGGCGGGGACCGTCCAGCATGGCGTCGAGGTGCTCATCCACGATCTGCTGGATGCGCGGCCGCAGGGCCGCGATGCGCCTGAGGGTGAACTCCCCGATCACGGCGCGTCGCGCCGGACCGTGCTCGGGCGGGTCCATCTCCAGCATCATCTTGGGCAGCGGCGACTCGCCGGGCGCCATCTCGCCGCTCAGCCTGGGGGCGTTGGGATGGCGGCGGTCGGCGCTGAAACGCGGGTCGCTCAGGACCGTACGGATGTCCTCATAGCGGGCGGCGACCCAGGCGCTCGAACCGCCCGGCAGCGCGACCTCGGTGACCGGCTGCTCACGCAGGAGGCGAAGGTGCTGCTCGGGCGGTGCGTACGGGCAGGTGCGGGTGATCTGGAGCGTCTCAGCGGAGTCAGCGGTCACGGTTGTCCCCAATCAGCGTGCCATTCCCAAATTTCCCTACATCTGTAGGCTAACCTACAGATGTAGGGCACAGTACACTGAGGCGTGGCCCTCACCAGAGACAGAAAGAGCGACCTGAGCGACCCGCGGGTGCGCCGCACGCAAGCGGCCCTGCAACGCACGCTGATCGACCTCGTCCAGGACGGCGACCTGTCCAGGATCAGCGTCGCCGATGTCGCCGAACGCGCCGGGGTGAGCCGCTCCACGTTCTACGACCACTACCGTGACGTGCACGAACTGGCCGAGGCGGCGTGCACCACGATGATCGACGACCTGATCGAGGCCATCCCCGACCCCGGTGTCCGGGAGGTCCCGGACGACGCCCCCGACACGCTGCTGACCTTCTTCGCCCACCTCGACGAGCACGCCGGCCTCTACCGCAGCGTGCTCGGGCCCCAGGGCAGCGCGCGCGTCATCGACCACGTGCGGCGCCACGCCACCGTCGCGGCCTACGTCGGCGCGCGCCGCAAGGCCACCGGGGACGACACCCCGACCGACTACACGGCCCGGACCCCGCATGACGTGCCCGCCGCGTTCACGGCGGGCGCGCTCATCGGCGTCGCCACCGACTGGCTCCAGCACGACTGCCCGCGCTCACCCGCCGAGATGGCGGACCTGACCCGCCCGCTGCTGATGGCCGTCTACCGAGGGGACGACCACCCCCAGGCCTAGGGAGCGGTCAGCCGGCGGACACCGAGAAGCTGTTGGTGACGAAGTCCATCCCGCCGCTGGAGGAGGTGATCTCGTAGCCGAACTGCACGTTGCCGAGCGTCACGTCACCCATCCAGCCGTTGGTGCGCAGCCAGTTGAGCACCGCCTTGACGTCCACGGTGCCGGAGTTGGTGTTGCCGGTCCTGACGAACGAGAAGACCTGGTTGGCGCCGTTGCTGCCGCGGTAGACGTCCCAGCTGTGGCCGCCCACCGTGGCGCCGGTCTGGCGGGAGCCGAGCGGGCCGACGGCGCCGTGCTTGTTCATCCAGAGCATGATCTCGTACGCGTTGGCCGAGTCCCAGATGTCGTACGCCGTCGTGTACGAGCCGCCGTTCGGCACGGTGACGTTGAAGCTGCTGGTGGCGCTGCCGAGGGCGCTGATGCGTTTGCCGACGTACCTGGTGGCGTTCGGGTACGACTTCACCCCGCCGGTGTTGGGGTGGTTGGCCCACACGCCCCAGTTACTGTAGGAGTTCGCCCAGATGGTCTGCGGGCCGGCGCCGCTGCCCCAGATGTTGTTGTAGAGCGTGTAGCCGCCGTTGGACCAGGTGCCCCATCGGTCGGTGGAGGACCAGGTGGCGGCCAGCGCGGGCGGGGCGAAGAGGACGGCGACCATCGCCAGTACGCAAACGGGGACGGCGGAACGCACGATCTTGCGCATGCTGGATCCCTTCTGCCTACCTTTGTTTAGTTTGGCTTGCATCCAAACTAAAAGACATTTTGACTCCTTCAGTCAACCCCGGGTGAAACTTTCGCCGGGGGGCAGCAGGGCGGTGGCCTCCACCTCGATCAGCCAGCCGGGCAGGCCGAGGGCCTCGACGCCGAGTAGGGTGCTGGCGGCCAGCGGCCAGGGGTCGCCGTAGGCCTCCCGCGCGGCGCTGAAGATGACCGGCACCAGCTCGGGCCGATGGCCGACCACGTAGATGTTGTGCCGGACCAGGTCGGAAGGGGTGGCGCCGACACCCTCCAGGGCTAGCTTGACGTTGCGGAACGCCTGCCTGGCCTGCGCGGCGTGGTCGCCGGGGCCGACCAGCTCGCCGGAGGCGTCCAGCGCCACCTGCCCGGCGATATACGCGGTGCGCCCGGCCGGGGCGATCACCACCTGGGAGTAGAGGTTCTGCACCGGCAGGCAGAGCGCGGGTGGGTCGACCCGCTGAAGGGAGGTCATGCGATCGTCTCCGTCCGGGCGGTGAGCAGCAGGTCAGCCAGCTCCGCTGGGCGGCTCACCTGGGCGTAGTGGTGACAGTCCAGCTCGGCGACGGGGAGGCCGAGGGACCGGAACGCGGCGGCGGTGCCCGCGAACGCCTCGAAGCGCAGGCAGCGTACGAACATGGCCGGCACGCCCTCGGGCCGGGCCGGGCCGGGCAGGGGCTCGCTGTGCGTGCGCACCGGCATCGGGGTGGAGTGGGCGCGCAGCCAGTCGGCGTCGCCGGGGTCGTCCAAGCCCAGCGCGGCCGGGTCGAGGGGCAACGCGAACCCGCCGGCGCCGTCCGCGGACAGCTCGGCGAACACCTCGGGCAGCCACGGCACCAGGTCGAAGCAGGACTGGCCGGGCTCGGGGACGAAGGCGTCGAGGTAGACCAGCGCGGACACCCGCTCGGGCGCCCGGCCGGCCACCCCCGTGATCACCATGCCGCCGTAGCTGTGGCCGACCAGCGTGACCTGCTCCAGCTCCGCGCGCTCCAGGTAGCCGAGCAGGTCGTCGATGTGCGCCGACAGGCCGAGCTCCGCGCCGCGCGGGTCGTCGCCCCGCTCGGCGAGCCCGGGCAGCGTGGGCGCGTGCACCTCGTGCCCGGCCGCCTCCAGCAGCGGGATCAGCCGGGACCAGATCCAGCCGCCCGCCCACGAGCCGTGGACCAGCACGTACGTCCGGCGCGAGTCAGTCGAGGACATCGGGCTCCTCCTCGAAGATCAGCGACGACAGCAGCTGGAAGTTGTTGCGCGCCATGTTCGCGCTGCCGAACTGGCGGTGCGCCACCTCGGCCTCCTCCTCCGTCATGATCCGCGGCGTGCCGGCGGCCTCGGCCAGGAGTTGCATCTCGCAGGCGCGGTTCATCGCGATGAACCACCAGGCGGCCTCCTCCACGGAGCGGCCGACCGTCAGCAGGCCATGATGGCGCAGGATCGCGGCCCGTGCCGAGCCCAGGCGGGCGGCGATCCGTTCTCCCTCGTCGCGCTCCAGCACCAGCCCGCGGTATTCGTCGAAGAGCACGTGATCGCGCCAGAACGCGCACGACTCCTGCACGATCGGGTCCAGCGGCCGATCCAGCGCCGCCCAGGCCCGGCCGTGGATCGTGTGCGCGTGGGCGACGGCCACCACGTCGGGGCGGGCGTCGTGAATCGAGGAGTGGATCCAGAACGCGGCCTTGTTCGTGCGCCGCGTGCCGTGGGCGATCCGGCCCCGCGCGTCGACGAGCAGCAGGTCGCTGACCTTGATCCTGGAGAAGTGCACGGAGTAGGGGTTCACCCAGAAGTGGTCGGTCAGCTCTGGGTCGCGGGCGGTGATGTGGCCGGCGACGCCCTCGTCATAGCCGTACCTGGCGAAGATCCGGAACGCGGCGGCGAGCTGCCGCTTGCGATGCAGCCGCTGCTCCTCGACGGGGGCCGACGCGTACGTGGGCGCCTCGTCGAGATCGAGCTCGGGGGGTGGTGTGGAGATCGTCATGATGTCGTTCCCTTCGACGTGTGCCCCAGAATGCGACTCCGCCCACCTGCCCGTCAACCTCTGAGGCGAAGGAATTTGCCTCAGAGGCAAAGCGGCTAGACTCTTCGCCGTGATCTCTCATGCGCCGGCGGACGGCGACGATCCGGAGCAGCGGGTCGCGGCCCGGCTGGGTGAGCTGCGGCGCGAGCGCGGGCTGACGCTCACCGTCCTCGCCGAATGGACCGGCATCTCCGCCGCCCACTTGTCCCGGATGGAGAAGGGGGAGCGACAGCCGTCCATCGGCTCGCTGTTCCAGCTCGCGCGGGCGTACGGCATCTCGGTGGGGGAGTTGGTCGGCGACGAGCGGCCGCACGAGCTCCACGTCGTGCGCGGCGCGACCGCGCCCGTGCACGAGGGCCCCGACGGGCCCTATGCGACGATGGCCGGGCTCGGCCCGCGCTCCGCTCTTGAGGCGGTGCGGCTGGAGCTGACCGCCGACGGGCCCGAACGCACCGCCGCCCACGCGGGTGAGGAGTGGGTGTACGTCGTGCGCGGCGAGGTCCTGGCGCGCGTCGGCGAGGAGGAGGTCGTCCTGGCCGCCGGGGACGCCCTGCACTTCGACGCGGCGGCCCGCCACTCGTTGTGGTCCCGCGGCGGCCCCGCCACCGTGATCATCGTCTCCGTCGCGCCCGCGCCGGCTCGTCCTCCGCACGGCGCGGCGGGCGGGTGATCAGGTCGAGGCCGAAGTCGAAGCGTTCCTCGAACGTGCCCCCGGCGAGGTGACCGAGCGCGCGGGCGAGTGACGGATGCGCGTCCGGCGTCACGGCCGCGTGGAGCACCTCGCCGATCGAGGCGGGCGCGCCCTGCTCCTCCTGGGTCAGGCCCAGCGTGAAGTACACCGCCGTCCAGGCGGTCCAGGCCGCCTCCCGCTCGCCGAAACCGCACTCCAGCAGCGCGCCCACGATCGCCTCCGCGGTGCGCAGCGTGTGCTCCTCGGCCGCGTACGTCCCCGCCACCACCCTCGCGCCGTCGCGCACGGCCAGCAGCGCCCGCCGGTAGCGGCGTACCAGCTCGCGGAACCGGTCGGCCGGGTCGGGCGGCAGGTCCTCCAGCGACACGCGCCCGACGATGGCGTCGGCCATCAGCTCCAGCAGCCGGCTCTTGGTCTTGACGTGCCACGACACCGTGTTCAGCCGCACGCCCATGCGCTCGGCCACCGCGCGCAGGCTGACCGCGTCCGCGCCCTTCTCGTCGAGCAGTTCGATCGCCGTCGCAACGATCTCGCTCTGGCGCCGCGCGTTCGCCATCGAAGCCCGCCCTCCCCGTCTCTTGGTTGCTGACCAAGAATATCTCACCCATACTGTTGGTCACTGACCAAGAAGGGAGACGGTGATGGAAGACGTGATCGTCGTCGGGGCCGGGCCGGTGGGCCTGTGGCTGGCGGCCGAACTGCGCCGGGCCGGCGTGCCCGTCCTGGTGCTCGACCGGTTGGAGCGGCCGAGCCCGCACTCCAAGGCACTGACGCTGCACCCGCGGATGATCGAGGTGCTGGCCATGCGCGGGATGGAAAAGACGTTCCTGGAGGAGGGCATCGCCATCCCGAACGGGCACTTCGGGATGCTGGAGACCCGGCTCGACTTCCGGCCGCTGCCGACGCGTCACCCGTACACGCTGTTCTTCCCGCAGGCGCGCACCGAGCAACTGCTGGAGGAGAGCGCGGTGGCGCTGGGTGCCCGCGTGCTGCGCGGGCACGCCGTGACCGGGCTCGCGCAGGACTCCGGCGGCGTCGAGCTGAGCGTCGAAGGCCCCGAAGGCCCGTACACGGTCCGCGCCCGCTACGTCGCCGGGTGCGACGGGGCGGGCAGCACGGTGCGCCGGGTCGCGGGCATCGACTTCCCGGGCACCGATGCCACGGTGTGGGGATTCCTCGGTGACGTGCACCTGGACGACCCGCCGTCCGGGCCCGCGATGTCCGCCCACACCGTCGAGGGCGGGGTGATGGTCGTCGGGATGCCGGGTGGCTACCACCGCGTCGTCGGCCTCGCGCCCGGTCGGCCCGACGGCGACCTGACCCTGGACGAGCTGCGTGCCACCGTCGTCCGGGTGATCGGGCGCGACCTCGGCATGCGCGACCCGGTCTGGCTCTCCAGGTTCGGCAACGCCTCCAGGCAGGCCGCGACCTACCGCGCGGGCCGGGTCCTGCTCGCGGGCGACGCCGCGCACATGCACTTCCCGACCGGCGGCATCGGGCTCAACGTGGGCGTGCAGGACGCGATGAACCTCGGCTGGCGGCTGGCCGCCGTCGTGCGGGGCCGCGCCCCGGAGGCCCTGCTCGACGGCTACCACGCCGAACGTCACCCCGTGGGCGCCGACCTGCTGGAGAGCAGCAAGGCGCAGACGGCGCTGATCGCCGCGTTCACCCCCGAGGGGCAGGCGCTGCGGGCGCTGCTGGGCAAGCTCATCGCGGCGCACCCGGAGCTCTCGCTGGACCTCGCCGCGAGGCTGGCCGCGCTGAACGTCGCCTACCCGCCGGCCGACCCCGGCGCCCACCCGCTCACCGGCGTCCGCGTCCCCGACCTGCCGCTGCGCGACGGCCGTACCGTCTACGAACTGCTGCACGAGGCCCGTCACGTGCTGCTCGACCTGGGCGCCGGCATCCCCTCCGCGGTCGCCGGCCACGCCCGCGACCTGGGCACGACCACGTATGAGGGGGCGCTCGGGGACGACGCGCCCCCGGAGTGGCGAGCCGTCGGCGCAACCCTGATCCGCCCCGACGGCCACGTTCAGTGGGCCGTTTAGGGTGCCTGCGGCTCAGGCGGCTCGGTGACGAGTGCTGGCCGCGGCCGGATCATGGCCGGACCGGGCTGAGCTCACGGGACCGGCCGACGGGGTCGCGGCGGCACGTCCGTTTGGCGGCGTGCCAGGTGCCGTGGCGGCCGGCGCAGTGGGGCCGGGGCGGCTGGAGGCCGGGCTGGGCGGGGGTCGGGACAGGGCTCAGGGCGGCGGTGATGAGGAACGTGGCGGTCGTGGTGAGGGCGCCGGTGATGACGGCGAGGGCTGCTCTCGTTCCAGTTCTCATGGTGCTCCCGGTGTTGTGGTCTGCCGGGTTTGATGCTCGGTTGTCGGTGGTTGTTCGGAGTGTTGGTGCAGGTCAGGCAAGATATCCGGGTTTGTGGCTTATGTCAGGGAGGGCATTCCCGTGAACGGCGGGCGGGTGGCGGCCGTGGCAGCCACCCGCCCGTATCGCTAGGCGGCGCGATAGACGGCGATCTCGGTCATCGTCGGGGTGTACACCTCGCTCGGCACCTTCCCGGTGAGCGACACCCGGAGCCGGGAGGTCGTGACGCTGCCGAAGCCGGTCACGGACCGGTCGTGCCCGATGCCGTCGGCGCGACTGGCGAACGTCACCCAGGAGCCGGTCCCGGCGTCCCACCGCCGCAGGTCGAACGTCTGGACCCGCGGGTTGGTGCCCGAGTCGGTGTACTCGTCCAGGTAGACCTCGTCGAAGGTGGTGGCCGCGCCGAAGTCGATGTCGAGCGTGATCGGGTAGGCGGCGTCGTCGGCCGCAGCCCAGCGGGTCGCCGGGTTGCCGTCGGTCAGGTTGCCGGCGACGAGCGTGCCGTTCTGGCCGGGGTGGGTCGAGCTGGCGGTGACCGGTTTGCCGAGGGCGAGGTTGACCCGGCCGTCGCCGGGCTCGTTCTCGATGGGGTCGTCGTCGACCGGGTTGGTGACCTTCACGCCGATCGGGCTCTCCGCCATGCCGATGTCCGGCGCGTCGCCGTAGTAGATGTGGGTGCCCAGGAAGTCCTCGGTGCCCAGGTGGGGGTTGTAGCGGCCGGCGTCGATGAGCGGGGAGTCGTCGCGGAGCTTGAAGTGCGCGGCGGCCGTCCGGATCCGGTCCACGCCCGCTCCGGTGACGTACTTCGCCGGGTCGCCGACGAACCTCGGGTCGGCGCGCAGGCCGGCCCGGTCGGCCGGTTCCTGGGTGGAGTGGGTGCCGCCGGCCTCGAAGTAGTCGTTGTTGGCGAACACCGCCTGGCGCAGGGCGCCCGTGCGGCGGTACCAGGGCGTCGGCCTCGTCGCGGAGGTGTTGTAGAAGATGTTGTTGAGGAAGTAGACCCTGCTCAGGAACGTCTCGTCGTGCATGTAGTCGAGGTCCGCGCCGTCGTACACGAAGGTGTTGTTCGTGAAGTAGGTCGGCGAGTAGTTCGTCGACAACATGTTCTTCACCAGCACGCCGTTGTCGTTGACGCTCAGGTTGTAGCGGGCGACCGAGTTGGAGCTGTTGCCCATGTACGCCATCCAGCCCGCGGCGTTGTCGTGCGAGTAGTTGAACTGGTAGGTGACGTTGAAGTTCGTGTACTCCAGGTCCCACGGGGTGCCGTCGTACTCGTTGTCCGGGCCGCCGTAGACCTCGTTGAACTGCATGACCGAGTCGGCCCCCGCCCACAGGTAGAGCCCGCAGGACACCGCGTTGTAGCGCTTGAGGAAGCCGTTGACCTCGTTGTACTCGACCGTCATGTTCTTGGCGTTGGCGAACTGGAACGCGCCCTGGCCGACGCTCTCCGCGTAGTTGTGGCCGATGTAGACGTCACGGCTGTACAGGTCGCGGGTCCGCACCCAGAGCTGCTCCCAGCCCTCGTGGAACTTCCCGCTCTCGTCGTACTGGCCGGCGTCGGCTCCGTCGGCGGCGAACCAGTTGAACGAGAACTGCACGGCGTGCAGCTCGACCTTCACGAAGGTGTTGTTCTCGATTCGGACGTCCTTGAAGTAGTAGCCGCCGGTGCCGTACGACTTGTAGCTCTTGCCGCCGAAGACCTGGAAGTTGACGCCGCCGTAGTGGATCTTCTGCCAGGTGCTGGGGCCGTCGAGGTCGTGGACGTACACGTTGGAGATGCGGAAGTGGTCCATGACGCTGTCCGCGCCGGCCGCCAGCAGGTCGGCGTTGATGGAGACCATGATGCCGTCGCGGACGTAGGTCCCCGTGGTGATGTCGGTGGCGAAGTTGTCGTCGTTGGACAGCTCGACATTGTCGATCTCGAAGTACTGCTGGTTGCGCAGCACGATGGCGCCGGTCCGGCCGACCGTGTCGGGGTTCTTCGTGCCGTCCGCCCTGAAGGGGCTCGGCACCCGGCCGTTCGTCGCGATGTACGGCCGGCGGGCCTTCGAGTCGCCGTAGGCCGAGATGGCGATCGGCTTGCCCGCGCTGCCCGAGCCCTTCGGCCACAGCTGCTCGTTGTTCCACTGCTCGCCGGCCTTGAGCAGGATCCGGTCGCCGGGCTTGAACGTCGTCGCGTTCGCCTTGGCCAGGGTGCGCCAGGCGGTCTGCGGCGTGGTCCCGGCCGCGCTGTCGCGACCGGTCGTGGCGTCGATGAAGTAGTCCTTGCCGCCCGTCGGGTTCGGCGTGTTGCCCGGGAAGTCCGCCTTCTTGGCGGCGGCGGGGGAGCGGTCCGGGGTTGCGGCTGCGGCGGCGCTCGCGGCGGGCGCGAGCGACCCTGCGAGCAGCGCGGCGAGCAGGGCGGTGAGGCCCACGCGGAGCGCCCGGGCCACGGGCCGCCGGCGGGCGGGCGCGGGTAATGCGGCGGGGGGTGCGGTACCGACAGGTTTCACTGTTGAACATCCTCTGCGTTGATGGCGTCCACCGCCGCCGTGTCGACCTTGAAGACGCTGCTGGCCACCCGGCGCTGGAGGAACTGGTCGAATCTCTCCTCGATGAGCGACTGCCGGATCCGCCGCGAGTACTCGGCGAACGCCGCGTCCTCGTCGACGGTCTTGCCGTTGAGCTGGTAGTACGTGATCTGGCCGGTGCCCGGGACCGGGTCGGAGATCTGGCCCGGCGCGAGCTTGCCCAGCACGGCCATGAGCTCCTGGTCGTGGGCGGCCGAGCCGCCGCCCTGCTGCGTGGCGGTCGTGAGCCTGGCGCCGGGCTCGCGGTCCGCGAGCTCCGCCAGCCGGCCGGCGGCGGCCACCCGCCGCTGGAGCCCGGCCGCGTAGCCGGCAGGGGCGTCGTGGGGCACCGGCACCACGAGCGTCGCGTACGTGTACGTGGTCGCGTTGGCGCTCCAGGAGTCCCGGTCGGCGTCGAACGCCCGCCGGACCTCGGCGTCGGTCACCCGGAGCGGGCCGTTCGCGCTGAGCCGCTGCTTCAGGCCCGTCGTGAGCCCGGTGAGCCGGTGCGAGTAGTACTCCTCGGGGGAGAATTCCGCCAGGCCGTAGACCACCTGGCCCCTCGCGATGGCGTCGGCGCGCCGCTCGTTCTCGGCGGCCAGCTCGGCGAGGAAGTCCGCGTGCTCGACGGAGCCGATCAGGTGCTGCTCCTTTGCCAGGACGAGCGCCGTCTTGTCCCGCCGGATCTCGTCCAGCGCGCGGGCCGCGAGCCGCTGGAGCGCGGTCTTGTCGCCGGCCTTCGCGTTCCAGTCGATCGTGCCCTGGAGCCGATAATGGTTGCGTAGCTCGTTCTCCACCTGAGGCGTCAGGCGGCGCATGTGGAAGAGCAGCTCGTCGCGGGTGACGGCGTGGCCGTCGAGGGAGGCGACCTCGTCCGTGCGCTGGGCGAGCGCCACGCCGCCGAGCACCAGCGCGGCGAGGGCGGCCACCACGGCGGCGATGAGGACGGCCGCGCGGGGTGACCGGCGACGAGCGGCGCCCTTTCCTGCGGCGTTCCTGGTGGCGCTCTTCACGAGGACGGCCTTCATGACGCTGCTCCGATCGCGGTCACGTGGGCGACGACGGGGGTGTCCCGCGCCTGCGGAACCTCGACCAGCACGGCGTCCACCTCGGCCGGCGTGAACCTCAGGATGCGCTGGTAACCCACCGCGTTCGACTCCGCGAGCGTCGTCCACCGGCCGTCCCGGCGGCCCCGGACCACGACGTGCTCGATGCGCTGCCCGTGCGCGATGTCCTCGCCCACCACGACCGCCTCGACCCGTCGGGGTCGCGCGAACACGAGCCGCACGCCGGGCTGGGGGTCGGCGTCGTCCGGCCGCCACGGCGTACGGCCCCCTCCGGGCCACGCGGTCGCGACGTCGCCCGCCGTCCCGGACGACACCGTCACGGTCGCCTCCAGGCGCCGCGCCCAGAAGTCCTCGACGCGCCGCCCGAGCTGCTCCAGCACCGCCACGTCGGCCTCCCGCAGCAGCCCGTCACGGGCGGGCGGGACGTTGAGCAGGAAGCAGGAGTTGCCGCCGACGGCACGCAGGTAGATGCCGAACAGCTCGTCCGCGGGTCGGACCAGGGTGTCCTCGGCCGGGTGGTGGAACCATCCGGGCCGGATCGAGGTGTTCACCTCCGCCGGGTACCAGACCAGGTCGTCCTCGCGCCCCGCCAGGGCGGCGCGGCTGCCGAGGTCGAGATCGTCGCTGCGGACCAGCCGGGCGAACGTGCCGTCGTCCGCCTGCTGCGAGCGGTCCGCGATCCGCTCGGCGTCCAGCAGGGCCCGCGGGACGACGCTCCACTCGTCGGGGCGGGTGCTGCCGGCCTCGTTGCCGCACCAGCGGACGTCGGGGCCGCACACGCTGATGACCGCGTCCGGCTGCAGCTCGCGGACCACCGCGTAATACCGCTCCCAGTCGTACACCTGGCGCCTGCCGTTCGGGCCCTCGCCGTTCGCACCGTCCAGCCACACCGTGAACACCGGCCCGTAGCGGGTGAGCAGCTCGGTGAGCTGGGCGACGTAGAAGTCGTCGTACGCGCTCCCGCTGCCGTAGGAGGCCTCGGTGCGGTCCCAGGGCGACAGGTAGATCCCGAACCGCAGTCCGTGCCGCCGCGCCGCCTCCGCGACCTCCGCGACCACGTCGCCGCGGCCGCCGCGCCAGGGCGACGCGGCGACCGAGTACGCGGTGACGTCGCTCGGCCACAGGCAGAAGCCGTCGTGGTGCTTGCAGGTGAGGATCACGCCGGTCATCCCGGCGGCCTTGAGCGCCCTGACCCACTGGTCGGCGTCGAGCCCTTCCGGGTCGAAGGCGGCCGGGTCGTCGTGCCCCTCGCCCCACTCCCGGTCCGTCATCGTGTTCATGCCGAAGTGGATGAACCCGTAGAACTCCATCGCCTGCCACGCGAGCTGGCGCTCGCTCGGCCGTACCGCCGCCAGCGTCCGAAGGGTCACCGGAACCGCCGGTTGTACGAGGCCAGCACGGCCAGCAGCCCGACCAGCGCCGCGAGCATGATCGCGAGGCGGCCCCACCCGGCCGTCGTACGGGCGGCGACGACGACGGCGACGCAGACGGCCGCGACGAGCGTGCGAGCGGTGACGAGCAGCACGCTGCGCGTCGAATCCTTCATGACGGTTTCCTCTCTGGGAAACGGGCCGGTCAGCCCTTCACGCCGCCGGATGCCATGCCTTCGATCAGCCGGCGCTGGATCAGCGCGTAGAAGATGAGGACGGGGACGATCACGATGACCATGCCGGCGTACAGCCGCCCGTAGTCGGCCGCCGCCTTCTGCGCGGTCATCAGGTTGAGCAGGCCCACCTGCAGCGTCTTGCCCTCGCCGGGCAGCAGGGTGAGCGCGATGATGAAGTCGTTCCAGTAGGCCAGGAAGTTGAACAGGATTACGGTGGTGAGCGCCGGCCGCGCCATCGGCAGCATCACCCTGACCATGACCTGGAAGCGGGAGGCCCCGTCCAGGGCCGCGGCCTCCTCGTAGTCGGCCGGGATCGACCGGAAGTACGCGGTGAGCAGGTAGATGGTGAACGGGATCGACGTGGCCGCGTAGACGAGCGAGAGGACCCCGGGGTTGTCGATGAAGAAGCCGTCGGGGAACACGTCGGCGAGCGCGCGGTCCCAGCCGACGAGCATGAGGAAGATCGGCACGACGATGTAGTTGACGTTGACGAACAGCCCGGCCAGCATCGCGACCTCGACGAGGCCGCGGCCGCGGAACTCGTACCGGGCGATGACGTAGGCCGCCGGGACGGAGACGGCCACGACGAACACCAGCCCGAGCACCGTGACCAGCACCGAGGTGATGAAGTACTGGCCCATGCGCGCGGTGACGAACGCGTCGGCGTAGTTCTGGACGTGCAGGCCCTCCGGCAGCGTCCAGGGGCTGCCGTAGAACTCGCCCTTCTCCTTGAGCGAGGCGAGCAGCACCCAGCCGACCGGCACCGCGATGGCCAGGGCGATCGCGGTGACGAGCACGTAGGTCAGCGGCCTTCCGGCGCGCTTGATCGTGGTCATGGTGGCGGTCCTCAGAACTGGAGGGGCTCGCGCCGCGTCGCCCGGCTGACCAGCAGCGACACGAGGAACGAGAAGGCGAAGACGACGACGCCGATGGCCATGCCGTAGCCGTACGACGAGTTCGTGTACGCCTGCTTGTACATGTAGCTCAGCAGGACCTCGGAGGAGCCGTCGGGCCCGCCGCCGGTCATCGCGCGGACCAGGACGAAACTGAGGTTGACCGCGCTCATGACGAAGAACGTCAGCGTCGTGCGGAGGTTCTGCCAGATGAGCGGCAGCGTGATGGCGAAGAACTGCCGCCCCGCGGACGCGCCGTCGAGCGCGGAGGCCTCGTAGATCTCCTCCGGGATGCTCGCCATGCCGGACATGTAGAGGACCATGTAGTAGCCGAGCGACTGCCAGACCATCGCGATCGCGACCGACCAGATGACGAGCTGCTGGTCGCCGAGCCAGATCTGCTGCAGGCCGTCGAGCGACAGCAGCCGCAGGGTGCCGTTGAGCAGGCCGTTCTTCTGGTCGAAGATCGCGGAGAAGATCGCCGCGATCACGACCACGGACAGCACGCTCGGCACGTACAGGACGAACCGGTACACCGTCCGGCCCCGCAGCCGTTGCCGGGTCATGATCGCCGCGAGGAACAGGCCCGTGCCCATCGTCACGACGGTCACCACGACCAGGAGCGCGACGGTGTTCTGGAACGCGCGGACGAACTGTGCGTCCTCGAGCAGCCGGGCGAAGTTGCCCAATCCGACGAAGCGCATGTCCGGGGAGAACCCGCTCCAGGTGAAGAGGGACATCCGGAACACGTTCAGGGTCGGGACGATCATGAACGCCGCGAAGAGCACGAGCGCGGGCAGGAGGCAGGCGAGCACGAAGAGGCCGTCGCCGCGCCGCCGCGTGGTCACCTCACCCACCTGCCTGGCGCAGTTTCTCGCTGGCGTCGTTGAGCGCGGCCTGCCACTGGTCCTCGGTCTTGTCGCCGCTGATGATGCTGTTGGCGGTGTCGAAGAGGGCGGCCTTGATGTCGACGCCCTCGACGGGCGCGGTGCTCGCGAATCCGCCGACGAGCGCCTCGACCGTCGTCTCCTCGTAGACCTTGTAGAACTCGGCGTTCTCCCCGGACAGGCTGCTCGCGATGCCCTTGATCGGCTGGATCGCGTTCGACCTGGCGAAGATCTTCGCCGCCTCGTCGGAGTACAGGTAGGCGACGAACTCCTTCGCCGCGTCCTTGTTCTTGGCGGCGGCGGGGACCCAGACCGACTCCACCGACGTCGTGACGAAGCGCTTGCCGCCCACGGTGGCCGGCGGCAGCGGCGTCAGGCCCCACTGGAAGCCGGCGGCGCGCGGGGCGTCCTTCATCTCGCCGACGACCCAGGTTCCGTTCGGCATGAACAGGGTCTTGTTGTCGAGGATCGACTGCTGGTTCTTGGTGAAGTCCTGCTCGTTGGCGTACCCGACCGTGGTCGGCGCGGCGTACTTCAGCAGCCGGGTGGTGAGGTCGAGCGCCTGCCGGGCCTGCGGCGTCTGCCAGACGCCCTGCTTGTACGTCATGACGTCGGTGTAGAACTGTTTCCCGCCGACGTCGGCGAGCAGCGCGAAGAAGTACGCGTCGAGGTACCCGGCGGTCGGGTACGTGAACAGCGAGATCTTCTCCTGCTTGGCCTTCTCGCCGAGCGCGAACAGCTCGTCCCAGGTGGCCGGGACCTTCCAGCCCTTCTGGGCGAACAGTCCCTTGTTGTAGAAGAGCCCGCTCGGCGCGTAGTACATCGGCATCGTGTACGTCTGGTCGGTGCCGTACGGGTTGGTGTTGAGGTTGCCGACGATGCCCCCGATGAGCTTGTCGCCCACGGTCTTGTCCTCGCCGGGGACCTTCGCCTTCAGCACGGGCGTCAGGTCCTCGAGGGCCTTGTCCTTGATGAGCGTCTCGGTGAGCGCGGCCTTGCGGCCCTGGCCGAGCACCACGACGTCCGGGAAGCGCCCGGCCTTCATGTTCGGCGTGATCTCGTCCTCGATGCTCTTCGAGATCTGTAACTGCACGTCGACGCCGGGGTGGGAGGCCTTGTACGCCTGGATGACCTGGGCGTACATGTCCCGGCCGTAACCGCCTTCGAGGGCGGCGACGCTCAGGGTCGTCTTGCCGGAGCCCGAGCCGTCCCCGTCGGCCGAGCAGCCGGTGAGCAGTCCGAGCGCCGAGATCGCGGCGCTCGCGAGGACGAGTGATCTCCTCATGGTTCTGGGGTCCTTCCCGTGGACGACTGCCCACCTGGGTGAGGCGGAGGAACGAGTCCGGGGTCCGGCCGCGCCGGAGGTCACGACGACGGGGCGCCGCGCCGCCGGCCGGGGATCTGGATCTCTCGGCTGGGTCCGGACGTTGTTACAGTGGCATCGATAACATGAAGGCGCAAGAGGCACTTTGCGGACAAGCGCGACATGACTCAGTGGTGACGCGGCGGCGCCGTCGAGTCGCGCACCGACAGCGACGCGGTGGCGAGGGCGTCGGCGGCCTCGCCGGCCAGCAGCAGGGCCACGGCCGCCGCGCCGGAGCGGTAGAAGTCCTGGCGCACGGTCGTCAGCGGCGGGTGGCAGTAGGCCGCCAGGGCGATGTCGTCGACGCTCACGATGGACACGTCGGCGGGCACCGACCGGCCGTGCTCGCGCAGCGCGCGGATCACCCCGAAGGCCATCTCGTCGCTGGCGGCGAAGACCGCGGTCACGTCCGGGATCATCGCGAGGACCTGCCCCTGCCGGTATCCCGAGTCGGGCGACCAGTCGCCCTCCAGCGGGGGCGGCGCCTGGATCCCGGCCGCGGCCAGGCACTCCTGCCAGCCCTGCCGCCGCTGGCGCGCCTCGATCCACTCGTCGGGGCCCGACACGTGCCACACCTGGCGGTGCCCGAGGTCGAGCAGGTGCTGCGTGGCGACGCGGCCCGCCTCCTTCTGGTCGATCCCGAGCACCCGGGCGCTCGCGGTGCGGGAGCCGTCGAGCGTGACGGTGGGGATGTCGCGGGTGATGTCCTCCATCTTCTGCGTCACCGAGATGAGCGGCACGGCGATCACGATGCCGTCCACGCCCTGGTCGGCGAGCTTGGACAGGGACCGCTCCATCAGGCCGGTGTCGAGCCTGGCGATGGTCGCGATGCTCACCGCGTAGCCCGCCGCGCCCGCGGCCGCCTCGACGCCGGCGGTCACCGCCGAGCGCGAGTAGTAGCCGCCGGACTGCAGCAGCACGAGCCCGACGGTGTAGGTGCGCCCGGAGGAGAGCACCCGGGCGGCGTTGTTGAAGCGGTAGCCGAGCCGCTCCACGGCGGCGATCACGCGCTTCCTGGTCTCCGGGTTGACGTTCGGCGAGTCGCGCAGCGCGCGCGAGACGGTCTGCGCCGACACCCCGGCGGCTCTGGCCACATCGGCCATGCTCGGCTGCCTCGTGGGCCGCCCAGTGGGCTGCTCGGTGGCCTTCGTCATGGCGCTCCCCCTCTTGCGGCCTGCCCGCGACGTCGTCAGCTGATCCTACCGCCCTTGTTACGTATGGCATCGATAACATAGGCTCTCCCACCGTGATCGAGCTGCCCGCGCCGGACCTCTCGCCGGCCCCGACGACGACCACGCCCTCGACCCCGACCACGAGCCCGACTGCTGGGACCGCGCTCACCTGGCGCGGGCGCCGCCTGTACCGGCGCGGCGTCCCCCATCGCATCCTGTCCGGGGGGCTGCACTACTTCCGCGTCCACCCCGACCTCTGGCGCGACCGCATCCGCCGGCTCGCCGACCTCGGGCTCAACACGGTGGACACCTACGTGGCGTGGAACTTCCACCAGCCGCGCGAGGACGAGGAGCCGCGCTTCGACGGCTGGCGGGATGTCGAGCGGTTCATCCGCACGGTGGGGGAGGAGGGGCTCGACGTCGTCGTCCGGCCCGGCCCGTACATCTGCGCGGAGTGGTCGAACGGCGGCCTGCCGAGCTGGCTCACCGGCCGTGACGTCGCGATCCGCAGCTCCGACCCCGCGTTCACCTCGGCGGTCGGCCGCTGGTTCGACGAGCTGGTCCCGCGCATCGCCGCGCTCCAGGCCGCCGAGGGCGGGCCGGTCGTGGCGGTGCAGGTGGAGAACGAGTTCGGCAGCTTCGGCGACGACCAGGCGTACCTGCGCTGGAACCGCGCGGCCCTGGTCGAGCGCGGCATCGGGGAGCTGCTGTTCACCGCCGACGGGCCCACCGAGCTGATGCTGGACGGCGGCACCCTGCCGGGGACCCTGGCGGCCGCCACCCTGGGCTCCAAGCCCGACGCCGCCCGGCGACTGCTCGCGGCGCGGCGGCCGGAGGAGCCGTTCGTCGTCGCCGAGTTCTGGAACGGCTGGTTCGACCACTGGGGCGAGCGCCACCACGTCCGCGACCCCGGCGGCGTCGTGGACGCGCTCAAGCAGATCGTTGCCGACGGCGGCAGCGTGAGCATCTACATGGCGCACGGCGGGACCAACTTCGGGCTCTGGGCGGGCGCCAACGAGCACGAGGGCCGCTTGCAGCCCACCGTGACCAGCTACGACTCCGACGCGCCGGTCGCCGAGGACGGCACGCTGACCGCCAAGTTCTTCGCCGTGCGGGAGGCGCTCGGCGCACGCGGGCCCGTGCGGATGCCCGCGCGGACGCCGACGCTGCCGCCGGCGTCCGTCCCGCTCGTCCACCGCGCGGGCCTGCTGGCCGGCCTGCGTGCCGTGCCGGCGTCCACCTCGACCGGGCCGCGCCCGGCCTCGTTCGAGCGGCTCGGGCTCGACGCGGGCATGGTCCTGCACAGCGCTCGGCCGCGGATCCCGGCGGGCGAGCACCGGCTCGTCCTCACCGACGTACGCGACCGGGCCCTGGTCTTCGCCGACGGCGCCTTCCTCGGGGTCGCCGGCCCCGACCACCGGGAGCTGCCGGTACGCGGCACCGGCGCCGCCGTCCACCTGGAGGTCCTGGTCGAGAGCCTCGGCCGGGTGAACTACGGGCCCGGCATCGGCCGGCGCAAGGGCCTGATCGGCCCGGTCCTCGTGGACCGGCGGATCGTGCAGGGCTGGGACAGCACGCCGATCGCCCTGCAGGAGTGGTCCACCGCCGAGCTGAACCGCGCGCTGGAAGCCGGTATGGGCGAGCAGGCCGAGCACGCGGGCCCGACGTCCGGGCACGCGGGTCCCGGGCCCGAGCAGGCCGAGCACGCCGGTCGTGGGCCCGGGCAGGCCGGGTTCGCCGTCGCGACGGTGGACGTCGAGACGCCCGCGGACACCTTCCTGGCCCTGCCGGGATCCCGGCGGGGCCTCGTCTGGGTCAACGGGTTCCTGCTCGGCCGCTACTGGGACATCGGGCCGCAGGTCACGCTGTACTGCCCGGCGCCGCTGCTCCGCGAGGGCCGCAACACCGTGACGGTCCTCGAGCTCGAACGGCTCGGCGCGACCCTGGAGCTGCGCGACCGCCCCGAGCTGGGCCCGCCGGAGGAGTACGTCGAGGAGTTCGGCTGACCCGCCGGCCGCTCACCGCTGGAGCCGGGCGTCGGCCGCGGCCAGGAAGACGTCGAGCACCCCGTCGCCGACCTGCGGCTGGGCCGCGCCCCAGCGGTTGCGTGGCGGGCTGACCCGGACGGCGCGGGCCTGCCGCTGCAGGTCGCGCGACCCGGCGAGCAACGCGGCCGCCTTGGCCTCGTCCCCGGCCTCCCGGGCCTGCAGCGCGTCGAGCAGGTCCACCATCGCCCGGCCCCACAGCTCGGTGGCGTCCAGCCAGGACGCGGCGTCGTCGGTGAAGCCCTTCTGCACCGCTCCGCCGCGGATGGTGGCCGGCGCCGTGGCGATGGCCTTCGCGTACGGCCGCAGCGCGGTGATCGCCTGGGTGCGCCGCCCGGCGTCCCACGCCTGCCAGAACGCGGCCACCCGCGCGGCGAGCTCGGGCGCCTGGGTCTGCCAGGGGGTGCCGCCGAAGGTCGGGGCCATGTGCTCCAGGTCGCCGAAGACCAGCAGGGCCGCGGTGGCCGCCTGGTCGCCGCCGGCGAGGTAGACCATGGCGCGCGGCCAGCTCCTCCTCGCGTCGTACGCCTTGTCGTTCCAGGTGAAGTCCGCGGCGCCGAAGACCGCGACCTTGCTCGCGTACGGCTGGTTCATCGGGTTGGCCACGATGCCGGACAGGTGCGCCGCCAGGCCGCCCTCACGCTTGTCGTAGGGCGCCAGCAGCAGCCGGCCGCTGGTGTTGCCGTAGTCGTTGACCGGGTAGTTGTCCCAGACGAAGACCTTGCGCCCGAACAGCTGCGCCGCCTTCTCGGCCTGCGCGTTGGTGATCTCCGGCGGCACGGTGTCGGTGCCGGTCCACATCACCTCGACCGCGGGATCGAGGGAGGCCCGCACGGTCTGCTTGTACGTGGTGTCGGTCAGGTCGCCGTACTCGGTGGGCACCATCTGTAGCGGCTGTGCGCCGTCGTGGGTGGCGATGAAGTCGCGCTGCAGATCGTTGAGCAGGTCGACCTGGGCCTTCGCCGCGGCGGTGCGTCCGGCGGCGCCGTACGCCGTCTCGTCCGCCGCGCAGTTCCAGCGGGTGTAGCTGATGTCGTCCAGCGGGATGGAGAACGCCCTGGCGCCCAGGTCGTAGAGCGCCTGCAGCTTCCGCTTGAGGGTGTCGCGGTCCGCGCGGTCGGAGTAGCAGATCGACACGCCGGGGGAGAGCGCGAAGGTGAAGCGGACGTGGTTGGCGCCGGCCCGGGCCACCAGCTCGCCCAGCTCGGCGAGCTTGTCCGCCGGGTAGGGGTCGCGCCACTTGTCGCGGTGGTAGGGATCGTCCTTGGGGGCGTAGATGTAGGTGTTGGCCTTGACGTCGCCGTAGAAGTCCATCTGGTCGAGGCGTTCGGCGTGGGTCCACGGCGCGCCGTAGAAGCCTTCGATGGTGCCGCGCAGCGGCATGGACGGGAAGTCGCTGACCTGGACCCCCGCCACCTGCCAGCCGCCGCCGGACGGGACGAACAGCTGCCGCAGCGTCTGCACGGCGTAGAACTGGCCCGCGGCGTCCTTGCCGCCGAGCGCGATCTGGCGCGGCGTGCCGCCCGAGACTCGCAACGCGTACCCCTCGGCCTGGCCGGGGACGACCGTGCCGCCGAGCGCCTGCGCGATGTCCGGGCGGGCCGCGGGGCCGAGGCGGACCTTGAGCAGGCCGGACGTGCCCGCGGGGATCTTGTCGGGGGCGACCGTGTCCACCCGGCCGGCGCCGTGCGCCTTGAGCTCCCGTACGAGGCGGTCGCGGGCGGCGGGGTCGGTCTGGCCGTCGGCGACCACGAGCACCCGGCCGGTGACGACGGCGGCGGCGCCGGCGCCGGTCAGCGACTGCGGGGTGGGCGACACCGAGGGTAAGGGCGGGACGGGAGCGGCATGGGCCGCGGGGACGGGCAGGAGCGCCCCCGCACACAGGGTCGCGGCCAGCGCGAGGCACGCCGCAGGGGTGATCTTGCGTCTGCTCAAGGAAGTCTCCACTGGTCTATACCCATGAGGGGTCGGGGGGCGCGCCTTTCTCTGCGCGGTCTAGACCGGCAACCTGATCATCACCCTAATATCGGCATCTTTACTGTCAAGAGTTGCAATGCGGCACATGTCCGGCAAACCCTGCCAATGAACCGGCCCGCGCCCCTCCGCGTATCCGATGAATATGAGGGCAGCGACGCGGATCTACGCCGGTTCGGTGGTGGCGGCGGGGGTCGTGGTGCTGGTCGCGGCCCTGCGGTTCGGGGGTGCTGAGGCGGAGCCGATGATCGCCGGCCTGCCCACCGCCGGCCCGGTCACCGAGTGGGCCCTGCCGCTGGTCAAGCTCGGCTACGACCTGTGCGCGGTGGCCACCCTGGGAACGTTGCTGGCCGCCGTCGTCCTCGCGCCGGCCGGCTCGCCCGAGAAGGCGGCCTGCCTGCGGGCGGCCCGGTGGTGGGCGCTGGGGTGGGCGGTCACCGCCGCCCTGAGCTACCCGCTGACCATGTCGTACGTGCTGCCGCTGCCCGTCACGGACCTGATCGCCGATCCCGGCCTGCTGCGCTACGGCCTGACCATCCCGCAGGCGCGGGCTCTGCTGCCGGTGCTGGGCGCGATCACCATGGTCGTCCTGGCCACCCGGCTGCCGCGCCTGCCCGGGTGGGTCGCGCTGGCGGTCGCCGCGTTCGGGCTGCTGCCCCCCGCCTACGTCGGGCACGCCGCCTCGGCCGCCGACCACGACGTCGCGGTCTCCGCGCTGACGGCTCACCTGATCGCCGTGTCGTTGTGGGTCGGCGGGCTGGGCGCCGTCCTCATCCACTTCCGCCGCTCCGGCGACCTGCGGGCCGTGTTGTCCCGGTTCAGCACGATCGCCTTGTGCTGTTTCGCGGTGGTGGCCGTCTCCGGGATGGTGGGGGCGTGGGTGCGGCTGAGCGTCGTGTCCGACCTCTGGCAGACCGAGTACGGGCAGTTCCTACTGGCCAAGACCGCCGCGCTCGCGCTGCTCGGCCTGTTCGGCTGGACCCACCGGAGCCGTACGGTCGCGCACGTCGCCGACCGGAGCGCGCGCCACGTCTTCGTCCGGCTGGCGGCGGGCGAGATGATCGTGATGATGGCGGCCATGGGCCTGGCCGTCGGCCTGTCCCGCACCCCGCCGCCGCCCCCGCCGCCGGGCGCCGACGACGCGCACGAGCGGCTGCTGGAGTACGACCTGCCGCCCTTCACGCCCGGCGCGCTGCTCACCGAGCTCCGCCCGGACACGCTGATCCTGCTCTGCCTGGCCCTGCCCGCCGTCGGATACCTGGTCGGCGTGCGCCGGGTGGGGGACTGGCCGCTCGGCCGCACACTCGCCTGGTACGCCGGCCTGGCGCTCCTGGCGCTGGTCCTGCTCTCCGGGATCGGCGGTTACGCGCGGGCGATGCTGTCGGTCCAGGCCCTGCAGCACGTCGTGCTGGCCGTCGTGGCTCCGCTCCTGCTCTGCCTCGGCGCCCCGCTCACCCTCGCCTCCCGGGCCACCACGGAATCCTCCCAGTACGGCGACCTCGGCGCCTGGCTCCGGAAGCGCAGGTTGACCTTCCTCGTCCTGCTGCCGGCGGCGTACATGGTGGCGTTCCCGCTGCTGTACCGCACCGGCTGGCTGGTCTGGTCGCTGGCCGGTCACGCCGCCCACCTGCTCACCATGGCCCTGTTCCTGGGCGGCGGGCTGCTGGTCTTCTGGGTGCTGGCCGGCGTGGACCCGATGCCGCGCCCCGTCTCCCGGCCGCTGCGTGCCGGGCTGCTGGGCGGCGTGCTGCTGGTGCAGCTCGCCGTGGGGGCGTTCCTGCTGCTCGGCCCGCCGGTCGCGGCCGACTGGTTCTACCTGGTGGGCCCCGACGACGGGCCGGACCTCCGCACCGACCAGCAACTGGCCGGGGCCGTCCACCTGCTCGTCCCGCTGCTCCCGCTCGCCTTCCTGGCCGTACGGCAGGCGCGGCAGGTTCCAGGCCCGTGACGTACGCGCTCGGCGCCCTGGCAGCCCGCCGTCGGGGTCAGGCGAGCTGTCCGGCCGCCGTACGCGCCGCCATCCGCCGCTCGAACCACACCGAGGTGAACGGCGGCACCGCGCACGCCAGCCCCAGCACCACGGTGCCCCGGCTCCAGCCCGCCTCCCGCGCCGAGAGCATCACCCCGGCCGCGTACAGCACGAACAGCGCGCCGTGGATCGGCCCGAACACCTTCACGCCGAGCTCGCCGGTCTCGGTCACGTGCTTGAAGAACATCCCGACCAGCAGCCCCGCCCACGAGCACGCCTCGGCCACCGCCACGAGTCGAAACCAGCGCAGCACAATCCACCCTTTCGTCCGATTATCGCGCTCACTCTACAGGCTGTAGAGCGCAGCCTGATCATCGGTCCTGCCGCACCTCGATGACGTGATCTCCTGTTGTGAAGGTTAGCCTTACCTTATCTTTGGATGATGGGACATCCTTCTGAGATCCGTACGGTGACGACCGAGGCCGAGCTCCGGGAGATCGTGAAAGAGCCGCCGCAGGCCATCTGGGACAAGGACATCGCCCGGATCGACGAGCACGCGCGCACGATCATCGCCCACTCGCCGTTCGTCCTGCTGGCGACCTCGAACTCGGACGGGACCTGCGACGTCTCCCCCCGAGGGGACCCCGCCGGGTCGGTGCTGGTCCTCGACGACCACCGGCTGGTGCTCGCCGACCGCCCCGGCAACCACCGGCTCGACAGTTTCCGCAACGTGCTGGACAACCCCCACGTCGGGCTGCTGTTCATCGTGCCGGGGATGAACGAGACGCTGCGGGTGAACGGCCGCGCCACGCTCGTGTCGGACGCGCCGTTCTTCGACGACCTGGTGGTCCAGGGCAAGCGGCCGCACCTGGCGGTCCTCGTCGACGTCGAAGAGCTGTACATGCACTGCGCGAAGGCGTTCCTGCGCTCGTCGCTGTGGAAGCCCGAGACCTGGCCGGACCGCAAGAGCCTGCCGACACTCGGACGGATCGCCAAGGACCAGATGGGCATCAAGGGAGTTCCGGCGAAGGTGATCGACGCGGGTCTCGCCATGGACGCCAGGATGAACCAGTATTAGGGCGCCCCGGCGAAGGCCCCGGAGCCCGTCAGGGGAGTGGCGGCAGGGGCTTGTCGTGGAGCCAGGCCGACAGCAGCGGCCCCACCGGCTGGGCGGCGTGCCGCTGGACGTGCGCGGCGAAGTCCTGGGTGGTGACGTTCGCGTGCCGGCGCCCCGCCGTCCAGTCGCGCAGCATGGGGAAGAAGACCTCGTCGCCCAACGTCCGGCGCAGCGCGTGCACGGTCAGCGCACCCCGCTTGTACACGCGGTCGTCGAACAGCGTGCCCACCCCGGGGTCGGTCAGGATGAAGTCCTGCGGGAGGGCGGTGAGGCGCTGGTGCCAGCGCCGGGCGTGGGCGGCGGCGGGCTGCCCGCCCGAGGCCTCCGACCAGAGCCATTCGGCGTAGGTGGCGAACCCCTCCTGCAGCCAGATGTCGCTCCAGCGGGACAACGTGAGGCTGTTGCCGAACCACTGGTGCGCCAGCTCGTGCGCCACCAGCCGCTCGAACCCGCGCCGCCCGTCCACGTGGTTCCTGCCGAAGATCGACATGCCCTGCGCCTCGACCGGGATGTCCAGCTCGTCGTCGACCACGACGACGACGTAGCCGCCGAACGGATAGGGCCCGAACCGGTCGGTGAACACCGCCATCATCTCGCCCTGCCGCCCGAAGTCGTGCCGGACGCGGGTGGCCAGGCGCGTCGGATGGGCCACCCGGGTGCCCGCGACCTCCGCGAGCCGGTAGCGCCCGATCTGCACGCTGGCCAGGTAGCTCGCCATCGGCTCGGGCTGAACGTAGACCCAGGTCGTGTTCCCGCCCGCGCGGCGCTGGTCGGTGAGCGCCCCGTTCGCGACGACCACGTACGGCGACGCGGTCGTCACGGAGATCCGGTACGTCGCCTTGTCCCCGGGCCGGTCGTTGCACGGGAACCAGGACGGCGCGCCGATGGGCTGCCCGGCGACCAGCGCGCCGTCGGACAGCTCCTCCCAGCCCAGCCCGCCCCATGGGCTCGGCACCGGCACCGGCCTGCCCCCGTAGCGGACCTCGACACCGGCGACGGCGCCCGCGGCCAGCGACCAGGGCAGCGTCACCCGCAGCTTGCCCTGGCCGTGCGTGTGGCGGGTGGGAACGCCGTCCACGGTGACGCCTTCGACCCGGAAGCGGCCGAGGTCCAGGTCGAGCACGCCGAGGGGTTCGGCGGCCGTCACCGTCAGCTGGGCCGTGCCGTCGAGCCGGTTGTTCGCCAACCGGTACTTCAGCGCCAGGTCATAGTGCGACACCATGTAGCGGTGGTCGCCGTGCCCGGGGAAGTACGGTGTCATCGCCACGCCGAGATGGGGTTGCCGAACCAGCGCGTACGGCCGGGCACCGACTCCCCCCGCATGACGAGCGAGGCCGGTCCGATCGTGGCGTCGGCGCCCACCCGCGCGGCGGGCAGCACCACACCGTGCGGGCCCAGCGTCGCGCCCGCGTCGAGGGTCACCGTGTCCATGTTCATGACCCGGTCGTGGAACAGGTGGGTCTGCAGGACGCAGCCCCGGTTGACGCAGGCACCATCAGCCAATGTCACCAGATCCGCCTCTGGCAGCCAGTATGTGTCACATGTGACACCATGCCCGATATGCGCCCCGAGTGAACGCAGCCACACGTTCAGCGGCGCGGTCCCCAGCCACGGCTGCGCGAACCAGGGCGCCGCCAGCACCTCCACGAAGTTGTCCGCCAGCTCGTTGCGCCACACGAACGAACTCCACAGCGGCCGGCTGCCCGCCCGGATCCGGCCGACCAGCGCCCATTTGGCGGCCGTCGCGACCAGGGCGGCGGCCACACCCGCGGCCAGCAGCACCACGCCGCCCAGCGCGAGCGTCACCGCGAAGCCGTAGCTCGCCGCGAGCCACTCGAAGGCGGCGGCCACCAGGACGGCGAGCGCGACCGCGCACATCGCCGGCACCACGCGGAACGCCTCGACCAGCGCCCTGGCCGCCTTATACCGGGCGGGCGGGTCGTAGGTGCGGCTGCGGTCGGCGTCCTCGGCGGTGCGGCGCAGCTCCATGGGCGGCATGCCCACGTACGAGGAGCCGGACCTGGCCTTCTTCGGCGTCGCCGACAGCACGCCGACCAGGCCGTCCTTGGGCACCTTGCGGCCCGGCGCGGTCATCCCCGAGTTGCCGAGGAAGGCCCGCTTGCCGATCCGCGCGGAGGCGATGCGCATCCACCCCCCGTCCAGCTCGTACGGGGCAACCATCGTGTCGTCGGCCAGGAACGCGCCGTCGCCGACGGAGGTCATCGTGGGCAGCGCCAGCACCGTGGACAGCTCGACACCGCGGCCCACCTTCATGCCGAGCGCCCGCAGCCACACGGGCGTCAGGACGCTGGCGTACAGGGGGAACAGCCAGACCCGAGCCGAGGCCATCAGCCGCCCCGTCGCCCACGCCTGCCACGCCTGGCGGCTGTGCACCGGATGACGGCCCGCGTGCAGGCCCAGCCCGAGCAGCCGCACGCTGACCAGCGTGACCAGGGCGAAGGCCGCCATGCCCGCGAGGGTCGCGACCGGCACGCCCGGCAGGGCGGCGGCCAGGGCCGCGCCGATCGTGCGCGCGTCCCCGGCGAAGGCGGCCAGGACCGCGAGCCCGGCCGCGGCCGCGACGGCGGGGAGCAGGCTGAGCACCATGGCGCTCACCCCGTACACGGCGGCCCAGAACGGGGAGCGGGCGGGCCGCTCCGCCGGGCGCGACCTGCGGGACTTGCCCTGCCGGAACGCGGGCGCGCCGGCCCAGTGCCGGCCCGCCGGCACGGTGCCGGCGACCGCCGATCCGGGAGCGATCTGGGCGTTCTTCCCGATCCTGGTGCCGGGCAGCAGCGTCGAGCGGGAGCCGACGGTCGCGCCCGCGCCGATCCTGATCTCGCCGACGCGCAGCAGGTCGCCGTCGTACCAGTAGCCGCTGAGATCGACCTCCTGCTCGACCGAGGCGCCTCTGCCGAGCTTGAGCAGCCCCGTGACGGGCGGCGGCGAGTGCAGGTCGGCGTCGGCGCCCACCTGGGCGCCGAGCAGCCGGGCGTACCACGCCATGTAGGGAGCCCCGGCCAGGTCGGGCACGCCGAGCCGCTCCGCGAACCGCTCGGCGAACCACACCCGTAGGTGCACGCCGCCGCCGCGCGGATAGGCGCCGGGCCGAACGCCGCGCAGCACCAGCCGGGCCACGCCCGCGGACAGGCCCATCCGCCCGGCGGGGGTGACGAACAGCAGCGCGCCCAGCGCCACCCACCACCACGACAACAGGGGAGCCCACGACGGCGCGAGCAGGTTGCCGAGCGCGGCGAGCAGCACGATCCAGCGCGCCGCGCCGGCGCTCAGCAGCACGACCATGAGCGCGGACTGGGCCAGCGCGGACCGCCCGGGCATCGGGGTCACCGGCGGCCGATCCGGCTCGGCCTCGCCCCTGCCGGCCAGCAGCCGGGCCAGCCCGCCGAGCGTCGGCTGGGCGTACACGTCGCCCACGGCCACGTCGGGATGGTCGGCGCGCAGGACCGACACCAGCCGGGCCGCGGCCAGACTGGTGCCGCCGTCGGTGAAGAAGTCGGCGTCGGGGCCGCTCGGCGGCACGCCGAGGACGGCGGCCCAGTGCCCGGACAGCCGCGCCTCGGCCGGGCTCAGCGCGACCTCCGCGGCGGCCGGCTCGGTCAGCGGCCACGGCAGCGCGGCCCGGTCGATCTTCCCCGAGGTCCTCGTGGGCAGCGAGTCGACCGGCGCCAGGCGCGGCACCAGGGCCGCGGGCAGCGTGTCCGCGAGCCGTTCGCGCGCCTGGGCGAGGTCGAAGCCGGGCTCGGTGACGAGGTAGCCGACGAGCACCTGGTGGCCGCCGCCGGCGGTGCGGACGGCGGCGGCCGCGCCCGCGACCCCGGGCAGCGCCTGCAGCGCCGCGTCCACCTCGCCCAGCTCGATCCGGCGGCCGCCCAGCTTCACCTGGTCGTCGGCCCGGCCGGCGAAGATGAGCCCGTCGGGTTCGGCGCGTACGAGGTCGCCGCTGCGGTAGGCGCGCTGCCAGCCCAGCGAGGGCAGCGGCGCGTACTTCTCGGCGTCCTTGGCCGGGTCCAGGTAGCGGGCCAGGCCGACGCCGCCGATCACCAGCTCGCCGGTCTCGCCCATGGCCACCGGCTCGCCCGAGCCGTCCACGACCGCGAGGTCCCACCCGTCGAGGGGCAGGCCGATGCGGACCGGGCCCTCGCCGGTGAGCCGCGCCGCCGTGGCCACCACGGTGGCCTCGGTGGGCCCGTACGTGTTCCACACCTCGCGCCCCGGCACGGCCAGCCGCTCGGCCAGCTCGGGAGGGCAGGCCTCGCCGCCGAAGATGAGCAGCCGGATGCCGTCGAGGTGCTCGGCCGGCCAGAGCGCGGCCAGCGTGGGCACGGTCGAGACGGCCGTGATCCGGTGGGCGGCCAGCCACGGGCCCAGGTCCATCCCGGTGCGCACCAGGGCTCTGGGCGCGGGCACGAGGCAGGCGCCGTGCCGCCAGGCCAGCCACATCTCCTCGCAGGAGGCGTCGAAGGCCACCGAGAGCCCGGCCAGCACCCGATCACCGGGGCCCAGCGGCCGCTCCTGCAGGAACAGCCCCGCTTCCGCGTCCACGAACGCGGCGGCGGACCGGTGCGTCACCGCGACGCCCTTCGGCTTGCCGGTCGAGCCGGAGGTGAAGATGATCCACGCGTCGTCGCCGGGCTCCGGCGGCGCGGGCGCCCGGCCCGGGGTGCCGGTCACCGTGAGCTCCCCGGAGACGATCGCGTCCACGCCGGCCTCGGCGAAGACGGTCTCCGCGCGCTCGGCCGGGTCGTCGGCGTCGACGGGCACGTAGGCGGCGCCGGCGGCGAGCACGGCGAGGATGGACACGTACAGCTCGGCGGTCCCCGACGCGAGGCGCACGCCGACGCGGGAGCCGCGGCCGACGCCGGCCTCGCCGAGCCCGGCGACCAGCCGGTCCACCTCGGCGCGCAGCGACAGGTAGTCGAGGACCACGGTGCCGTCGTCGATCGCCGGCGCGTGCGGGTGGCGGCGCGCGGTCTCGTCGAGGACGTCGATGAGGGTACGGGGCGATGGGGCCAGCACGCCCGCGGGGTAGACCGCGGTCGCCGCCCTCAGGCGTAAATCGGCCGGATTGCTGCGCAAGCGTGCTCCCTGGATGGACGACGGGTGACATGCCAGAGTACGCGCACAGGGTTACGGACCGGGCCGCCGGGTGGCCGAGGAAAGTTTCAGATGGGCGCGCCGCCGAATCATCGAAATTTTTCGGATGACGGCCCGCCGCCTTTCGCCCCGGGTCATGCAATGACCAGCGAAAAACGCCGCAAGGGCGGGCTGACCGGCCGTCAGGGGCTCTGAAAACGGGGGCTCGACCAGCTTCCTCCTGTTTGTTTCATGGATTGACGTAATCAGAAACGCGGTCGTAACCTCAGCGCACTGACGCGGAGGGCGGCGATTTAGTGAAGCGCGCTGATTCGTCCGATGCGGAGATTCCTCTCGACCTTCGAGGATGCGATCAATGAATCTGCTCACAACCATCAAAGGCCGCACCCGATCGATCGGCGTCCCCATGGCCGCCGTCCTGGTCACCGCCACCGCGCTGGTGACGTCCGCGGGACCGGCGCAGGCGGCGGCCCCGGCCGACGGCGCCGTGTACACCCTGGCGTCGGCGTCGAGCGGCAAGTGCGTCGATGTGACGGGCGCCTCGGCCGACAACGGCGCCCTGCTCGTCCAGACCGCCTGCGTCCCCACCGCCGCCGATCAGCAGTTCAAGGCGGTGGCGCGGGGGAGCGCGTTCAATCTGGTCAACAGTGGCAGCACCCGGTGTGTCGACGTGCCGGGCGGGTCCACGGTCTCCGGTACGCAGTTGCAGCAGTGGGGTTGCGGCGACGGCAGCAAGACCAACCAGCAGTGGACCTTCACGCCTTCCTCCGCCGCGTCCGGCAAGTACCTGGTGAAGAGCGTCGCGACCGGCCTGTGCGTGAGCAACAAGGACGGCTCCACGGCGGGCAACAACCCGATCGTGCAGGAGATCTGCTCCGACGTCGCCCGCATGCAGTGGTCCGTCAACTCCACCTCGTCCGGCGACCGGGTCTGGTCCAACAACGCCGACGGGTTCGCCGCCACCAGCGGCAGCGGCCTGTCGACCACCACCGGAGGCGCGGCCGGCGCCACGGTGACCGTCACCACCTATGCCGACCTGGTGAAGTACGCCACCGCCGCCGACCCGTACGTCATCAAGGTCAACGGCGCCATCACCGTCACGCCGTACGGCACCGAGATCAAGGTCGCCTCCAACAAGACCATCGTCGGCGTCGGCACCAGGGGCCACATCGTCAACGGCGGCTTCTTCCTCGGCACCGGCGTCAGCAACGTCATCATCCGGAACCTGACCATCCGCGACACCCGCATGGCCGACGACGACCCCGACGACAAGCTGTACGACTACGACGGCATCCAGATGGACACCGCCCACCACATCTGGATCGACCACAACACGATCACCCGGATGAACGACGGGCTGATCGACAGCCGCAAGGACACCAGCTACCTCACCGTGTCCTGGAACGTCCTGTCGGAGAACAACAAGGCGTTCGGCATCGGCTGGACCGACAACGTCACGGCGCGGATGACGATCCACCACAACTGGATCCACGACAACAACCAGCGCAACCCCAGCACCGACAACGTCGCCTACGCCCACCTGTACAACAACTACCTGCAGAACATCACCGGCTACGGCAACTACTCGCGCGGCGCCACCAAGATGGTCCTCGAGAACAGCTACTACGACAACGTCAAGGACCCCTACTACAGGGACGACGCCGCCGAGCTCCGCCAGAGCGGCAGCATCGTGGTCAACTCGACGGGCCAGCGGGAGACCGGCGGCTCCGCCTTCACGCCGTCCTCCTTCTACTCCTACACGCTGGACCCCGCGGCGCAGGTCCCGGCGCTCCTTCGCACCTACGCGGGCCCGCAGGCCAACATCGGCCTGTGATCGACACCCCGGGCCGGCGCCAGAGCCGGCCCGGGGCACCCCCCCACCTCAGGAAAGGACCGACCATGCGCCACGGCATCCAGGCACCGTCACGCGCCGCGAAGATCGCGGTCGTCCTGGCGATGCCCGTCACCGTTCTGACCCTCTCCACCGGAGTGAGTTCGGCCGCCGCGGCCCCGGCCGACGGCGGCGTCTACACGCTGGCGTCGGGGTCGAGCGGCAAGTGCGTCGATGTGACGGGCGCTTCGGCCGACAACGGCGCCCTGCTCGTCCAGACCGCCTGCGCCGCCTCCGCGCTCGATCAGCAGTTCAGGGCGGTGGGGCGGGGGAGCGCGTTCAATCTGGTCAACGGCGGCAGCGGCCGGTGCGTCGACGTGCCCGGGGCTTCGACGGTCTCCGGCACGCAGTTGCAGCAGTGGGGCTGCGGCGACGGCAGCAAGACCAACCAGCAGTGGACCCTCACGCCCTCGACGGCCGCCTCCGGCAAGTACCTGGTGAAGAGCGTCGCGACCGGCCTGTGCGTGAGCAACAAGGACGGCTCCACCGCGGGCAACAACCCGATCGTCCAGGAGACCTGCTCCGACGTCGCCCGCATGCAGTGGACCTTCAACTCCACCTCCGGATCGGCCACCCCGACGGTGGCGTCCGACGGCACCGGCCGCTACCGGACCGTGCAGGCGGCGATCGACGCGGTGCCGGCCGGCAACAGCAGCCAGGTGGTGATCACCATCAAGCCGGGCACCTACCGGGAGATCGTCGTCGTCAACAAGCCGTACGTGACGCTGCAGGGCCTGGGCTCGTCCCCGTCGGACACCCTCATCGTGAACAACCACTCGGCCTACACCCACGGCACCTCCGGCAGCTACACCGCGCTGATCTCGGCACGTGACGCCGCCGCCACCAACCTGACGATCTCCAACGACCTCGACGAGAGCACCGTCCCCAGCGGCGCGCAGGCCGTCGCGCTGCGGCTGGACGGCGACCGCACCACGCTGACGAACGTCCGCATCCTGGGCGACCAGGACACCTTCCTCGTCAACGACTCGGCCCGCGCGTACGTCAAGAACTCCTACGTGGAAGGGACCGTCGACTTCATCTTCGGCGGCGGCACGATCGTCTTCCACAGCTGCGACATCTACGAGAAGCGAAGCACGGGCGGCCCCGTCACCGCGGCCAGCACGGCGGCGGCCAAGACGTACGGCTTCCTGTTCTACAAGTCGCGCATCACCGGCGCCACGAACAACACGACCACCCTCGGACGGCCGTGGCGGCCCGACGCGCAGGTGCTCTACCGGGAGTCGACGCTGAGCGCGGCGATCGCGACCGCGCAGCCGTGGACGGACATGTCATCGAACTCCTGGAAGAACGCCCGCTTCCTCGAATATCGGAACAACGGCGCCGGCGCGACCACCAACGCCAACCGCCCGCAGCTCAGCGACGCGCAGGCGGCGAACTACACCCCCCAGAAGTACCTGGCCGGCGGCGACGGCTGGAACCCCGCCGGCTAGTGCTGGTGACCGCCCTGTTCGGCGTGGATCTTCTTGGCGATGTCGACGTCCGCGATCGAGCGCTCGATGAGCGCTCGCATCGCGGTCTCGGCCGCCTTCGGTCGCTGCCGGCGGACGGCCAGCAGGACCTCGGCGTGCTTGTCGGCGGACTCGCTGGTGAGGTTCGCGTGCACGAACTGGTCGCGCAGCCGCAACCCGGCCTCGATCGCGGTCGCCATCCGGGCCATCAGCTCGTTGTGCGCCGCGCGCAACATGGCGTGGTGGAAGGCCAGGTCGGCCTCGACCTGGTCGCCGGTAGGCCGGCCGGCGGCCTCGCGCATGGCGGTCAGAGCGTCCTCGAGCGCGGCCAGGTCCCGGTCGGTACGCCGTAGCGCGGCCATGCGCGCCACCGCGGGCTCGATCGTCAGGCGCACTTCGCCCAGCTCGTCGAGGAACACCTCGTCGACCTGGGCGGCGAAGCGCCAGCGCAGCACGTCGGCGTCGAGCAGCGACCACTGCTCGCGCGGCGCGACGAACGTGCCGCGCCGGGGCCGCGCGCCCACCAGACCCTTGGCGGCGAGCACGCGCAGCGCCTCCCGCACCGCCGTCCGGCTCACCCCGAACCGCTCCTGCAGCGCCACCACGTCGAGGTCCTCGTCGGGGGCGATGACGCCGTTGACGATGGCCGTGCCGAGACTGACGACCACGCGGTCGTGGGCGCCGACCCTTCCGATCTCCTCCATGCCGGAATCATGCCATGGCCGGGCCGCCTGCAACAAAAAGTAATCATATTAATGAAGATGAGCCAGCTCCAGGACGGCCAGCTCGCCCTGCAGGACGAGCACGGCCCCGCCGATCGCGGCCGCGTCCGAGCCGCTAACCGAGGAGACCACCCGCACCGGGTGCGCGCGCCGGGCGAAGGTGCGCCGCCGCACCTCCTCCTGGACGACCGACTGGTAGATCGGGCCCGCCGCGGCGAGGCTGGGCCCGGCGAGCACGATCGTGTCGAGGTCGAACAGGCTCGCCATGGTGACGGCGGCGGTGCCCAGGTGGCGGGCGGAGCGCTCGATGAGGGTACGCGCCTCCGGGTCTCCGGCCAGCGCCGCGGTCGCGATGCGGCCGAACGCGGCCATGACGTCGGTGTCGGCGGGGTCGAGCCCCAGCCGCCGGCCGAGGCTGGATGCCTCCAGCGCCTGCCTGATCACCGCGGTGGGGTCGGCGTAGTTGCCGAGGCAGCCGTAGTTGCCGCAGCCGCACGGCCCCCCGTCAAGGTCGACCGTGATGTGGCCGATCTCGACGCCGTTGGAGGAGCTGCCCCGGTACAGCTCGCCGTCCACGACGACGCCCCCGCCGATGCCGCTGGCCATGTAGACGCAGCCGAACGCGGGTGTGTCCACCGCCCCCAGCCAGTACTCCCCGATCGCCGCGGCCGCCGCGTCGTTGTCGAGCAGCACCGGCAGGCCCAGCATCTCCGACAGGCGCGGCGCGACCGGGTATCCGAACCATTCGGCGGTCGGCTGGTGGGTCAGCAGCACGCCCGCCCGCCGGTCCTGCGGCCCGTACGTCGCCAGCCCCACCCCGAGCACCTTCCCGCGATCGACCCCGGCGGTGTCGAGCAGGGCGTTCACGCGCGAGGCCACCAGCGAGAGGCCCTGCCCGGGAGGCAGCAGGGCCGTGCCGGGGAACGAGGTCCGCGCGACGGGCCGGCCCGTCAGGTCGGCGAGGACGACGACGCAGGTGTTGCGTTCGAACAGGACGCCCACCGCGTACCGGGCCCGCGGGTTGAGCTGCAGCAGCGTCCGGGGTTTGCCGCCGGTGGACGCCCCGCGCCCGACCTCCACGACCAGCCCGTGATCCATGAGCTCGCGGACCACCTGGGTGATGGTCGCCGGCGTGACCCCGGACTCGGCGGCGAGCTCGATCCGGCTGATGGTGCGCGCCGCCCGGATGCGGTTGAGCACGATCCCGCGGGTTCTCGGCCTCCCGGCCACTCGGTCTCCCTTACTTCGGGTGCCAAAGAAAGCCGGGCCCGGGCCGGTGCGTCCGGCCCGGGCCGTCGTTCCGTCAGCGGGCGGCGCAGGACGGCGTGGGGACGCTGTTGCTGCCGTTCCACGAGCCCAGGAACCCGAAGGTCGTACTGGCTCCGGCGCCGAGGCTGCCGTTGTAGCTCATGTTGCGGGCGGTCACGTTGGGCCCGCTGTTGCTGACCGTCGCGTTCCAGGCGTTGGTGACGGTCTGGCCGTTGGCGAAGGCCCACGTCACCGTCCAGCCGCTGATCGCCGAGCTGCCCGCGGTGACCCGGACCTCGGCCTGGAAGCCGCCGCCCCACTGGCCGGTCACCTGGTAGGTGGCCGAGCAGGCGCCGGAGGGAGGCGTGGGGGTGGGGGTTGGGGTGGGAGTGGGAGTGGGAGTGGGCGACGGGGTGCCGGACGAGCCGCCGTAGATCGTGGCCTCCTTGGCGGTCGCCTTGATGCCGTTGGCGCCGTTGAAGATCCGCTGGCCCCACGTGGTGAGCTGGCTCGGGTTGAAGCCGGTCGCCATGTCGAGGATCGGGTCGGTGTTGCCGCTCCAGGACCAGCCGAGATAGCCGAGGCCGCGCGACTGCGCCTCGGCCAGGATCGTCTCGTGGTCGACCTCGCTGGAACTGAAGCGCCAGCCGAACTCGCCGATGACCAGCGGCCACCCGTTCGCCTGGAACCGGTTGAGGTAGTCGACGATACTGGCGGCGGTGTTGAAGACGGCGTACATGTGGATCGACAGCACGGTGTTGTGCTGGGTGTCGGCGTTCAGAATCGTCTGGGCGTTGTCGCGCATGACGTACTGCCAGTCCTGGCCCCAGTTGGGGGCGTCGACCATGAGCAGGTGCTCGAAGCCGTTGCTGCGCATCTTCTTGATCGCGTTCGCGGTGGCGGCGGTCCACTGGGCGGCGTTGGTGTTGCCGATCGGCTCGTTGCCGATGTTGATGACGACGTAGTTCTCCTGGCCGACGAGCGCGCTCTTCTGGCTGATCCAGTAGTCGGCCGCCTCGTCGAGCGAGGCGGCGGCGCCCTCCTCGCCGTACCCGGTGGTGTCGTGCACCTCCAGCACGCAGATCAGCTTGTTCTGCTTGCACAGGGAGATGACGTTGGCGACGTCGGTGGACGGGCCCCACCGCTTGCCGCTGCCGAGCACGACGCGCACGGTGTTGGCGCCGAGCGCCTTGATGTTGGCGAACGAGCCGGTCTGGCTGGTGTACCAGACGTGGGGGTGATTGACGCCCCGCATGATGAATTCCCGGCCGTTGGCCTCGACGATCTTCGTGCCGCTGACGTGCAGGCCCGCGGCCGCGGACGCGGACTGGACGTACACCAAGACCGACGCGACGGCCGCGAGTACGGCGGCGCCGAGGGCGAGAAGCCTTCTTCTCATGACCTACCTCGTGGTCGGGCCCCGGCCATCCGGGGCGGGAAGCGCCCCACACGCTATAGAGCCGCCGAAGGCCGGAGAAGCAGGGGAGATCACGCCCGCCCCGCGCGAAGTGCCGATCCACGCCCCTGCCTGCGACGACCGGCTCGGGGGAGGTGAGGGATCACCTGAAAGTTTCAGCCGTTAAATAAGTCTGCTCACGACAGGGCCGCGCGGGGCAGCCCCGGAATGACCGAGAGGAAGAACTCGCGGATGGCGGATTCGACCTTCACGGAGTCGCGGTCGAAGAGCCACTGCGCCTGCAGGCCGTTGATGAGGGAGATGGTCATGGTGGCCAGCGTCTCGGGGTCGATCACCGGGCGCAGCCCGTCGCGTTCGGCCAGGGCGGTGAAGGTGTCGGCGTAGAAGCGGCGCAGATTGCGGTAGCGGTCGGCGTAGTAGGCGTGCGCGGGATGGTCGGGAGAGGTCGCCTCGCCCGACACGACGCAGTGCAGCTCCATGAGCCCCGGCTGGAGCTCGTTGTCGACGATGACGGCGATCATGCCTTTCAGGGTCTCGACGGGGTCGGCGGCCGGGTCCAGCACCTTGGCCGCCTCCAGGAACTCGGTGCCGCGCTCGTCACGCAGCTCCAGCACCCCGAGGAGCAGGTCTTCCTTGCGGGGGAAGTGGTGCAGCAGCCCAGTGTGGCTGATGCCGGCGCGCTTGGCGATGTCCTTCATGGTGGCGCCGTAGAAGCCGGTCTCGCCGAACGCGTCCACGCAGGCCTCGAGGACGCGCCGGCGCACCGCCGCCGTCTTCGCGTACGGGCCGCGGTTGCCGGATGCCATCATGGACGCCCCTCCAAATTAGTATCGCGATTCGGTTTTCATGCTAGCGTGTCGCCGACACCCATGGTCTCGAGCAAGGAACTCCACCATGCCCCAGCTCCCCTCCGGTTTCCTCTGGGGTGCGGCGACCGCGCCGCACCAGGTGGAAGGCAACAACGTCAACAGCGACTGGTGGGCCCTCGAGCGGCAGATGCCGGGCATGCAGCGCAGCGGCGACGCGGTCGACAGCTACCACCGCTTCGCCGAGGACATGCGCCTGCTGGCCGAGGCCGGGCTCAACGCCTACCGCTTCGGCATCGAGTGGGCCCGCATCGAGCCGGTCCCCGGGGAGTTCAGCCGAGCCGAGCTCGCCCACTACCGCCGGATGATCGACACCGCCCTCGACCTGGGTCTCACCCCTGTCATCACCCTGCACCACTTCACGAACCCGCGCTGGTTCAGCTGGCTCGCCGAGGACGCCACCCGGCGTTTCCAGACGTACGTGCGGGAGGCCACGAGCATCCTCGACGGCGTCGAGTGGGTGTGCACGATGAACGAGCCCAACATGCTCGCCCTCATGATCGGGATGGCCCGGGACGCGCAGGCCATCCAGCGGTCGACCGAGGAGTGGATGAGCCCCACCGTCGAGGGCGCCGCGCGGCCGGTGCTCCCCGACCCCGACCCGGAGATCGGCGAGCGGCTGGCCGAGGCGCACCACGCGGCCCGCGCGGTCGTGAAGCAGCACACCGGGGCGGCCGTCGGCTGGACGGTGGCCTGCCAGGCGCTCACCCCGACCCCGGGCAACGAGGACAAACTGCGCGAGGTGCGCCGCGTCCGTGAGGACCTCTACCTGGAGGCCGCCCGCGGCGACGACTTCATCGGCGTGCAGTCCTACTCCAGCCAGGCCGTCGACGAGAACGGCGTCGTCCCGCACCCGCAACACCCGGACAACACGATGACCGGCAACGCCTACCGGCCCGACGCCATCGGCATCGCCGTCCGGCACGCCTGGGAGACGGCCGGCCGCACGCCGATCCTCGTCACCGAGAACGGCATCGCCACCCCGGACGACACGCGGCGGATCGCCTACACCTCCGAGGCGCTCGGTCACCTGTTCGACGCCATGGATGACGGCATCGACGTGCGCGGCTACCTCCACTGGACCGCGCTGGACAACTTCGAGTGGGGCCACTGGGAGCCGACCTTCGGCCTCATCGCCGTCGACCGCACGACGTTCGAGCGCCACCCCAAGCCGAGCCTGGCCTGGCTGGGCGGGGTCGCCCGCCGAGGGGAGATCTGATGCTGAAGCCGCGCTCCACCCCCACCCGCGAGCTGGTCGGTCTCGACGGGCTCTGGCGGTTCGCCCTCGACGGCGGCCCCGGCCCGCTCGACACCACGCTGGAGGCGGCGGTCCCGGCCAGCTACAACGACCTGTTCACCGACAGCGCGATCCGCGACCATGTGGGCTGGGCCTGGTACCAGCGGCAGGTGCGGGTGCCGCGCGGCTGGGCCGGCGAGCGCGTCGTCCTGCGCGTCGACGCCGCCACCCACCAGGGCCGGGTCTACGTCGACGACGTCCTGGTGGCCGAGCACGTGGGCGGCTACACGCCCTTCGAGGCCGACATCACCGAGCACGTACGCGCCGGCCAGGAGTTCCGCCTCACCATCGGGGTCAACAACGAGCTGACCGACACGACGATCCCGCCCGGCACGATCACCGTCACCGCCGACGGGCGGCGCCGGCAGACGTACCTGCACGACTTCTACAACTACGCGGGCCTGGCCCGCTCGGTGTGGCTCTGCAGCCGTCCCGCCGTCCACGTCGAGGACATCACCGTCGTCACCGCCATGGACGGGACGGTGGAGTACACGGTCCGGACCAGCGCGCCCGCCCGGGTCCGCGTCCGCGTCCTGGACGCCACCGGCGCCCAGGTCGCCACGGCCGACGGCGCGAACGGCATCCTGCGCATCGAGGACGTGCGGCTGTGGCGGCCCGGCGCGGCCTACCTCTACGACCTGGTCGCCGAGATCCTGGACGGTGAGCAGGTCGTCGACAGCTACCCCGAGCCGTTCGGCGTGCGGACGGTGGAGGTGCGCGGCACCGAGTTCCTCATCAACGGCGAGCCGTTCTACTTCACCGGCTTCGGCAAGCACGAGGACACGCCGGTGCGCGGCAAGGGCCACGACAACGCCTATCTCGTGCACGACTTCCAGCTCATGGACTGGATCGGCGCCAACTCCTTCCGCACCTCGCACTACCCGTACGCGGAGGAGGTGATGGAGTTCGCCGACCGGCACGGCATCGTCGTCATCGACGAGACCGCCGCCGTGGGCCTCAACCTCGCCGTCGCGTCCGGGCTCACCGGCGCCCCGCCCCGGCCCACCTTCTCGCCGGACACGTTCGGCGAGGCCACCCGCGAGGCGCACGCCCAGGCGATCCGCGAGCTGGTCGCCCGCGACAAGAACCATCCCAGCGTCGTCATGTGGTGCATCGCCAACGAGCCGGCCTCCAACGAGGAGGGCGCGCGCGAGTACTTCGAGCCGCTGGTGGAGCTCACCCGCGAGCTCGACCCCACCCGCCCGGTGAGCTACGCGGCGGTGCTCTTCGCCACGCACGACAACGACCGCATCGCCGACCTCTTCGACGTGCTGTGCGTCAACCGCTACTACGGCTGGTACGTCGCCACCGGCGACCTCGCCACGGCCGAGACCTACCTGGAGCACGACCTGCGCGGCTGGGCCGACAGGTTCGGCAAGCCGATCATGATGAGCGAGTACGGCGCCGACACCATGCCCGGCCTGCACTCGGTGTGGGACACGCCGTGGACCGAGGAGTACCAGCAGGCCTACCTCGAGATGAACCACCGCGTGTTCGACCGGATCGAGGCGTTCGTCGGCGAGCACGTGTGGAACTTCGCCGACTTCCAGACCTCCCACGGCATCCACCGCGTGGACGGCAACAAGAAGGGCGTCTTCACCCGCGACCGCAGGCCCAAGGCCGCCGCCCACGCGCTGCGGGCCCGCTGGAGGTCGCTCGCCGGCCGCAAACCACAGGGATAGCGGTCACTCCAAGGCGAGGCGCACCGGGCCGCCCGCGGGGTCGGCGCTCGCCACCAGGGAGAAGGGGACGCGGAAGACCCGGCCGGGAGCGGCCGGCCACGGGAGCCGGGTACGGCCGAGGACGTGTCCGTCCTGGGTGGCGGTGACCCGCGGAAGCGTCCGGAAGGCGTCCGCCCACAGCAGGAGCCTGCCACGGGAGGGCGGCGGCCCGCCGGGGCGGACGAGCTGCGGCGCGACCCAGCGCAGAGGCGCCTCGGCCACCAGCGGCACCCCGCCGGCGGGGGCGGGGTCCCCGGCCAGGTGCCGCAGGACGGCCGCGGCCACGTGGCGGCCGTCGAGCGCGGCGACGTCGGCCGTGTCGACCGGGTGCAGGAGGTTCCCGGCCGCGAACACCCCGGGCAGGCTCGTCGCCAGGGAGGTGTCCACGCGCGGCCCGAGCGTGGCCGCGTCCATCTCCAGGCCGCCCGTACGGGCCAGCTCGTGGTCGGGGATCCAGTCGCCGGTGGTGATCACCGTGTCGCAGGGGACGCGGCGGCGTCGCCCGGTGCCGAGGTCCTCGATGTCGACCGAGGTCACGCGGCCCTTGCCGTTGACGGCGACGACCCGGGTGCGGGCCCGGACGAGCACGCCGAAGGCCAGCCGTCCCGGGAGGTGGAAGGCCGCGTAGGCTTCGGGCCGGTCGTACTCGCTGGTCATCAGCACCGTGCGGCAGCCCGCCTCGCGCAGGGTCAGGACCGCCGACCAGCTGACCAGCTCGGCGCCGACGACCACGGCGCGCCGCCCGACCTCGCGGTGGTGCAGGTGGACGAGGTTCTGCAGCTGGCCGGTGGTGTAGACGCCGTCGGGACGGTCGCCGGGGATGAGCCGGGCCGGGCGGGGCCGCTCCCGGGCTCCGGTCGCCAGGACCACCGCGTCGGCCCGGACGAGGCGGCGGCCGTTCGGCGAGGTCACCTCCAGGGTCCGCGGTCCGGCCCAGCCGGTGACCATGGCCTCGGTCTCCAGCCGGGCTCCGGCGTCGCGGGCGTGGCGGGTCAGCCGGCGCGCGTACGCGGGGCCGGAGATGAATCTGCGCAGGTCGCGCAGGCCGTAGCCGGGGTGGTCGCTGTGCCGGGGGATGCCGCCGGTCTCCGGCTCGCGTTCCAGGACCAGGACGTCGCCGTCCACGGACGGGGCGAGCGTGGCGGCGGCGGTGAGCCCGGCCGGACCTCCGCCGATCACGGCCACCCGTACGCGCTCGGTCACAGGTCCTCCTTCGTCGGACCTGCGACCAGGTCGCTGTGCTGTCTCGTTCCCTCGCTTCGCTCGGTCACAGTGCTCCCCCTTCGAAGATCTCGCGTACCCGGGCTCCGCAGTAGAAGCCCTGGCAGCGTCCGTTCATGGCTCTGGTGCGGCGGCGCAGGCCTTCCACCCCGGCGGGCGGGATCACCGACGCCAGGGCGTCGCGGATCTCGCCCTTCGTCACCCGCTCGCAGAAGCACACGACCCGGCCGTACTCGGGGTCGGCGGCGATCGCGGCGGCGTCCTGATAGGGGCGTGGGAAGGCCTCGCCCAGGTTGGGCATGTGAGGCGGCGCGGGCAGCGCGGTGCGCTCGGCCAGGTCGAGATGGCTTTTGAGCAGGTCCGCGACGTGCTCGGCGATCGCCATGCCGGCGGTCAGGCCGGTGGAGCGGATGCCGCCGACCAGGAGATAGCGCTGCCCGGCGTCGAGGTCGATCAGGTAGTCGTCGCGTCCGATCGAGGCGCGCAGGCCCGCGTAGGTCGCGGTGACCTCCTCCGCCATCAGCCGGGGCATGAGCTCGGCGCCCTTCTCGCGCAGGAACTCCAGCCCCGCCTCGGAGGTGCCGGTGGCGGCCCGGTCCGTCAGGTCCTCGGCGGTCGGGCCGACCATGACGTTGCCGTAGATGGTGGGGCTGACGAGCACGCCCTTGCCCGCCGACGACGGCACCGGCAGCACGATGCAGGGCGCCAGCGGCCGCGCGAGCTTGTCGAAGACCAGCAGCTCGCCGCGGCGCGGTGTGACGGTGAAGCGGTCGTGGCCGAAGAGGGCGTCGAGCGCGTCGGCGCCCAGCCCGGCGGCGTTGACCACCCAGCGGGCGGAGAGCTCGCCCCCCGTGGTGACCAGCCGGGTGGTGACCAGCCCGGGGTGGACCACGGTGACGCGGTGGCCGCGCAGCAGCGTCACGCCGCGGTTGACGGCGTCGGTGGCCAGGGCGAGGTTCGTGGTCCAGGTGCAGATGATGGACTCGCCGGGCACCGTCAGCCCGCCGAGCGCGCCCGCGCCGAGGGCGGGGACCCTGCGGTAGACCTCGGCGGCGTCGACGATCTCGCAGGCGGTGTAGCCGTTGCGCTCGGCCTTGGCCCGCAGCTCCGGCAGCGCGTCGAGCTGCTCCGGCGTCCAGGCCACGAGCAGCGCCCCGGTGCGCTCGACCGGGATGCCGGTGGCCTCGGCGTACCGGCCGAGCAGGTCGTAGCCGCGGGCGACCAGGCGGGACTCCAGGGTGCCGGGCTTGGCGTCGAAGCCGGTGTGCAGGATGGCGGTGTTGGCCTTGCTGGTGCCGTCGCCCACGTCGTCGCGCGCCTCCACCAGCGCCACCGACAGCGCGGTGCCGCCCAGCAGGCGCGCGATGGCCGCGCCGACGATGCCGCCGCCGATCACAGCCACGTCGTAGGTGTTCACGAATTCTCCTTCGACGACAGAGTGGCCCGGGCGGCGGCCTGCCACCGCTCCAGGTACGCGGCCGCTCGGTCCGCGGGCCAGGCGGGCTCGTAGACGGCCGACGGCCGCCAGCCGCCGACCGCCGCGGCGGCGTCCAGGGCCGGGTCGAGGGCCATCAGCGCGCACGCGGCGGCGCCGAGCGGGGTCGCGTGCGGCGACGGGTAGACCTCCACGGGGAGCTGGGCGAGGTCGGCCTGCGTCTGCATGAGGACGCGCGAGCGGGTCAGGCCGCCGTCCACGCGCAGCCGGGACAGCGGCGCGCCGAGATCCGCCCCCACCAGCGCGGTCAGCTCGGCGACCTGCGCGGCGATCCCTTCCAGCAGCGCCCGTACGAGGTGCCCGCGGCCGGTGCTGAGCGTCATGCCGGTGAACGAGGCGGTGGCGCCGGCGTCCCACCACGGCGCGGCCAGCCCGGCGAGCGCGGGCACGCACAGCACCCCGTCGCCGGAGGGCGCCGCGACGGCGTCGAGCTGGTCCGCGCCGGAGACGAGGCCGAGGTCGGCGAGCCAGCGCACGGCCGAGGCCGCCGTGTAGACCTGGCCGTCCACGCAGTAGCGCGTCTCGCCGCGCAGCCGCCAGGCGATCGACGTGGCCAGACCCGACGCCGAGCGCGCCGGGGACGTCCCGAGCTGGGCGAGCAGGAAGGCGCCCGTGCCGTACGTGCACTTGGCGGTGCCCGCCTCCAGGCACGCCTCGGCCAGCAGCGCGGCCTGCTGATCGACGATCAGCCCGGTCACCGGGACCTCCGGGCCGAAAGCGGTGGTCGTGCCGACGACGGCGTCGCCGGCGACGATCTCGGGGAGCCGTTCGGAGCCGAGCCCGAACAGCTCCAGCAGCTCGCCGTTCCACCGCGCGTCCTCCAGCCCGAGCAGGAGGGAGCGGCTGGCGGTGGAGGCGTCGGTGACGAAAGCGCCGCACAGCCGGTGCACCAGCCAGGTGTCGGTGGTCGTCACGACACCCTCGGTGGTCAGCGCCTCGCGGATCCAGCGCATCTTCGGCGCCGAGAAGTACGGGTCGAGCACGAGGCCGGTCAGCGCGGCCACCCGGCCGGCATGCCCGGCCCGCGCGGCGCACAGCGGCTCGGCACGGCGGTCCTGCCAGACGATGGCGGGCGTGAGCGGTTCGCCGGTGACGGGATCCCAGGCCAGCACGGTCTCGCCCTGGTTGGCCAGGGCGACCGCGTCCAGCGGCACGCCCGCCGCGGCGGCCGCGCGCCGCCCGGCGGTCAGAACGGAGTCGAGCAGGGCACACGGGTCCTGCTCGACGCCGCCGCCCTCCAGGTAACGCGGGCGCAGGGCCTCCTCGGCGATCGCCAGGACGGCGCCACCGGCGTCCACGACGATGGCCTTGGTCCCTGAAGTGCCCTGGTCGATCGCGAGGACGTGCATCGTCAGATCTGCTCCTTCTGCGCGAAAGCGCCGTCGATCGAGTGCATGTCGGGCATGTCCAGCGCCCGGCGGCCACGGGTCGCCAGCAGCGTCACGAGGTAGGCGGCGCCGATCACGACCATCACCAGAACGTAGAGCCAAGCGTCGCGGAAGGAGGCATCGCGGAAGAGCGACAGCTCGAACACCAGCCACACGACCGACACCGCCAGGACGGGCTTCTCCCAGGCGCCGAGGTCGAACTTGCCGTTGGCCGGCAGGTGCCGCCGCTTGGCGAGGTAGAGCGCGACGGTCGCGGCGTAGATGACGGCGGGCAGCAGCGTGGCCGCGCCGAACAGGGTGAACAGCGCGTCCTCCGAGAAGGCCGAGAACAGGCCCAGGATCACCTCGGCGAGCGCCACGTAGAACACCGTCGCCCGCAGCGGGGTGCCGAAGCGCGGCGAGACCCGCTGCCAGTGCCGCCAGCCCGGGAACCGCTCGTCGCGGGACATCGCCCAGGTCAGGCGGGTGCCGGTCATCATGATGACCAGGCCGCAGGCGAAGATCGCCAGCACGACCAGCAGCAGCAGGAGCGTGGCGACGACCGGCCCGAGGGTCTGCTTGATGACGTCGGCGATCGGGGTGCCGGACGCGGCGAGCGCCACCGGGTCACCGGCCGCGAGCGTGACCGCGACCAGGAACAGGAAGCCCAGGACGCCGGAGGCCAGGACCGCCTGCCACATGGCCCGCGGGACCACCCGCTCGGGGTCGGTGGTCTCCTCGGCGAGGTTGGCCGCCGACTCGAACCCGACGATGGTGAACGCGCCGAGCAGGAAGCCCAGCACCCACGGCCCGGCCGAGGTCAGGTCGCCGAAGCTCCAGTATCCCTCGGCGGGCACGGCGCCCCTGCTCCACAGGTTGCCGAAGTCCATGTCGTTGCGGACCGCGGCCACGACGAGCAGCAGCACGGTCAGCAGCACCATGCCGGCGAGCTCGGCCGACACGGCGGTGTTGTTGACCTTCTCGGACCACCGGGTGGAGCCGCCGACGAGCGCGGCCTGACCGAGCAGGATCACCGCGGTGACCGCCCAGGTGATGCCGCCGCTCGCCGTGTAGTCCAGCAGCACGGGCAGGACCGTCGAGGCCACCGTGTAGTCCACGGCCACGACGACGACGGCCAGGAACATGAACGAGATCCAGCCGATGATCCACCCGAGCACCGGGTTGGCCAGGCGGGAGGTCCACTGGTAGGCGTACCCGGTCACCGGGATCCGGGAGGCCAGCGAGCCGATGACGAACGCCACCGCGAGCTGGCCGACCACCGCGATCGGCCAGGTCCAGATGCCGAGCGGCCCGGAGGAGCCCAGCACCGACCCGTAGGTGGTGAAGATGCCGGTCGCGATCGAGACGAACGCGAAGGCCACGGCGAACGAGGCGAACCTGCCGGTCCGCCGCTCGAAGGACTGTTCGTAGCCGAACCGGGCCAGCTCGTCGCTGTCGGTACGCGCTGTGTGGTTTCTCATCGCAACCTCCCTCTTGGTATATACCATGTGGTGTAGACCGCAAGGTATCGTCCAAGTGGGCTAAGGTGTCAAGCATGGGTTCACCCCGTTACGTGACGATCGCCGCGGAGCTGCGCGACCGGATCACCGGCGAGAAGCTCGGCCCGCACACCCTCATGCCGTCGGAACGGGAGCTCAGCGAGACCTTCGGCGTCAGCCGGATGACCGCCCGGCAGGCCCTGGCGCTGCTGGAGAAGGAGGGATACGTCTACCGGCGGCCGCCGCGGGGCACGTTCGTGGCCGAGCCGCGGGTGCCGTTCCACATCGGCAGCTTCTCCGACGAGATCATCCTGGCCGGGCGGCGGCCGTCGGCGCAGCTCATCTGGGCCGAGGAGCGCCCCCCGACCCCTTCGGCCCGGGAGGCGCTCGACCTGGCCGGTGACGAGACCGTGCACGCCCTGCACCGGCTGCGCTTCGCCGACGACGAGCCGATCGCGCTGGAGACCACCTACTTCCCCAGCGCGATCACGCCCGGCCTGCTGGAGCGGCCCCTCACCGGCTCGCTCTGGCACATCCTGCGCGCCCACTATCGCGTCGTGCCGGCCGACGCCTCCGCCGTCATCGAGTCCATCGTCATCGACGACGCCTCCTGCGCCCGGCTGCGGGTCCGCAGCGCCTCCAGCGGGATCCTCCTGACCCGCCGCACCTACACGGCCGAGGGGCGCTGCATCGAGTTCGCGCGCGACGTGTACCGGGCCGATCGCGCGTCGTTCAAGGTGGAGGCGCGGATCCCGGTACCCGTCGAAGGCGGCTGAACGCGCGTCAGGCGGTGTCGCCGCCGTCGGCCAGCAGCGTGCTGCCCGTCATGAAGGCCGACAGGTCCGACGCGCAGAACAGGACGACGCGCGCGATGTCGTCGGGGACGCCGATCCGGCCGATCGGGCCGTTCAGCATGAGGTCGGTCGGCGGGAGGTCGCCGGCCGGCACGGTGGCGGGCATGGTGGCCGCCGCCATCATGTTGCCCTCCGTGGGGACGTAGCTCGGCGCCACCCCGAGCACGCGGATGCCCAGCGGCGCGAGTTCGAGGGCCAGCTCGCGCGTGAGACCGCGAGCGGCGTGCTTGGAACCGACGTAGGCGGCCAGGCCGGGCGCGCTCGCGCGGAAACCCGCGGTCGAGATGATGTTCACGATGGCACCGCCGGTACCGGCCGCCGCCATCCGCCGCGCCGCCTCACGCGCGCCGACGAAGACGCCGCGGGCGTTGACCGCGAACACCTGGTCCCAGGTCTCCTCGCTCATCTCCAGCAGCGGGACACTCGGGAAGATCCCGGCATTGTTCACCCAGATCTCCAGGCCGCCGAGCTCGGCGACCGCGATATCGGCCACCGCGGCCACGGACGCCGCGTCGGTGACGTCCATGGCGGCGCCCACCGCGCGTACCCCGTGGCGCTCGGCGAGCTGCTTGGCGGCGGTCACGGCGAGCTCTTCGTCGATGTCGCCGATCAACAGGTCGGCGCCGGCCTCGGCCAGGCGCAGCGCGATCGCCCTGCCCAGCCCGCGACCGCCGCCGGTCACGACCGCGCGCCGCCCTCGCAGGGAGACGAGCTCGGCCAGGGACTTGCCCGACACATCGGCAATGGACATGAATGAACTCCTTCAGTTGATGGGACGTCGTTGGGAGAAACTCCCCGGGCCGGTGTGGAACGTGCTGCCGTCCGGGAAGCGGATCCGCGCCTCGGAGCCCCCGGGCACGTCGACTGCGATGGTCAGGTGGCCGTCCTCGACGCGCCAGCCGACGGCGATCCGCCCCCGCGGGCCGTCGAAGGTGCCCGTGGCCCAGGTGATCGCCTCGTCGAGCACCGGCGCGACCTCGAAGGACTCCCAGCCGGCCGAGCCCGGCGCCTGCCGAAGTCCGAGGGTGTGGGTGTGCAGGAAGCCGATGACCGCGCCCTTGCTGTAGTGGTTGAGCGACGCCGTGGCCGTGCCGTCCCCGGACACCCCGTCCCAGTCCTCCCAGATGGTCGTCGCGCCCCGGTCGAGCATGCCCAGCCACGAGGGGGACGAGCGCTGGTACAGCACCCGGTAGGCGACGCCGGGGTGGCCGGAGTCGGCCAGGACGGGCAGCAGGTCCGCCGTCGAGAGGAAGCCCGTGCCGAGGTGGCCGCCGGCCGCGTCGATCAGGCCGACGAGGTGTCGGGCCGCCCGCTCGCGCAGCTCCTCGGGCACGAGCTCGAAGGCCAGGGCACGTACGTAGCTCGCCTGCGTGCCGGCCTTCGTCCGGCCCTCGGTGTCCAGGAACTCCGTCTGCCAGGCCCGGCGTACCCGCTCCGCCGTCTCGCGGTAGCGGGCCGCGTCGCCGGCGTGCCCCAGCACCTGCGCCACGTCGGCGAGGGTACGGACGGAGCGGAACAGGTACGCGGTGCCCACCTCGCCCTTGTCCGCCAGGTACCACGCCATGGGATCGCTCATCACGGGATCGACGAGGGACCCGTCTGCCGCGCGTTTCTTCGGCTCCAGCCATTCCCCCCAGTGGAAGGAGCCGTCCCAGACGAACTCCTCGTGCGCGAGCGGCTCGGCCGAGCGTTCGACGCGGGAGGGATGCCGGGCGTCGCGCGCGGTCGCCAGCGCCCATTCGACCCACCGGCGCATCGCCGGCCAGTTCTCGGCGAGGGCGGCCGTGTCCCCGTAGGTCGTGTAGAGCACCCACGGGACCAGGACGATCGCGTCGCCCCATCCCGCCGAGCCGGTGATCCCGTTCGCCATGGGCTCGTCGTGGACCTTCAGCCGGTTGGCGTCGGGTGAGGAGTTCACCACGCGGCCGTCGTCGAGCTGGTCGTCGCGGACGGAGCGCAGCCACTTGCGGCTGAAGCCATCGACGTCGTACAGGCGCGCGGCGGTCGGCGCGAAGATCTGGTAGTCGCCCGTCCAGCCCAGGCGCTCGCGCGTGGGGCAGTCCGTCGGGAGGTCCACGGCGTTGCCGCGGAAGCTCCAGCGCGCCACCTCGTGCAGCCGGTTGAGATCGTCGTCGCTGCAGGCGAACGTCGCCGTCGGGCGCAGATCGGTGTGCACGACCCGCATGACGATGCTCGCCGGGTCCACGGCGCGGGAGACGCGCGCGTACCGGAAGCCGTGCACGGTGTGCCGGGGCTCGAACACCTCGCCGGGCCGTCCTGCGGAGACGACCTCGTCGCGCTGCACGAACGGGATCGCGGCTTCGCCCGGCCGCCGGCTGTCCAGATGCGTCGTCGTCAGGTCCCCGGTCGCGTCCAGGTGCTCGCCGTAGTCGATCACGGTACGGGTGCCGGCCGGGCCCAGGTCGGCGAGGGCGATCCAGCCGGAGGCGTTCTGGCCGAAGTCCACGATCCACGTGCCGTCGCCGTGCCGGGTCACCGAACGCGGGGCGATCCGCTCCACCCGGCGCACCGGCGGGGCCGGTGACCAGCTGATCGGCGGCGCGGTGACCGCGTCCACCAGGACGGGCCGGGCGGCGCCGGGCGGAGACGTGAAGTCGGTCGTCTGGCCGTTCATCAGGTCGGCCGCGAGGACGGCGCCGCGGCGCGAGGTCCAGTCCGCGCCCGTGACGGCGACCGCCTCGGTGCCGTCGGCGTAGCGGACGTGGAGCTGGAGCCGCGCCGCGGTGGTCGTGCCCCACGAGTCGCGCTTGCGCCAGGTGCCGGCGCTGCCCCGGTACCAGCCGTCCGACAGCAGGATCTCCAGGTCGTTGCCGCCGCCGCGCAGCAGCGCCGTGACGTCCGCGGCCTGGGCGTACAGCGTGTCCCCGTACGAGGTGGAGCCAGGCGACAGCTCCGCCGTCCCCACCCGCGTGCCGTTGACGAACGCCTCGTAGACGCCGAGCGCGGTGGCGTAGAGCCGGGCCTGGGCGATGTCGCCGCGCAGGTCCACGCTGCCGGCCAGGACGTAGGCCGGACGGGAGCCGTCGCCGTCCTCCTGCGGGGAGATCCAGCGCGCCGACCAGTCCCGGTCCAGCAGGCCCGACTCGAACGCGTGCCAGGATGACCAGCCCGAGGACCGCCCGCCGCGACGCGTTCGGACCCGCCAGGCCACGGACTGCCGGCTGCGCAGCGGCGGCAGCGGCCACTCGACGAAGAGGTGCCGGGCGGAGACGACGTTCTCCACGCTCCGCTCGACGCCGTCGACGCGGAGCTGGAGGTCGTAGCCGTCCTGCCCGCTCCAGGTCAGCGGCGGCTTCCAGGACAGCGCCGGCCGCTCCTCGGCGACCGGAAACCGATCACCGCCACTGGCGATCCGCAGGTCGTACGGCGTGTGCTCGCTCATCCTCATCGCACCGACCGCACCCGCGTGAACACCAGCGACCCGCCGACGAGCGCCAGCACCGCGCCGGTGAGGTAGAGCAGCGTGTAGTTCTTGTCGCCGCCGCTCGCGCCGATGCCGATGACGAACGGGGCGATGAGCGGCGCGATCGCGCTCGGGAGCTTGTGGGCGAACGACACCACGGCCATGTACCGCCCGGCCTCCTCCCGGCTCGGCAGCACCGCGAGCACGATCGCCTGGTCGACCGCGCTGAAGAACGCGATCGCGAGCTGCATCAGCACGGACCCGATCATCAGCACCGGGAAGGAGTACGCGAAGGCCTCCACCAGCGCGCCCGCCACGAAGAACAGCGCGCCGACGAGGGCGAACAGTTTGCGCCGCCGCAGCTTGTCCGACAGGAAGCCGCCGCCGATCGCGCCGAGGGCCGCCGCGGCGACGCCGAGGACCCCGATGACGGCCGCCGCCCCGGCGACCTCCCGCACCGGCAGGTCCAGGCGCTGGGCGTAGAAGAACGTGGTGAACGTCGTGTTGCAGTACAGCCCCATGAAGAACATCAGGCGCCCCAGCCAGTTCCAGCCGAAGTCCGGGTACTTGCGGGGGTTGAACACGTAGCTGGACGCCAGCGTCCGCACCGACACCGGGGTCGTGTGTACGGCGCCGCGCGTGTCGTCCTCCTTGCCCACGACGAGGAAGACCCCGAGCAGCACCGCGCCGACGACGCCGGGCAGGACGAAGACGAGGAACGTGTTGCCCGTCACGGCGGTGGTGATCCCGATGCCGACGATGGGGGCGATCTGGCCGGTCAGCCCGGTGAGGCCGCCGATCTTGCCGCGCTGGGCCTCGGGGATGCGGTCGGCCTGCACGTTGAGGATCGCCTGCGAGGCGGTCGCCCAGCCCAGCATCGCGAGGATCCAGCCGGCTCCCACGAGCAGCAGGCTCGGCGCGACCGCGATGCCGACCAGCGCCGCCAGGCCCAGGACCAGGCCGGCGAGCAGGAAGGGGCGGCGGCGGCCGAGGCGGCTGCGGGTCCGGTCGCTCCAGACACCGAGCAGGGGACTGAGCACGAGATAGATGGTCTGGGCGGTGCCCGTGACGTACCCGAGCACCTCCTCGTGTCCGGGGGCGAGCTCGTCGATCCGCACCGCCAGCGAGAACGACAGCGGGACCACGAAGGCCATGGAGATGCCGAAGTTGGCGGCCATCATCCAGAAGATGTAGCTCGCCCTCGCCCTCGGCAGATCGTCGGGGGTCCGGGTTTCGAGCGGTCCGAGGGAGGGGGGAGTGGCCATGGACACCGTTCCCAAGCAGTAAGGGCCAAAAAGTGCAGCTCATTACTTAAGCGCATCAGTAACCTACCGTTGACCGCCGCACGGCTCGCAAGACGTCTCCCCGTAACAAGTACGCAACGGAGGCGCCCGTCACACAGGTGGCCGGAATCTCCTACGATGCCGACATGAGACGCCAAGCGAAGCGGGTCACCAGCGCCGATGTCGCCCGAGCAGCCGGCGTCTCCGCCGCGACCGTGAGCTACGTGCTCAACGACACCCCGGGGCAGTCGATCCCGGAGGAGACCAGGCGCCGCGTCCTGGACGCGGTCAAGCAGCTCGACTACCGCCCGCGCGGCTCGGCCCGCTCCCTGGCCGCGGGACGCAGCGACGTCGTGCTGCTGTCCATCCCGCACCTGTCGATCGGCCCCGGCATCAACCGCTTCGTCGAGCAGTTCGCCGCCTCCCTGGCCGATTCCGGCCTGACCCTGGTCACCCACCTGGCCGGAGCGCCGGGGCGGCCGCTGCCCGACGTCTGCGCGGCGATCGACGCCTCGGTGGTCGCCAGCCTCGACCCGCTCGACGACGAGACCGCGCAGGCCCTGCGCCGGGCGGGCGCGGACCTCGTCTTCACCACCGAGGTCGAGGCCCACCCCACCATGCGGCTCATGGGCCGCCTCCAGGCCGGGCACCTCATCGACCTGGGCCATCGCCGCCTCGGCTACGCCATGCCCGAGCACCCGCTGCTCCGCAGGATCGCCGACGACCGGCTGGCCGGGGTCGCAGAGGCCTGCGCGCACGCCGGCATCGACCCGCCGACGGCGCTCGACACCAAGCTCGACGGCGCCGCCATGGCCCGCGCCGCCAGGCGCTGGCGGCGAGAGTCCGTGACCGCCGTGTGCGCCTACAACGACGAGGTCGCGATCGCCCTCCTCATGGGCATGCGCCGCGCCGGGCTCACCGCCCCCGGCGATCTGGCGGTCATCGGCACCGACGACATTCCTCTCGCCCAGGCGGCCGACCCGCCGCTCAGCACGATCGCCTTCGACCTGGAGAAGGTGGGCCGCTCCCTGGCCGACGCGGTCGTGGCCAACCTGTCGGGCCGCAAGCCGCGCCTGACGCCGGCCTCGTTGTCCCCGCACGTCATTCACCGCGCCTCCACCTGAAACCTCCGGGAGCACCGCGCTCGGGCCGATCTTCGCTTACTGTGCATCTCGGGGGAAACGCTGCGGGAGAATGGCCGGGCCAGCGCGCACGGAAGCGCGGCGTACCGGGGGAAAACGGAGGATGACGTCGGGAATGAGCACGCAGACGCACGAGCATCTCGGCCCATACCGGGTGATCGGGAAGATCGGCGAGGGCGGCATGGGGGTGGCCCACCTCGGTCTGGACGGCGCGGGCCGCGAGGTCGCGATCAAGGTGCTGCACCCGCACGTGGCCGCCGACCTCAAGTCGCGCGACCGGCTGCTCCGCGAGGTGGAGACGATGCGGCGGGTGCGCAGCCGCTACGTGGCCGAGGTGATCGACGCCGAGCTGGCGGGCAACCGGCCCTACGTGGTGACCCGCTTCGCCGCGGGCCGCACGCTGGAGGACACCGTGCTCACCGACGGCCCGCTGGAGGCGCGCGAGGTCGTCAAGCTCGCCCATGGGCTGTGCCAGGCGCTGGTGGACATCCACGCGGCCGACGTGATCCATCGTGACCTCAAGCCGTCCAACGTCATGCTGGTCGACGGCGAGCCGCTGGTCATCGACTTCGGCATCGCGCATCTGGTGGACGCGGCCCGGCTGACGCAGACCGGGATGTTCGTCGGCACGCCGGGCTACCTGGCGCCGGAGATCATCCGTGACTCGCAGATCACCCAGGCGGCCGACGTGCACGCGCTGGCCTCGACGGTGTTCTTCGCGGCCACGGGGCTGCCGCCGTTCGGGACGGGGACGTTCGAGGCGATCTGCTTCAACACCATGGAAGGGCGGGCGCAGATCGACAAGGCGCCGGCGTGGCTGCGGGGCTGGCTGAGCCGGGCGATGCAGGTCGATCCGGCGGCGCGGCCCGGCGCGGGGGAGCTGCTGCGGCTGGCCAGGGCGCTCGATCCGGCGGCCCGCCCGGACCGGACCAAGCGGATCGCGAGCGGCACGCTCACCATGGACATCGTCGCCGACCTGCTCCCGCCGGTCGAATACGCCCCGAGCCGCCAGGAGGAGCGGCCGCCGCCCTACGTGCCCGCCCCGGCTCCGACCGTCCACGACGACCGGCCGCGGGAGCCCCGCCCGGCCCCGCCTCCCGCGGAGCCCTTCGAGCTCAAGCGGTTCCTGGCCGGCAGCGGGTTCGTCGGGGTGCTGGTGCTCGTGACGCTGGTGGCGGCGACCGTCGTCATGCCTGTCGCCGTGGGTCTGGTGGCGGCGGCCCTCTCGCTGGCGTTGCGCGCCGGCGATCACTTCTTCGCCGAGACCCGGCCGCCGTTCGGCAGGGCCGCGCTCGTCGCGGTGGGCCACCTGTTCCTGTCGCTGGCGTTCGGCACCGTCGTCGCGACCCTCCTGCACCTGTCCGGCCGGTTGGGCACCAGCCACGCGGAGTCCCTGGCCGCCGGCGCGTTCACGCTGGGACTGTTCGTGCTGCCCGGCGCGGGCGTGGTGCGGCAGGTCGCCGCGCGCACCCTCGCCCGCCTGCTGCCCGGCCGCAACGCGACCGTGGTGACGGTGGCCGTGATGGGACCGGTCGCGCTGACCTCGGTGATCGTGGCCCTGGTCCAGGGGCTGTAAGGACAGACCGCCCGGTCAGTGGCGGTCGCAGAGGGGCGCGGGCGATCAGGTCGCCCGCCGCCTTCGGGCTCGCGCCCGCCGTCACCCTCGCCTGCGAGTCGGGCCTCCTCGACCGTCGCTGACCGACTTGCGTCGCAATGGGTGCTCGTGTTTGAGTACTCATATGCGAGCAACACGCCTTTTCATTCTCGGCGCCCTGGCCGACGGCGGCCCCATGCACGGGCACAAGATCCGGGCCGCCGCTCAGCTGGACCGGGTGGAGCTGTGGGCGGACGTCAAGCCCGGCTCGTTGTACGGCGCGCTGCGCCGGATGGCGGACGAAGGCGTCGTCGAGGTGGTCCGCACCGAGCAGGAAGGCAACCTGCCCGCCCGCACGGTCTACGGCATCACCGGCAAGGGCCGGACCGAGCTGGTCTCGCTGATCAGGTCCGTCCTCGAGGACACGAAGTTCCGGCCGGACGCGATCCAGCTGGTGCTCCTGCACAGCGGCGAGATCGGCCCCGACGAGCTGCGCACGGCCGTCCAGCGACGCCGTGACGCCTTCGCCGCGCAGCTCGACTTCTGGCGCAACCTGCGCGCCGAGGCCGACCCGCACCTGACCAGGCTGGAGGCCGTCGCCTTCGACTACACCCTGATGCAGCTCGAGATGGAGCTGACCTGGCACGACCGCCTGCTCGCGGAGCTCGCGAACCCCGCCGGGCAGCCCTGACGCGCCCGCTACCAGAAAGGTGAGAAACTCATGCCTCCTCGGCGTTTGCACGTCGCCGTCATCGGCGGCGGGATCGGCGGGCTCTGCCTGGCGCAGGGCCTGAAGCGAGCCGGCGTGGACGTCACCGTGTACGAACGGGACCGCACGGCCGACTCGCGCCTCCAGGGCTTCCGCCTGAACATCGATCCGGCCGGGAGCGTCGCCCTGCACGCCTGCCTGCCGCCCGCCCTGTGGGAGGTGCTGGTGGCCACCGCGGGCGACCCGGGGCCAGGGATCGGCTTCCTCGACGAACGGATGCGCACGCTCGTCCGCATCGGCCAGGACGGCCGGGACCGCGACCCGCTGGACCCCGCGACTGGCCGGCACGCGGTCAGCCGCATCACCCTGCGCAAGCTGCTGCTGGCCGGACTGGACGACGTCGTCCGCTTCGGCAAGGAGTTCACCGGCTTCGCCCGGGCGGACGGCGGGACGGTCACGGCGAAGTTCGCCGACGGCACCACCGCGACCGCCGACGTGCTCGTCGCGGCCGACGGCGTCAACTCCCGGGTGTGGGCGCAGCTCCATCCGGCGGCCGGCCGCACCACGCTGCCGGCGACGGCCGTCGCCGGCAAGCTCTTCCTCACGGAGGACAACCGGCGATGGCTGCCGGAGCGGCTGCTCGCCGGCATGAACGTCTTCTGGCCACGCCGGGACTTCCTGTTCACCGCGATCTTCCGCAGGCGCGAGGACCCTGCGGCGATCACCGCCAGGCTCGGCGACCGGGTACGCGCGCTCGGGCTGGAGCCGGAGCGGCTGCTGGCGGACGCGCACGACGACGACTACGTGCTGTGGGCGTTCATCGCGCACCGGGACTCCCTCCCGGCGGACTTCACGCCGCAGGCCCAGGCCGACCCGGCCGCGGTGCGGGAGATGCTGGCCCGGCGGACCGCCGGCTGGCATCCCGACCTGCGCCGGCTGCTCGCCGACTCGACCCCGGACACCCTCTACCAGACCGAGTTCAGCGCCGCCGAGCCGCTCCGACCGTGGGAGACGGGCAACGTCACCGGGCTCGGGGACGCCGTCCACCACATGCCCCCGGTCGGCGGGCTCGGCGGCAACGCGGCGCTGCGCGACGCGCACCGGCTCTGCGCCGCGCTCACCGCGGCCGACCGCGGCGAGCAGCCGTTGCCGCAGGCGTTGCGCGCCTACGAGGCGGACATGCTGCGCCACGGGTTCGACACCGTCCGCGAGGTCGTCCGCAACACCGACGCCGCGCTCGAGCGCAGCCCGCTGAAGCGGTCGGCGACCCGGTGGTTCTTCCGCGCCTGCGGAGCCGTCCCGCCGCTCGGGCGGGCGGTGTTCGGGGAGCGCTGAGGTGGTTTACACCATGGACAACATCACGTCACGTTGTTACGTTCGAGGGCAGTTGACAGCGGTGTCAATCCTTGTCCCCCCACGAGGAGCGGAGATCGTTGATGGTGTCACGACGCAGTTTCCTGCGGGCGAACGGCGTGGTCCTGGCGGCCGGCGGCCTCGGCCTCACCTTCCAGGACCCCGCCGCCGCGCGAACCCTCCCCACCGTCCAGGGCCCCGCCGCGGCGCGAACCCTCCCCGCCTTCCTGCCGAACTTCGGCCGTCCCACCCACCTCGACTTCGCCGACCTCACCACCCTCCACGGAGACGACCAGCTGCTCCTGACCACCCTCCAGGGCGTCGTCAACCGCCGCCGGCCGCGCCTCTACTTCAACTACGACGCCGCCGGACACGACCAGCGCTGGCTGTCCGGCACCGGCGCGGCGGTCACCCGTCACGACCGCCCCCTCGACCTGGTCGCCCGCTACCGCGCCGAGGTGCGCGGCGCGATCCTGCACGACCCGGACGTCCCCGACTCCGTCAACGTCGCCACCACCTTGGCCGGTCTGGAGGACGCCGTCGCCGCGACCGCCGAGCAGGCCGCCGCGCACGGCCTGCGTACCGTCGTGGACCTGCGCGGCCGCTTCGACCCGGCCGACGTCCTGACCACGTACCGCTGGCAGCTCGACCACCTGTTCCCGCGCTGCACCCACACCCTGCTCGCCGGGCTCCCGCCCACCAGGACCGTGCGGGTGGACGGCGTGCGGTGGCGCGAGCTCGCGCGGGAGACCGAGCGCGTCCGCGACTCCTCCAACCGGGCGGTGCGCACGTTCGACCTGAGCCAGGAGCTGCCGACCGCCCAGGACGGCGTCTACCTGCGCTTCCAGGACTCGCTCGGTGACGACGGCTGGGGCGCGTCCGTGGGCTCGGTGAAGGTGACCGCGGACGGGACGCAGATCGCGGCGTTCACGCCCGGCACGGAGGCCGAGGCCCCCTACCTCTTCGACGGCCTCAACTCCGCCATCGGCGGCGACGACAACCGCTTCGCCGACGGCGGCAACTACTTCATCTACCGCTTCACCGCCCCGCCCGGCGCCCGGCAACTGCTGGTCGAGGTGGACCTGTGGAACCAGTACCTGGTCACTGCCGCGACGACCGCGCCCACCCGGGTCGAGCCGTTCCCCTACTTCCGCGACTACGCGGTGGCCACCCGGGCCATGGTCTTCTGGCTGCCGCCCAGCGGCGCCACCGGTGAGCTGCTCGACGAGATCTTCGGCCGGGTGGAGCCCGCCACGCCGTACGCGGGCTGGTTCTCCAACGACGTGGCGGGCGAGTGGGGCGGCGTCGACCGGGCCTCGCAGCACGGCGTCGAGGTGGTCCCCGCCGACTACTACATGAACGCCACCGTCCACGCCGGGGTCTCCGCCAGGATCTCCGACCGGGTACGTCCGCGACCGCCGGCCAGGTTACGCGCTCGCGTCTATCTCACGCTCACGGTCGGCGAGGGCGACAACATCCAGTACTGCCAGCGCCGGATGCGCGAGATCTGGGACGACCCCAAGCGCGGCGGCGTGCCGGTCAACTGGACGGTCAGCCCGCTGCTGGCCGACATCGGGCCCGCGCTGCTGGCGTACTACCAGCGCACGGCCACCGCCAACGACCTGCTCGTGGCCGGCCCGTCCGGCGCCGGCTACACCTACCCGGGGTCCTGGCCGGCGGCGGCGCTGGCCGCGTACACGCGGCTCACCGGCCGATTCCTGCGCCGTACCGGCATGGATCTCGTCTACGCCTACAACCACCGCAAGCCCGAGGGCGACGGCTGGGCGGCCTTCGACGAGCGCATCGTCGCCGCCTACCGGCGCGACACCCCGGTGCGCGGCATCATCCAGTCGTGGGAGACCGGCGACCTGCTGATCCACCCGGCGGGCCTGCCCGTGATCGGGAACTTCTCGCCGCAGGGCAAGGCGCAGGAGTACCGGGACACGCTGGTGCGGCGGATCGAGGGATGGGACGGGGGAGCGCCGCTGTTCATCGCCGGCGCGGTCAACGCCTGGAACTGGACGCCGGCCGACATCGCCGAGCTCGCGGGGCTCCTGGGGGATCCGTTCGAGATCGTCCGCGGCGACACGTTCTTCGCGCTGCTGCGCGAACATCTGTCGGCCTGAAACTTTCAGAGTCCCAAAAGCATTTCCCCACGTCCGTAGCAGCCTTCCGCCGACGTTCATTGACAGCCTCGGTATGGATCATCACCGTACTCGTTGTTAAGGTTCACATTTTTCGGGCTCCCCCTCACACGGAGAAAGCGGATGCACTTACGAGGATTACGCAGGGGCCTCATCGCCGGGGTCCTGGCCGTCTGCATGGCCGGCGCCGCGGTGGCGAGCACGATCACGGCGCACGCGGCCGCGGCCGGCTGCCAGGTCACCTACACCCTGGGCTCGCAGTGGGCCGGCGGCTTCAGCGCCAACGTCGCGATCAAGAACCTCGGTGATCCACTCACGAGCTGGACCCTGCGCTGGAGCTTCGCCGCCTCGCAGACGGTCAGCCAGGCCTGGAACGCCGTCGTGACGCAGAACGGCAGCGCGGTGACCGCCGCCAACGCCGGCTGGAACGGCTCCCTGCCGACGAACGGCAGCGCCTCGTTCGGGTTCAACGGCACGTGGAACAACTCCACCAATCCGGTGCCGGCCAGTTTCACCCTCAACGGCGTCACCTGCACGGGCACCGTGACCCCCACCCCCACCCCCACCCCCACCGTGACTCCCACGGTGACCCCGACCGTGACCCCGACGTCGGGCCCGCCGCCGTCGCGGACCGTGCGGGTCTACTGGCTCAAGCCTTCGGACGTGGCCTACGACCAGCGCTACCCGGACGGCATCGCGAAGGTCATGCAGGAGGCGCAGCGCTTCTTCAAGCAGCAGCTGGGCAAGACGTTCACGCTGAACAACCCGGTCGTCGAGGTCGTCAACGGCGACCAGCCGCGGACCTGGTACGAGAACACGCCGAACTGCGGCGAGAAGTACTGGTGGACGGTGTGCAACATGCAGGCCGAGCTGCGCCGTAAGCTCGGTCTCGGCGCGCCGGACAACCGCTGGGTCAACGTCGGCGAGATCAGCGCCGAAGGCGACGGCGCCGGTGGCGGCGGCGGCAACGGTTGGGTGATCCTCAGCGGACACGACGCCGACGGCGCCGCGGGGATCAACGGCGCGATGAACCGGTGGTACGGCGGAATGGTGCACGAGCTGGGGCACGCGTTCGGCCTGCCCGACGCCACCTCCACCGACGGGACGTGCATGTCGGCGACCTTCTACTCCTACCCGAACTGCATCTTCAACCAGACACAGAAGAACGCCATGCTGAACGGCCCCTACGGCAGCTTCCTCACCTGACCGGCGATGGGCGGCGTGATCAGCGATCACGCCGCCCATCGGCGCGCTCCGATCGCCGGCCTGGTCGTACGAGGCCGACGATCGCGGCCGTGGTCGTCGCGCTGCCCGTCCTCGCCGCCGCTCTCGGCGGGCTCTTCGCGCGCGAGCCGGCCGGCAGCGCGCCAGGCCCCTAAAAGGCCCCTTGACGAGCCCTTTCACGGCCGTCGGACACCGGGTCGTTGGCCCTGCCCATGAGGGACTTATGGCCCTGGGGCGGCGAGGTGGCGTGCGGTGCGATGGGGGGAGAGGGGGGACAACATGATCATTGCAGGTGTCGACGGATCGCGGGCGTCGTGCGCGGCGGTGGCCTGGGCGGTGGATGACGCGAAGCGCAGGCACGAGCCGCTGCGCGTCGTGCACGCCGTGAACCGCGATTCGTACCGGTTTTCGAGGTTCCACGCCGCTCCCGAGCCGGACGTGCTCGACCGCATGGCGCAGACGATGGTGACCGAGGCGGCCGAGCTGGCGGGGGAGCGCCAGCTGGACGTCGAGGTGTCGACCGAGGTCGTCGAGGGGCCCGCGGCGGTGGCCCTGCGGGAGCAGGCCAAGGACGCGACCGAGATCGTCATCGGCAGCCGGGGGCTGGGCGGGTTCGAGGGGGCCCTGCTCGGCTCCGTGAGCTTGCACGTGGCCGGTCAGGCGCACTGCCCGGTGGTCGTGGTGCGGCCCGAGCAGGAGTCCGTACGCGGTGAGGTGGTGGTCGGCGTCGACGATTCGCCGGAGTGCGAGCCCGCGCTCGAGTTCGCCTTCCGCCAGGCCGAGCTGCGCGGCAGCCCGCTGCGCGCGCTCCACGCCTGGCAGCCGCCGGTGCAGTTGTACGCGCCACAGGTCAACTACGACCCCGACGACGTCACCGCGGCCGCCAACCAGGTCGTCGCCGCCCGGATCGCCCGATTCCGGGAGGCGTACCCGGGGGTGGAGGTGGTCGAGGACGTGCGGCGCGCCCACCCGGTCGACGCTCTGGTGACCGCTTCGGCCAAGGCCGCGCTGGTGGTGATCGGCTCGCACGGGCGCGGAGTCATCCGCTCGGCGCTGCTGGGCTCGGTCAGCCACGCGATGCTGCACCACGCCCGCTGCGCCGTCGCCGTGGTGCGGTAGGGAAGGGATCGATCGCCCCGTACGCAGGTTGCTTCCGGGGAGGCTGCGATGAGAGCGGATGGCACCGCCACCCCTGTGGTCCGGATGCTGACGGTGGGCGTGGAGGAGGAGTTCCTGCTGCTGGATCATGCCGAAGGCGGCCCGGCCCTGGCCGCGCCGGCGGTCCTGGCGCTGCTCGGCGGCGATCCGCACGTCAAAGCCGAGGCCATGCGCTACCAGCTCGAAACGGTCACCGGCGTGTGCACGGACCTGGCGCAGGTGGCCGAGGAACTGTCCCGCCACCGGACGCTCGCCGCACGCGCGGCGCGGGAACTGGGCTGCCATCTCGTCGCGTGCGGGATTCCCCCGCGAAACATGCCCGGTCTGTCCGCTCTCACGGCCGACGACCGTTATCGGGCGCTGGCGGCCCGCCATGGAGCCCTGGTCGCGGGCTCGGGCACCTGCGGCTGCCACGTACACGTCGGCATCTCCTCCCGCGAGCTGGGAGTGCAGATCCTGACCCGGCTCCGGCCCTATCTGGCCACGCTGCTGGCGCTCAGCGCCAATTCTCCGATCGCCGGCGGCGGGGACACGGGCTGGGCCAGCCGCCGCTACCGGCAGTGGAGCCGCTGGCCGACGGCGGCGCCTCCCCTGGCGTGGCGGTCGGCGGCCGACTACGACGCCACCGTGTGCCACCTGATCCGCCGCGGCCGGGCCCTGGACGAACGGAGCGTGTACTTCCACGCCCGGCTGTCACCGCGCTACCCGACCGTGGAGCTGCGGGTCATGGACACCTGCCTCTCGGTCGAGGACACCGTGCTGCTGGCCGCCATGGCGCGGGCGCTCGTCGCCCTGGCCATCGCCGACATGACAAGAAATGTGCCGATCAAGGCGCTGAGTGACCGGCAGATCGTCGCCGAGCTGGCCGCCGCCGCCCGCCTCGGCCTGGACGCGCTGGCCCTCGATCCGTACACGTCGCGGGCTCTGACCCACCGCGACCTGCTGGAGCTCCTCCTGCCGCGCCTGCCCGAGCCCGAACCGATCGCCCTGCTGCTCCACCGGCTGGCCAGCCGGGGGACGGGTGCGGCCCGGCAGCGGACGATGTGGTCCCAGGCCGGCACTCCCCGTCGATTCGCCCAGCTGCTCGCCGACGCGACACTCGCCTGAATGACGCGAGATGGGGACCAATGTCACCCCCATTCGGGACTTCGTCCCCGGGCGCGGCGGGCTCGCCGTCGCGAAGGTGGAGGTGGGAGAAAGGAGGGGTCATGACCGTCGAAATGCTGGCCGCCGAGCAGGTGATGAGCCGGGTCCTGGTGGCGGTCAAGCCGGACGAGTCGCCGTTGATGGCTTGGGAGCTGATGCGCCGCGCCGACGTTCACCACCTGCCGGTCGTCGAAGGGCGGCACGTGTTCGGCATCCTGACGCGTGAGCAGGTGGCGGCGTCCTGGTCGGGCGGTCCGGAGGAGCAGTCCAGCCGTCAGGTACGGATGTTGCTCGGGTGCGAGCGCAGGCCGGTGGTCCGCTCGGACACCCCGCTGACCCGGGTCGCGGCGGCGATGCTGGACGCCGGGTGCGACGCCGTGCCGGTGGTCGACGGCGGCGGGCTGATCGGCCTGGTCACGGCTCATGACGTGCTGCTGGCCGTCGCCGGACGTCTCCGCCCCGCCGAAGGGTCCCATGAGGTGGTCACCGGGATGTTCCACCTCGAACCCGTCCTTCCCCCGGCCTCCACCGTGGGAGACGCGCCCTGAACGCTGTCCCCCCGGCCGCCGGCGGGTTATTCGGGACGGCCGTCCCGCAGGCGCGCCGCCAGCGCGGCGGCCTGGGTGCGGCGCTGCATGTTGAGCTTGGCCAGCAGGTTGGACACGTAGTTCTTGACCGTCTTCTCCGCCAGGAACAACTGCTCGCCGATCTGCCGGTTGGTCAGCCCCTCGCCGATCAGGTCGAGGATGTGCCGTTCCTGCTCCGACAGCGCGGCGAGGGGATCCTTCCTGGCGGCCTGGTCACGCAGGCGCTGCAGCATGGCGGCGGTGGTCTGCGGGTCGAGCAGCGATTGCCCCGCGGCGACCGTGCGTACGGCGCCGACCAGGTCGGAGCCGTGGATCTGCTTGAGCACGTAGCCGGCCGCCCCGGCCATCACCGCCTCGAACAGCGCGTCGTCATCGGCGAACGACGTCAGCATCAGGCACGCCAGCCCCGGCACCCTCGAACGCACCTCGCGGCACACGTCCACGCCGCTGCCGTCCGGCAGCCGTACGTCCAGCACCGCCACGTCGGGCTTCAGCGCGGCGATGCGGGCGATCGCGGACTCGGCCGTGCCGGCCTCTCCGATGACCTCGATGTCGTCCTCGGATCCCAGCAATGCGGCCACGCCCCGCCGGACGACCTCGTGATCGTCGACGAGGAACACACGAATCACATATACGACGCTATCCGATGCCGGGAGCACCGCGAGAGACACCGCCGCCGGCCTGGTGCGACACTTGAAGATGTGGAGAGCGAGCATCATCCGGTGATGCCGCAGGTTCGGCTCGACGAGCTGCTGGCCGAGCTGCAGGTACGGCTCAATGCCGTGCTGGCCACCCGGGATCGGGTGCACGTACTGCTCGAGGCCGTGGTGTCGGTGGGCAGCGAGCTCGATCTGGAGACCGTGCTGCGCCGCATCGTGGAGACCGCGACCAAGCTCGTGGACGCCAGCTACGGCGCGCTGGGCGTGGTCGGCCACGAGAACACGCTCATCCAGTTCATCCCGGTGGGGCTGACCGAGGAGGAGATCGCCAGGATCGAGCACTGGCCGCACGGCCTGGGCCTGCTGGGCCTGCTGATCAAGGACGCGCGGCCGCTCAGGCTGGGCCGCATCGCCGACCACCCGGAGTCGTACGGCTTCCCGCTGGGGCATCCGCCGATGGGCACCTTCCTCGGCGTCCCGATCCGGGTGCGCGAGGAAGTTTTCGGAAACCTTTACCTGACCGAGAAGCGCGGCGGCGGCGAGTTCGACGATGAGGACGAGACCGTCGTCGTGGCGCTGGCCACCGCGGCGGGCGTCGCCGTGGACAACGCCCGCCTGTACGAGGAGTCCCGGCGGCGGGAAACCTGGCTGCAGGCGTCGGCCGAGGTGACCACGCGCCTGCTGTCCGGTGCCGACCCGCATCAGGTGCTGAGCCTGGTGGCCGACTCCGCCCTCGCGATGACCGATGCGGACCTGGTCGAGGTGCTCATGCCGGAGCCGTCGAGGGAGTCGCTGATCGTGGAGTTCGCGGAGGGCGAGGGCGAGCAGGAGCTGCTGGGCGCCGTCTTCGTGGTGTCGGAGACGCTCGCGGGCGACGTGTTCGTCCAGGGCGAGGCGATGTCCGACCCGGACATGCAGAGCAGCCCCCGCCCTGGCTCGCCGCTGCGGCGGCTGGGTTACGGGCCGGTGATGATGGTGCCGCTCGGCGCCGCGCCGAACATACGCGGGGTGCTGGTGCTGGCCAAGCGGACCGGGCGGTTGCCGTTCAGCGGGGCGGACGAGCAGGTGCTGCAGGCGTTCGCCGGTCAGGCGGCGATCGCGCTGGAGCTGGCCGAGGCGCGCAGGGACGCCGAACGGCTCGGCCTGCTGGAAGATCGCGATCGCATCGCCAAAGATCTGCACGATGTGGTCATCCAGCGGCTGTTCGCCACCGCGATGACGTTGATGAGCACGATCCGGCTGGTGGAGCGGCCGGAGGCGGCCAAGCGGGTCCAGCACGCGATCGACGAGCTGGACGGGACGATCCGGCAGATCCGCTCGTCCATCTTCGCGCTGCAGGGCTCCGGCGAGCAGCCCGTTCCCAGCCTGCGGGGCCGGATCGTGGAGCTGGTGGAGGGGGCCGCGGGCCACCTGGGCTTCATGCCGGGCCTGCGCATGGAAGGGCAGATCGACGCGCTGGTGCCCGAGCCGGTCGCCGATCATCTGCTGGCCGTGTTGCGCGAGGCCCTGTCCAACGTGGTCCGCCACTCCCGCGCGACGAGCGTCGATGTCCTCGTCGAGGCCGCGGGCGGCGGGCTCGTGCTCGTGGTCACGGACAACGGCGTCGGCCTGGGGGAGCCGGGACGCCGCAGCGGCCTGCGCAACATCGAGGAACGCGCCACCCGGCTGGGCGGCAGCGCGGAGCTCACGACGCCCGAAGCGGGCGGGACACGGCTGTGCTGGCGGATCCCCCTGTGAGATCGGCTCCGCTGGAAGGACGTTGGTCCTGATCGTATGGGGCGTAAGGCCCTGTCGGACGCGGTGAGCCACCCCGGAGCATGGAGAGGAAGGGGAATCGAACACGGGGAGCCGAGATGAAACGTTCGGCAGTGGCGGGGATCGCGGCCGGTTCCGCGCTGGCGGCCGTCGCGGTTACCGGCCTTGCCGCAACGGCCACCGGCATCGCCCAGCAGGCCATCGTCGAGCAGCGCAACGCCACACCGACGGAGCGGAGCCTGACCGGGCCGTACGGGTCCACGCGCAGCATGAACGTCACCGACGAGGCCGGCTATCTGGCCCGTATGGTGGCTCACGATCAAGAAGCCGTGACGGCGGCCCGGCAACTACGGCGCTCGGACCGGCCGCAGATGCGCGCTCTCGGAGCCTCGATCATCGCCCGGCAGAGCGCCGACATCGCCACGATGAGGGCCTGGCTGGACAAGTGGTATCCAGGGCGTTCGGGGACGGTGACCGGCTACCAGCCGATGATCCGCGATCTTTCCGAGCTGTCGGGCGACGCGCTGGACAATGCGTTCCTGCTCGACATGATTCCGCATCACATGGCCGCGGTCTCGATGTCCCAGCAACTGCTGATGTCCGGGCGGGCAACGCACGCCGAGACCGCCGGCTTCGCCGTCAGGATGCGCGACACCCGGCATGCCGAGATGTTCCGGATGCAGCGGTACCTGGCCCACTGGTTCAAGGGCTGGAGCATGCCGTGCGGGATGCGGAAGTGACGGCCTTCCCGCAGCCCGCGACCTTCCCACAACTCGCGACCTTCCCGCAGTCCGCGACGCGAACTGCGGGACTTCGGGGTCCTGGCCCCAGGTCCGCCTAGCGGGCTTTGGCCGAACGCGAGTCGCCTCGAAGGACCGCCAGGCCCGCCATCGTCAGCGCGGCAGCGGCGGCCACGGCCACAGTCAGAATGATCACTTTGCGCATTACTTCACCCCGATTACAGACAGTGATGTTGCTATTACTGTTGCCTGATGGCTTGCTATGAATCCCGCGCTTTTTCCTGGATTCGTCAAACGCGCGAACAGCAGCGCCCTCAAGCGCCCTCAGGGGGTGATGCGCCGGCCGGACACCTCCTGGGCGTCGACCACGATGTAGTGGTCCCGGTTCCCCGGCACCCAGGTGGTCAACGGCAGCGCCGCCAGCCGGTGGATCTCGTCCGGGTCCGTCACTGCCCGCGCCTGCCCGACCGCAGTGACGGACCAGCCCGTACGCAGCTCGGAATCGAACTCGTCGGCCTCGAAGGCCACCACGGCGTGCCGCGTGGCGGCCGCCAGTTTCGACCCGATCGAGGTCCGGATCACGATGGAGCGGCCGTCGAGGTGGAAGTTGACCGGCTGCACGGCCGGCAGGGCATGTTCGGTGAACACGATCCGGCCGATGGGGGTCGTGGACAGCAGGCCGAGACACTCCTCGCGGGAGAGCACCTGAAGTCCGGACGAATCGAGCTGCATACCCTTAACTTCCCTGCTGGTGCCACCTCCGCGTTAGAGGCGAAAGTCCCTTCGTCACCGCCGATAGAGGGCCTGACGGCCCTGGCGGCCGGGGACCTTCGGCCCTGACCCGGAAGTGGAGGGTGTGATGGGCTGGACAGAGGGCCCGACGGAGGTGGAAGCCATGGCTGTCCTATCGGCGAAGCACGCGATCGACACCGCGCTGGAGGCCGCGCGCTGGGCGCCGTCCATACACAACACGCAGCCCTGGATCTTCACGACCTCGGGGGAGGAGATCAGCCTGCGGGCGGACCCGGACAGAAAACTGCGCGTCAGCGACACCTCCGGCCGCGAGCTGCTGATCAGCTGCGGCGCTGCGCTCTACACCCTCCGTACGGCCATGCGCTGCGAAGGCTGGGAGCCCGTGGTGCGTACGCTGCCGGACCCGGACCGCCCCTCGCTGCTCGCCAGGCTCCGGCCGGGCGCCGAAATGGCCCCCGACGAGTCCCTCAAGACTCTCGGCAAGGAGATCGAGCGGCGCCGCACCCACCGCGCCGGCTTCGCCGACGTGCCGGTGCCCGACAGGCTGATCGAACGGCTGACCCGCGCGGCCATGGAGGAGGGCGCCAGGCTGACCCCCGTCCGTTCCCCGGACGCGGTCAGGGTCATCGCAGCCCTCACCCAGGCCGCGCAGGGCATCCAGGCGCAGGACCGCCGCTTCGGCCTGGAGGTGGTCCGCTGGGCCCGGCCGCCGGGCAGCGCCCGCAAGGACGGGGTGCCCGCCGAGGGCTACCCCCGCCAGGCGGTACGCACGGACCCGGACTTCCCCCAGCGCGACTACTCCTGGGGGCACGACTGGGGCAGCCAGGCCGACCAGCGGACCGAGACGTGTGCCGGAGTCGTGGCGCTGCTCACCACGCGGGGCGACGGCCGCCAGGAGTGGATCGATGCCGGGCAGGCGCTGCAGCACGTCCTGCTGGAGGCCGCGGCCTACGGTGTCAGCGCCGCCTTCCACACGCAGGCGCTGGAGATGGATCTGCTGCGCGAGTTCCTGCGCCACGAGCTCTGCTCGGACGAGTACCCGCAGATGATCATGAGGTTGGGCGTCACCTCCGACGACAAGGGGTCGGTCCGCCGCTCGGTGTCGGAGGCGACGATGTAGCGGTCACCTCCGCTCGGCCAGGAGGTTCGTGGGGAGCTCGCGGCGGGCGCCGGTCGGCAGCGCGAAGATGGCGATCAGGAAGGACAGCAGGCAGAACGCGGTCATGTACCAGCCGAAGGTCACGTCGCTCTGGGTGATGTCGTGCAGCCAGACGGCGACGAGACCGGCGGTGGAGCCGATGAGCGAGGTCGCGACGTTGAAGTTCAGGGCCGCCGCGCTGGAGCGGACCTCCGGGGGGAAGCTGAGTATGGCGGCCGCCATCATCGGCGCCGAGATGATGTTGTTGATGATCGTGAAGCCCACGACCGCCAGCACGGCGATGAGGATGGAGCCGCTGCCGATGCCGATGAACGTGGGCACCGTCAGCACGATGAACAGCCCGTAGCCGATGAGCAGGGGCACGCGGGCGCCGTACTTGTCGGCGAGGTAGCCGCCGTAGATGCTCGGCACGGGGCCGACCACGTACGTGATCATCGACGCGAGCAGGGCGAGCGAGGTGGGGAAGCCGGCGCTGATCAGCGCGGTGACGAAGTACGCCTGGATGACGAACGACCCGATCCGCTGGCCCGCGCTCAGCCCGATCGAGCGCAGCATGTCGGGCCAGTAGTAGCGCACCGCCGTCCGCAGCGGGGTCTGGGGGACCTTCTGCTGCTCGGTGAGGCGCTGCACCGCCTCGAACTCGGGGCTCTCGCTCAGCCGCTTGCGGATGTAGACCGCCACCGCGGACAGGGGGATCGCCAGCAGGAACGGGATCCGCCAGCCCCAGCTCGCGAAGGCCTCCGTCGACATGGTCTGGGTCAGGAGGAACGCCACCCCGGCCGCGAGGAACGACCCGATCGACGCGGTGGAGTTCAGGGTGCCCAGCACGTAGTTGCGGCGCCGCCGGTCCTCGTGCTCCAGCAGGAAGTTCGCCGCGGTGGTGAACTCCACGCTGGCCCCGAGGCCCTGCACGACCCGCGCGGTCAGCAGCAGGACCGGCGCCACGACCCCGGCGGCCGCGTACGTGGGCAGCAACCCGATGCCCGCCGTGCCGACCGTCATCAGCACGATCGTGAGGACGAGGACGGGCCGCCTGCCCTTCAGGTCCGCCAGCGGGCCGAGGACCATCGCGCCGATGGGCCGGATGAAGTAGGACAGCGCCACTCCCACGTACGCCGCCAGCAGGGCGGCCGTGGTCTCACCCTCCGGGAAGAAGTGGGAGGCGATGACCGCGGCGAGCGTCCCGTACAGCGTGAAGTCGTAGTACTCGACGGCGTTGCCGATCATGGTGGAGGCGAACAGGCGCCGGCGAGCCCGTGGTGTGTGGACGACGTCCGGGTCGTTGGCTACGGGGGTGCTCATGGGGTCTCCTCGTGGAACGGTGGATGCGGCGGCGACGTAAAAGGTGGTCGAGGGCCCGCCGCCGGCGCGGACGAGCTGGTCGGCGCGGGTAGTCTTCGCTGGTGAAAGCCTGGCGCGGCGGGCGCGGGTCGTCGTGGCGGGTGCCGCGTCCGGGCGGTGGCGGACCGCGCATGGGTGGTACGGTCGGGAGAACGTTCTCCCATGAAGCTAGAATCAGGCGTGACGATGTGTCAAGCACTCGTCACCTAGTATTCAAGTGCGGGCCGCTACGATGATCGTCGAGGCCGTGGACGGGCCGCCACCATCGGAGCGGGGGAGGCGCTGTACGTGGCCGCTGGGCGACCGACGATCATCGATGTCGCACGTGACGCCGGAGTGTCGCCCGCCACGGCCGGCCGGGTGCTGGGCGGCTACGGCACCCCGTCGCCGGAGCTGGTGCGGCGGGTGCAGGACTCGGCCAGACGGCTGGGCTACCGGGCCAACGACGTGGCGCGCAGCATCGTGACCGGCTCGACCCGCGTCATCGGCGTGGTCGTGAGCGACATCGAAAACCCCTTCTTCGCCCGCGCGGTCAACGGGATCTCCGACCGCGCGCGGGCCGCCGGCTACGAGATGTTGCTGGTCAGCACCAGGATGGAGCTGGCGCGGGAGCGCTCGGCGGTGGAGGCGCTGATGGCCAAGCGCGTCGACGGCATGATCGTCGCCTCGGCCAGCGTCTCCGAGGGCGGCCACCTGCGTCGGGTCCGCGAGGCGGGCGTTCCGCTGGTGCTGCTCGACCGCCGCAACGACGGCGCCGGGCCCGTCGACTCGGTGCTGCTCGACAACCGGGCCGCCGCGCAACGGGCCGTGGGCCACCTCCTGGGCCTGGGGCATCGCGCGGTCGCGGTGGTGACCTCGGCCACGCCCGGCGACGGCCCCTCCTCCCGGCGGCGCAGGAGCGCGGCGGAGTTCCCCAGCTCGCTGCGGTTCAAGGGCTACCTGGACGCGCTCGACGAGGCGGGCGTCACCTGCGACCCGGGATGGGTCCTGCGCTGCGACGACGCCGACGCGGCGTGCGAGCGGGTGCGCGACCTGCTCGTCACCAGGCCGGACGTGACGGCCGTCTTCGCGACGACCAACGTCATGACCGGGGGAGCCTTCCGCGCCATCATGGACGGCGACCGGCGCTGCCCGGAGGACATCAGCCTGATGGGCTTCGACGACCACGAGTGGAGCACCCTGGTGCGCCCGCAGCTGTCGGTGGTCGCGCAGCCGGCGTACGACCTCGGCGCCGCGGCCGGCACGGTCCTCCTCGGCCGGCTGGCCGGCCCGGGCCCGCGCAGCGCCCCCAGCGAGACGATCCTGCAGTCGTCCCTGATCGTCCGCGGCTCGGTCGCGGCACCCCCCGCCTGACACACCGGCCCGCCCGCTGCCGCGGCCCCCAGGCCCCCGCTCGCTCCGCGCGTACGAAGGGGACGCGCGGCCTCGCGGGTTCGGCGAAACCCGGCGTGGGGCGATCGCCGCCTTGACGGTGCCGCGCATCGGTGGCTACGTTCAGAGAACGTTCTCCCGAAGAACGTCGCAACTGCCGAACTCCGGCGAGAGGAAACGAAGGCGATGGCCCTTCGCATCGGTGTCGACACCGGCGGCACCTTCACCGACATCTGTCTCTACGACACAGAACGCAACGAACTACGCGTCTTCAAGGTCTCCAGCACCCCGGAGGACCCCGGCAAAGCGATCATCGACGGCGTTTCCGAGCTGCTCCGCATCGCCGGCGACGGCGGATTCGCCGACATCTCCTACTTCGCGCACGGCACGACCGTCGGCACCAACGCGCTCCTGACCGAGACCGGCGCGCGGGCCGGCCTGCTGACCACCCGCGGCTTCCGCGACCTGCTGGAGCTGGCCCGCGGTCGCCGCCCCAGGCTGTACGACCTCCAGGCCGACAAGCCCGCCCCTCTCGTGCCGCGCGACCTGCGCCTCGAGGTCACCGAACGGGTCAGGCACGACGGCACCGTGCGTACCCCGCTCGACGAGGACGAGGTCCGCGAGCAGATCCGCCGGCTGCGCGACCAGGGGGTCGAAGCCGTCGCCGTGTGCCTGTTGTACAGCTATGTCCTCCCCGACCACGAGCGGCACCTCGCGCGGTGGATCGAAGAGGAGTTCCCCGGCGCCTACGTCTCCCTGTCGTCCGAGGTGCTGCCGGAGTTCCGCGAGTACGAGCGGCTGTCGACCGTCGTCGCCAACGCCTACCTCGGCCCGAAGGTCTCCGGCTACCTGGCGCGGCTGCGGGAAAGACTGGGCGAAAAGGGGCTCGCGGTGCGGCCGTACGTCACCCAGAGCAACGGCGGCGTGGTGTCCTTCGCCGAGGCCGAGAAGTACCCCGTCCGCATGGTCCTGTCGGGCCCGAGCACGGGAGTCGTCGGCGCGGCGCGCCTCGCGAGCGCCGCCGGGCATCCGGACATCATCACCTTCGACATGGGCGGCACGTCCACCGACGTCTCCCTCGTCCAGCGCGGCGCGCCCAGGACCAGCTCCGGCCTGGACCTGGACGGACGCGCGATCCGTACGGCCATGCTCGACATCCACACCGTCGGCGCCGGCGGCGGCTCGGTGGCGCGCCTGGACAGCGGCGGCCTGCTCAAGGTGGGCCCGCAGAGCGCCGGAGCCTTCCCCGGCCCCGCCTGCTACGGCCACGGGGACCTGCCCACGGTCACCGACGCGAACGTCGTCCTGCAGGTCCTCAACCCGGAGTACTTTCTCGGCGGGCGCATGAAGATCGACCCGGAGGCGTCGCGCCGGGCGGTGGGCACGCTGGCCGCCGAGCTCGGCATGAGCATCGAGGACACGGCGCAGGGGATCATCAGGGTGGTCACCGCCAACATGGCCCGGGCGATCCGCGTCATCTCCGTCCAGCGCGGCCACGATCCGCGCGACTACGTCATGGTGCCCTTCGGCGGGGCCGGCCCGTTGCACGCCTCCCGGCTGGCGGCGGAGCTCGGCATGACGACCATCCTCGTGCCCGAGTCGCCGGGGGCGCTGTCGGCGCTCGGCCTGCTGCTCACCGACGTCAGGAGTGACTTCTCGCGTACCGCGGTCATGCCGATGGCACTCGGCGCGGCGGACCCGTCAGCAGGCGACGTCGCGGCCGTCTTCGCCGAGCTGGACGCCCAGGCGGAGCGGTGGTTCGAGGCGAGCGACATCGAAGAGCGGGCCCGCGGCACGCGCCGCCAGGTGGATCTCCGCTACGCGGGCCAGAACCACGAGCTGACCGTCGCCTTCCCCGCCGGGCCGGTCACCGCGGAGAGCGTGGCGGCCGCGCTCGACGACTTCGCCGCGGCGCACGAGCGGGCCTACGGCTATGCCAACCCCGGCAGCCCCGTCCAGGCCGTGACGTTCCGCGTACAGGCCTGGGGTGAGATCGACGCGCGGCCGTCGTCGAGCCCGGTCGTCGGCGGGCGTCCCGAGGGGGAGCAGCCCCGCAAGCGCGCCGTCTACCTGCCCGAGCTGGGCGGCTTCCACGAGTGCCTGGTCCACGACCGGGCGGAGCTCGCGCCCGGGACGGTCGTCGAGGGCCCCGCGATCGTCGAGCAGATGGACACCACCACCCTCGTCCTGCCCGGCTCCACCGCGGAGGTCGACGCCCATCGCAACCTCGTCATCCACCTGTGAGCACCCGGAGCGTCATGAACACCACCGACACGACCCCGCTGGACCCGATCTCCGTTGAGGTCATCGGAGCGGCCCTCGCCTCCATCGTGGAGGAGATGGTCGAGACCATGGTGCGGGCCGCGTACAGCACGAACATCAAGGAACGCCGCGACTGCACCGCCGGGTTCTTCGACGCCGAGGGCCGGCTGATCGCGCAGGGCGAGCACAACCCGGCGCACCTCGGCGTCCTCATGGGCGTGGTCGGGAAGATCGTGGAGCGCTACGCCGTCGATGAGATCGCCGACGGGGACACGTTCGTCGCCAACGACCCCCACAGCGGCGGCGGAACCCACATCCCCGACATCGTGCTCGCCTGCCCGATCTTCGCCGACGGCCGGCTGGTGGCCTGGGCGGCGAACCTGGCCCACCACGCCGACTTCGGCGACCGCGGGCACGCGCACATCTTCCAGGAGGGCCTGCGCATCCCGCCGGTACGCCTGCTGCGCGCGGGGGAGCTGCAGACGGACCTGTTCGACCTGATCCTGCTGAACTGCCAGGTGCCCGACGAGCGCCGGTCCGACTTCCAGGCCCAGCTGGCGGCCAACCGGGCGGCGGTCATCCGCTACCGGGAGCTGTGCGCGCGGCACTCGATCCCGACGATGGCCGCCGCCGCGCAGGCGCTGCTCGACCACGCCGACCGCCAGACCAGGGCCGCCATCCGGGAGGTCCCGGACGGCGTCTACACGTTCGAGGACCGTTTCGACTGCCCCGAGCTCGACGAGGAGCTCACGCTCCGCGTGGTGATCGCCGTGCGCGACGACGAGCTCTTCTTCGACTTCTCCGGCAACCCGCCGCAGGTCAGGGCCAGCGTCAACATGGTGTACGGCGCGCTCGAAAGCACCGTGTACTACGCCGTGAAGACGCTCATCGATCCCGACATCACGCCGAACGCCGGCGTCATCCGGTCGATCCACATCGACGCGCCGCGCGGCAGCATCCTGAACGCCGTCGCCCCCGCCGCGGTCAACGCCCGTACCGAGACCTGCCAGCGGGTCGTGGACCTCATCCACGGCGCCCTCGCCCCCGCGCTGCCCGACCGGGTCACGGCCGCGCACAACGGCTCGAACACCGGCTTCCACTTCGACGGGCTCGACCCGCGGACCGGCAAGTACTTCGTGTACCTGGAGACCATCGGCGGCGGGTCCGGCGCCCGCGCCACCAAGGACGGTCTCGACGGTGTGCAGGTGCACGTCACCAACACCAGCAACCTGCCGGTCGAGAGCCTCGAACAGGAATATCCGCTGACCGTGGAGGCCTACGAGCTGGTCGACGGCTCCGGCGGCGTCGGCGAGTTCCGGGGCGGCATGGCCATCAGGCGCGTGGTGCGGGTCGAGGCCGACGGCATCGGGTTCTGGCTGGACGGCACCCGCTACCGGTCCCGGCCGTGGGGGTTGTTCGGCGGCGGGTCCGGCGCGAGCGGCGGCTGGGCGGTCAGCCAGGGGGCCCGGCCCATTGACCACGGGCACACGGTGCTCAACACCGGCGACGTCGTCACGATCACCACCCCGGGCGCCGGCGGGTACGGCCCACCGGTGGGCCGGGCGCCCGAGCTGGTCGAGAAGGACCTGCGCGAGGGCGTCATCTCGGCCGAGACCGCCCGCGACGCCTACGGGCTGGAGGGCTGAGGAAGACATGCGCAACGAGTCCCCGATTCGCGTCGCCGTCATCGGCTTCGGCACGGCCGGCCGCTTCTTCCACGCGCCGTTCCTCGCCACCGACCCGGCGTACGACCTGCGGCTCATCGTCACGGGCCATCCCGACCGGCAGGCGGCGGCGCGCGCGGCCCACCCGTCCGCCACGGTGGCGGCGACCGCTGACGCCGTCGTCGCCCACGCGGCCGACCTGGACCTCGTCGTCGTGGGTACGCCGCCGCAGACGCACGTCGAGCTGGCCGGGAACGCCCTGCGGGCGGGGCTGGACGTCGTCGTCGACAAGCCCTTCACGCCGACCGCCGCCGAAGGACGCAAGCTGATCGCGCTGGCGGCCGAGCTGGGACGGCGCCTCACGGTGTTCCAGAACCGCCGCTGGGACGCCGACTTCCGCACCCTGCGGCGCCTGATCGAAGACGGGCGGCTGGGCACGGTCCATGCCTTCGAGTCCCGCTTCGAGTGGTGGCGCCCGGACGGGCTCGGCGGGTGGAAGGGCGAGACCGGCGTCGCCGACGGCGGCGGCATCCTCTACGACCTGGGCACCCATCTGATCGACCAGGCCCTGCAGCTGTTCGGCCCGGTGACGGAGGTCCTGGCCGACGTCAACCGCCGTGACCCGCGCCCCGGCTGCGACGCCGACGACGACACGGTCGTGGTCCTCCGGCACGCCTGCGGCGTGAGCTCGCGCCTGACGATGAGCAGCGTCGCGGCCCTGCCCGGTCCCCGGTTCCGGGTGCTGGGCTCGCGGAACGGCTACGTCAAGCACGGGCTGGACAGCCAGGAGGCCGCGCTGAAGGCCGGGACGAGCCCGGCCGACCCGGCGTTCGGACGGGAGCCCGAGGACAGTTGGGGCCTGCTGGGTCACGGCGGCGAGACGACGCCCGTCGAGCCCGAGCGCGGGAACTACGCCGAGTTCTACCGCCTGCTCGCCCTCGCCCTGCGCGACGGCGCGGACCTGCCCGTAGATCCCGGCGACGCGGTCGACGTCCTGGACGTCATCGAGCGCGCGCACACCAACGCGAAGAAGTGAGGAGTCACGTGACAGATCCCACCGCGCCCGCGCGCGTCGTCGTCCTCGGGGGCGGCATCCTCGGCGTGTCCACCGCCGCGCACCTCGTGCGGGGCGGCGCCGAGGTCGTCCTGGTCACCGAGGCGGAGCTGGCCAGCGGGGCGTCGGGTCGCTCGTTGTCCTGGCTCAACTCGGCGGGCGCGCGGTCCGGCCCGTACCATCTCCTGCGCCTGCTCGGCATCGACCGCTACCGCACGCGGTTCGCCGCCGACCCGGCCCTGGAGTGGCTGCGGTTCGACGGCGGCCTGTGGTGGACGACCCCCGACGGCGGCGAGCGGACCCGCGCCCGGCACGAGCAGGAGATCGACCGCGGCTACGAGTCCCACCTCCTCGACCGGGCGGACGTCGGCGGGCGGGTGGCCGGGGTGCGGCCGGGTCCGCGCGGCGGGGTCGCGATCCACAACCCGGGTGAGGGCTGGGTCTCCCTGCCGCACCTGATCCAGGAGCTCGCGGACGAGCTGGTCCGGCGCGGGGGACGGCTCGTCACCGGCGCGGGCCGCTGCTCGGTGACGGTGGAGGACGGCCGGGCACGCGGCGTACGCACCGCCGACGGCAGGTCCTGGAGCGGTGACGCCGTCGTCGTCGCCTGCGGCGCGCAGACCTCTTCCGTGCTCGCGGAGCTCGGCGTGAACCTCCCGGACGCGTCCCCGCTGTCCATGCTCGTCGTCACGGAGCCGGTCGAGACCGAGGCCGTGACGGTGCTGAACACCCCACGTGCCGCGATGCGCCCCCATCCCGGCTCGACGTTCGCGATCGACCACTCCTGGTACGAGGAGCACATCGTCGAGCACGAGGACGGCTCCTGCTCGATCGACGAGGCGTACGTCAAGGAACTTCTCGCCGAGGCGTCCGCCCTGCTCCAGGGGGAGGTCTCCCTCCAGGCGGCGTCGTGGCGGCTCGGCCGCAAACCCATTCCGGGGGACGGCGAGCCGGTGTTCGGCGAGCTGGAGGCGGTGCCGGGGTGCCATGTGGCGTTCACCCACTCGGGGGCGACGCTGGGACTCATCGCCGGCGAGCTCACCGCGTACGAGGTGCTCACCGGCGCCAGGCATCCGCTCCTGAAGGACTTCCGCCCCGAGCGCTTCGCCACCGGATGATCAGAGCCGAACGGCCGGACCGTCCCCGGGAAGGGGATGGTCCGGCCGGGTGTCAGATCAGCAACGGCGGCCCCGGTTGATGCAGTCGACGACGACGCGCATCAGGTTGTCGGGCATGACGTTGGCGAAGTCGGCATGGTCGGTGATCGGGTTGTGCTTCTGCTCAGGGAAGGCGTCCACGGCGAACGACTGACCCTGCGGCACCGAGTAGGCGAGGGTCATGCGCAGCTGGGGAACCGCCTGGGTGCCCTGGGGGCAGGCGCCGTTCTGGCCGGGGAAGACCACGTGCGTGCGGTGGTTGGCGCTGTCGATGTTCTGGCCGTCCCAGCAGCTCGGGAAGTCCAGGATCCGGACGACCTGGCTGCCGCGCGGGCACAGCGGGTACTTGTCGGTGATCCGGTTCTGGAATCCCGTGCAGGTCCACGCGGCGCGGGCGTTGCCCCCGCCGTTCGTCGCGGCCTTGGCGTCACCGGTGATCAGCCTGAGGAACCTCGGCATGGCCGTGACCTGGGAGCTCGCGTTGCCGCGGAACTGGAGCTGAACGGAGCGGGCCGTCAGCACCCGGCCGATGTTGCCGTGCTCGTCGTCGGCGTTCTCGTTCGACGTGCGGTCCCTGAGCACGGGCCAGAAGTACGCGGACTTGTCGCCCCGCTGGCAGGTCGTACCGCCCGCGGCCAGGCTCTCGTCGGTGGAGAACCCGTCCGTCGTCAGGTTGCCCACGTAGTCGTGAAGGTGGTGCGCCCCGTCGCTCACGCCGGGCGTGACGATGAAGTTGTCCGAGTTGTTGTGGCGGTTCTCGTTCCTTCCGCACTGGGCGACGAAGGTGCCGCGGGAGCCGTTCCTGCCGGCCCCGAATTCGGCGAGGTTGGACTGGCCCGGCTGAACCTGCCGGATGTCGACGAAGTCCTGGGCGAACGGCCCGACGCCGTTGGCGGGGTCCTCACCGTTGCCGTTGCCTTGGCCACCGGTCGGGCTGGGGCTGGGCGAGCCGTTGCCGCCGTTCCCCCCATTCCCGCCGTTGCCCCCGTTGCCGCCATTCCCACCGTTGCCGTTGTTACCGTTGTTACCGCCGTTGCCGAGTGTGCAGGTGGCCAGGTTGCCGAGGCCGGTGGGGCGTTGGCCGGTGCGGCCGATGGAGATGGCGATGCGGTCGAGGGTGGCGGCGCGCTTGTCGGCCAGCGGGCCGAGGATGGCGTTCTGGACGAAGTTGGGGCCTCCTTCTCCGGCTGAGCGGGCGAGTCGGTTGTTGGCCTCCTGGATCTGGGTTTCCAGGAGGGCCAGGTTTCTGTCGACTTCGGCCCTGGCGGCGGCGGGAACTTCGGGGAGCTTGTCCGCGACGCTGGGGCAGACGATGGTCTGCCCGGATCCCGACCCTGTTCCCTGGGTCGGCCTCACCGTGTTCCCGGGGTTCGGCGCCTGGGTCGAGCCGTTGCCGCCGTTCCCCTCGTTACCTCCGTTGCCGCCATTACCTCCGTTCCCGCCGTTACCCCCGTTGCCGTTATCGCCGTTGTTGCCGCCATCGGCAGTGCCGGTGAGTCTGCAGGTGGCCAGGTTGTTGAGGCCGGTGGGGCGCTGGCCGGTGCGGCCGATGGAGATGGCGATGCGGTCGAGGGTGGCGGCGCGCTTGTCGGCCAGCGGGCCGAGGATGGCGTTCTGGACGAAGTTGGGGCCTCCTTCTCCGGCTGAGCGGGCGAGTCGGTTGTTGGCCTCCTGGATCTGGGTTTCCAGGAGGGCCAGGTTTCTGTCGACTTCGGCCCTGGCGGCCGCCGGTATTTCAGGGAGCTTGTCCGCCACGCTGGGGCAGACGATGGTCTGCGCCGCCGCCATCGTGCCCGCCTGCGCGGACAGTGAGGAGCCGGTCAGGACAAGTGCGATGCTTCCCCCTAAGGAAGCGACTGCTCGCCATGACCTGAGTCGGCTCCCCCCGAGCGGATTCCGCATGTGTTGCTCCTTCAAGTCTCATGACCCGGGTGGAAGTCCGGTCTCCGGGAGATACGCGAGGCCATACGGGAGCAGTTCGACTATTTACCGAGAATCGTGGTTGACAAATCCGTGACCCGGGACAGTCAGGAGCGGCGCGCCTACGTCAGCGGAAGTCGGAGATGCGGAACACGGCCATCATGTCCTTGGACCTGGACCCGTTGTAGAACGAGGCCTCGGCGCCGACCCAGCCGCGGAAGGCTCCGCTGTCGTCGATGATCTGCAACAGCGGTTTGATGTGCGAGTTGCCCGAATAGCAGAACGTCTTGCTCTCCATGGCCAGGCAGGTGCACCAGTGCCACAGGGTGTCACGGCGATCGTTGTTGGAGATCTTGGTGAGGTAGTACTGGATGGAGCTGACGTTCGCCTTGGTGCCGCCGCCGAAGTTGGGGCAGCCGCCGGCCTTCTGGCAGGCGCCGGGGGAGGAGGGCTGCAGGTAGGTCAGGCACCAGGTCGTGGTGGCGCAGCTGCGGAAGGATGACTGCTTGAAGACCTGGCCGTCGGACTTCACGATGGTGTTGCGCGACCAGGAGACCAGGTCCTGCTTGAGGGCTCCGGCGAAGGCCCGCACGGAGCTCATCGCCCGGCGGGTGGTGAGCGAGGCGTTGCTGCCGTAGCCGTACCCGTTGGTGGCCAGGCTGCTGTCGGCGAGCTGCAGTTGCGCGAGCTTGCGGTCAGGCGACAGCTGCACCCGCCACTTCTCGGTCCAGGTCTGGGCGATCTTCCACCTGATGCTCACCACGTTGCCGGCCACGGTGTACGTCCCCGTGCGGGCCTCGTCCGGGGAGCCGGGGAAGCCGGGAGCGGTCAGCACGTCGCAGGCGCGTACCCGGGTGCTGGAGCCGCCCGCCTTGGTCGAGCAGCTGGAGTCGGGGACGACACCGGTGGCCTGCCTGCCCTCGGGGTTGCGCTGCCACCAGAGGTAGGTGTTCGCGCTGACGGTGCCGTTGGCCTTGAACTGGTACGTCCCCAGACGCACCCAGTTCTGAGTGGACGAGGCACGCAGGAAGCCCTGCGTGACCACGAAGTTGGCCTTTCCGCCGGGCAAGGACGATCGGGATGAAGCGGCTCCGGCCGAACCGGCCCCGGTGGCCAACAGGATGAGCGTCGCGAGCACGGCGGTGAGAACGGCGCGCACAGGGAAAACCTCCTCGATTACGGTCTCCACCGATTCTGGCCTAAGGGGTCGTTCGCTGACAGCCCGTTCGGAAATGTTCACCGTCGGTTGTTCTCGCCGAGCGGCCGCCCGTACGGGGCGAGACAGAGCCTGCCGAGTATGTTGTTCCGGAGTCGATCCGGCACGAGATCGCTCCGGCTCCCGAGGAGGCCCGGTTTCATGACCACGACGTTCGGCGCGATCGGCAGCGGGCGGCGGACCCGGTTCTTCCTGCGGCTGGCGGCCGCGATGCCGGACCGGCTACGGGTCGGCGGCGTCGTGACCCGAAGCGCGGAGCGCGGCGACGAGGTCACCGCCGAATGGGGCGTACCGGCCTTCCGCTCGATCGACGAGCTGCTGCGGCACGAGCGGCCCGACTACCTCGCCGCGGCGGTGCCGTGGGCCGCGATGCCGGACGCGATCCGCGAGGTGGCCGGGCACGGGATTCCGGTCCTCGCCGAGACGCCGCCCGCGCCGGACCTGGCCGGGCTGCGCTCGTTGTGGCGGGACGTGGGCGCCACCGGCCTGGTCCAGGTGGCCGAGCAGTATCTGCTGATGCCCGGGCACGCGGCGCGGCTGGCGCTCGTCCGGGAGGGCGTGATCGGCGAGCCGACCTCGGTTCAGATTTCCTCGACCCACCTCTACCACGCGGTGTCGCTGATCCGCGGCCTGCTGGGCGTCGGGTTCGACGCGGTCGAGGTGCGCGCCGGCGCCTTCGAGGCTCCGCTCGCCGACCCGCTGGGGTTCGGCGGGTGGACCGGCGACGACACGCCGCAGCGGCTGACCACGACCATCGCCACCCTCGACTTCGGCGGCAGGATGGGCCTGTACGACTTCACCGACAACCAGTGGTGGAACCCCCTGCGGATGCGGCGCGTCGTGGTGCGGGGCTCGATCGGCGAGCTGGTCGACGACCGGGTGATCCGGCTGGTCGACCCCACGACGCCGGTGGAGTCCGCGCTGATCCGGCGGGACACCGGCGTCGACCTCAGCCTGGAGCTGCGCGATCTCAAGCACATCAGCTTCGACGGGCGGGTGGTCTACCGCAACCCGTTCGAGGGCACGTCCCGGTCGGACGACGACATCGCGGTCGCGGACCTCCTCGAACGCACGGGCGCCTGGGCGCGCCAGGAGGGCCCGCCGCCGTACCCGCTGGCCGAGGCCTGCCAGGACCACCTGATCGGCCTCGCCGTCCAGGAGTCGGCGAAGACCGGCGGCCCGGTCACCACCGGCAAGGAGGCGTGGGCGGGCTGACGGATGCCTTCTCAGCGACGGCGGCACGGCGCGGGGCCCGCGCCTTTCGCTATGTTTCGAAAGGCGCGGGCGGAGACTTCCTACCTCCCCGCCATGCCGGTGAGCATGATGCCCCTGATGAAGTACTTCTGCGCCGCCAGGAACACCACGATGACCGGCACCAGGGCGAGGATGGACACCGACATCATGAGGTTGTAGTCGTCGGAGTACTGGCCGCGGAACAGCGAGATGCCGAGCGGGATCGTGTAGTTCTCCGTCGAGCGCAGGTAGATCAGCGGATCGATGTACTCGCCCCAGGCCCCGACGAACGACAGCAGCGTCACAGTCGCGATCGCCGGTTTGGACAGCGGGATCATGATCCGCCAGAGGATCCGCAGTTCCCCCGCGCCGTCGATGCGCGCCGCCTCCACCAGCTCCTGCGGGATCGTGGTGAAGAACTGCCTGAGCAGGAAGATGTACAGCGCGGTGCCGAAGAAGTTGGGCAGGAACAGCGGCCAGAAGGTGTCGACCAGGTCCAGCTTGGAGAACAGGAGGAACCTCGGCACGATGACCACCTGCCCGGGGATCATCATCGTGCCCAGCATCAGTGCGAAGGCCATGCCACGCATTCGCGAGCGCAGCCGCGCGAAGGCATAGGCGGGCAGGATGCAGGAGACGAGATTGCCCACGATCGACAGCGTGGTCACCACGATGCTGTTGACCAGGAAGGTGCTGAAGGGCAGGCTCGTCCACGCGTCGGGGAAGTTGGACCAGGTGAAGACCTCGGGGAGGAACCTCGGCGGAAACTCCAGCACGGCTCCGGCCGGTTTGAGCGCGGTGGTGAGCATCCACAGCAGCGGGAGCAGGCTCGCCGCCGAGGCCAGGACGAGGAGCGCGTAGGCCGTCAGGCGCTGGATCCGACGGATCCGCTCGGCCTGGGCGGGGGCCACAGGTCGTTTCTCCACCGGGCGGGCCTGTGCGGGCAGGACCTTGATTGCCATCTGGTGACCTACTTGACCTCGTAGTGGACCCAGCGGCGCGCGAGCCCGAACTGGATCAGGGTGAACACGATGACGAGGAAGAACAGCGCCCAGGCGATCGTCGAGGCGTAGCCCATCTCGAAGTACTTGAAGGCGTAGCGGTAGACGTACAGGCCCAGGACCAGGGTGGAGTTGGCCGGCCCTCCGTCGGTCATGAACAGGATGAGCTGGTAGGCCTGCAGGCTGCCGATGAAGCCCACGACCAGGTTGAAGAAGATGACCGGCGACATCATCGGGATCGTCACGTGCCTGAACCTGCTCCACCAGCCGGCGCCGTCGATGTGCGCGGCCTCGTACAGCGAGACGGGCACGCCCTGCAGCCCGGCCAGGAAGATGATCATCGCGTTCCCGGTGGTCCAGGTCGTCATGATGACCAGGCCGGGGATCGCCCAGCTCGCGTCGGTCAACCACCCGGGCCCCTGGATGCCCACCAGGCCGATCAGGTAATTGACCAGGCCGTAGTCGGGATGGAGCACGTGGATCCAGAGGAGGGCGGTGGCGATGCCGGAGATCACCGACGGCATGTAGATGATCGTCCGGAAGATCGCCTGCCCGCGCACCTTGATGTTGAGCAGCAGCGCCGCGGCGAGGCTGTAGACGACACCGGCCGCGGCGGAGGCGGCGCCGAAGTACACCGTGTTCTTCGTCGCCATCCAGAAGTCGGGGTCGCGCAGCAGCTGGGCGTAGTTGTCCAGGCCCACCCACTGCGGGGACGACAGCAGCTCGTAGCGGGTGAAGCTGAGCACCAGTGACACGACGATGGGCCCGCCGGTGAAGAAGACGAAGCCGATGCTCCACGGCAGGGCGAACAGGTGGAACCGGCGGGCCTCGCGCCGGACGAGCGGGGAGGCGGACATGGTCAGGCGTTCTCCGCCAGCATCGGGGTGACGCGCTCGGTGACCTGCTTGAGCCCCTCGTCCACCGACAGCGACCCCGACATGACCCGTTCCCAGATCGGTTTGGTCAGGTCTTCAAGCTTGGGCGTCGCGGGCAGCCTCAGCACGCCGTCGCTGGTGCCGTACTTGTGCAGCGAGTCCTTGGTGGTGTCGATCACCTCCTTGTCGAGCTTGAGGTCCTGGAGGTTCTCCTCGAACGCCGACAGCCGCGACGGCGGGGTGTCGAGGAAGAAGCGGTGGCCGGCGTAGGAGCGCAGGGAGTTGAGCACGATCCACGCCGCCTCGGGGTTGCGCGTCCTGCTGGTGATGCCGAAGGCGCTGCCCAGGACCGGGGTGAAGCGGCCCTCGGGGCCGCTGGGCACGTGCGTCAGGCTCCACTCGAACTGCTGCTCGGCGGGCAGGGTGAGCAGGGTGACGATGTTCCACGCGCCGCCGACGTACAGGGCGCCCCGGCCCAGCGTGAACGGCTCCACCTTCGCCGTCGCCTGCGTCTCGGCCAGGTCGGGCATCGCCTTGTCCTTGATCAGCAGGTCGATCCAGCGCTTGAGCACGTCGCGGCTGGCCGGCTCCTGGATCACGCACTTGGTCTCGTCGGCCGTCAGGTAACGGCCGCCGTGGGCGAGCAGGAACGTCGCGGTGAGGTCGCTGGTGGGTTTGGGCACCGGCGTGAACCCGAAGATCTTCTGCGCGCCCGTGCCCGAGACCAGCCCGCGGGCCGCCTCCATGAGCTTGTCCCAGGTCCAGGAGGCGTCAGGCGCCTTGGCGCCCGCCTTGTCGAGGATCTCCTTGTTGTAGAAGAGCAGCTTGGGCGCCGAGTCGGTGCCCAGCGCGTAGAGCTTGCCGTCACGCTCCCAGTAGCTGAGCGCCGCCTTGGAGAAGTCCGCGCGGTTGAATTCGGGCGTGGCCGCGATGTAGTCGTCCAGCGGCAGGTACAGGTTGTTCTTGATGAAGCTCTGCCCCCACTGGAACTGCGAGTACATGATGTCGGGCAGCACGCCGCTGGCGGCGCCCGTCAGGTACTTGGTGCGGAAGTCGTCGAACGGCGTGACCTCCACCTTGATCTCGATGTTCGGATGCCGCTTCTTGATGAACTTGGCGAACTGCGCGTGCCGCACCTCGTGCCGCTGACCCGGGATGATCGCGACGGTGACGGTGACCTTGGACGTGGGCTCCGGCACGTTGGTCTTGGGCCAGGGCAGCGAGTCGAAGAGCTTCTCCGCCTCGGCGTAGGGGAACAGCGCGCTCTCCGGCCTGTCCGGGTTGATCACCGCGGAGTTGCCGGACGCGGAGGCGGTCGAGGAGGCCGGGCCGGCCTGGCGGGTGCGCTCGCCGCTCCCGCAGGCGGTGAGGGGTACGGCCGCCGCCGCCATCGCGGCGAGGCTGAGAACCTGGCGCCGGTTCAGGCCGGTGGTGTTCAGACCGCGCAGGGGGTTGTCCATGGGGGGTATCGCCTTTCAGCCTGTTCAGAGGAAGAGCTCGATCACCGGGACGGCCACGTCCGGCGGCTCCACGGGAAGCTCGAGGGTGAGGGTGCCCTCGGGGATCGTGAAGAAGTTGACGTTCCCGTTGTCGACCTTGGGGTCGGGCGCCCACATGCGGATCTCCGACCTGTCGTTGAGCAACTGCGCGTAGCGGACCTTGCCCGCCAGCCCCGGCAGGTGCAGGTGCCGGTACGGCCAGGAGAAGAGGTGCACGTAGAGCCGGTCGCCGCGCTGGGTGTAGCGGCAGTGCTCGGGAGCCTGGAACTCGCTCGTCCCCGCGCCGTGGATCGACTGGCCGTGCAGCCGCATCCAGTCGCCGATCTCCCGCAGCGTGTCGAGCGCCCGGGGCTCGAACTCGCCGCGGCCGTTGGGCCCCACGTTGAGCAGCAGGTTGCCGTCCTTGGAGACCGAGTCGATCAGCATGCGGATCAGCAGGCCGGGCGACTTCCACGCGTTGTTGTCCCGGTCGTAGCCCCAGCTTCCGTTCAGCGTCTGGCAGGCCTCCCAGACCGTCGACAGCGGGCCAGGGGGCTGGAACTGCTCCGGCGTGGTGAAGTCGCCCGGCAGCTCCAGACGGTTGTTGATCAGGATGTCCGGCTGGATGCGGCGGATCTTGTCGACCAGTTCCTCCGAGCGCCACTCGGCCTTGCCCTTGCCGCCGTAGACCGGCTTGCCCTGCTTGACCCGGCCGGCGTAGGAGAAGTCGAACCACAGCGTGTCGATGGGGCCGTAGCGGGTGAGCAACTCCTCGACCTGCCCATGCAGGTAATCCGCATATTTCGTGACATCGCGGTCGGGGAACGTGCCGCCCTCGACGTACGACGAGTGCAGCCCGTCGATCGGGAAGTCCGGGTGATGCCAGTCCAGCAGCGAGTAGTAGAACCCGACCCCGAGGCCCCTGCCCCTGAACGCCTGCACGAACGGGCCGATCAGGTCCTTGCCGTACGGCGTGCCGCTCACGCAGTAGTCGGTCAGGGCCGAATCCCACAGGCAGAAGCCGTCGTGGTGCTTGGAGGTCAGCACGGTGTAGCGCATCCCCGCGCGCTGCGCGGCCTCCGCCCACGCGTCGGGGTCGTACAGATCGGGGTCGAAGCGCTCGAAGTACCGCTGGTACTGCTCGTCGGACATGTGCTCGCGCTGCTTGACCCACTCGTGGCGGGCCGCCAGCGCGTAGAGCCCCCAATGGATGAACAGGCCGAACCTGCGCTGCCGGAATTCGTCGATACGGGAATCGGACATCCGTGACACCCTCTGTCGTGTTGGCGCTGTGCGAAAAATTTCGCAACTCTCGACTTGCGGGTAACGTAGGCGAAACATCGGATGTGGTCAAGGGTTTCCTGAGTTGCGAATCAGTCGCGCACCCTGGCCTGCATCCGCTGTCTCAGCCCAGGCCCTGGCCACTGAGCCGGTATCGGGCGGGAGCGTTGGGCGGGGACTCCGGGGGATCTGCTGCCGCGCGGATGAGTGCTACTACATCCGATGTTTCCTCTACGCCCGTTCTACTGATAACGGTTTCAGTAAGTCCAGGAGAAGAGCGGCCGGACGAGGCCCTGAGTTGGGCAAATGTCCGTGGAAGTAACGACTTGGAAACATGCCATTGACACTCCGTGGCCGGATCCTGCCATCATCACTGACATCGATTTCAGTTTGGAGCTCACTTGGTCACCATCCATGACGTAGCAGCTCGCGCGGGGGTCTCTCCCGCCACGGTCTCGCGCTTTCTGCGGGGCCAGCGGGTGCGCTCGTACGAGGCGATCCAGGCCGCCATCGACGAGCTGGGCTACTGGCCGAGTGCCGCGGCGCAGTCGCTGAAGTCCGGGCGTACCAACACGATCGGCGTCGTCGTCCCGGACATCACGAACCCGTACTTCGCCGCGGTGGTCAAGGGCATGGAGTCCGTCACGCGTACGGAGCCGTACCGCATCCTGCTCGCCAACAGCGACGAGAGCGGCGAGCAGGAGGACGACGTGCTGGCGGACCTGGTGCGCAGGGTCGACGGCATCATCCTCGCCCCCGCCACCGAGCAGGACCAGACGCCGCTGCACGTGCGCGACGCCGACGTGCCCCTGGTGTTCGTGGACCGCGACCTGGCCGGCGGCGAACGGTTCGACGCCGTGCTGGTCGACAACGACGGCGGCGGCAAGCAGGCGGCCGAGCACCTGCTGGCCCTCGGGCACACCAAGGTGGCCGCGATCAGCGGCACCCTGGACACCACCCCCGGGCGGCTGCGGCGCGAGGGGTTCGTCGGGACACTCGCCAAGGCGGGCATCGAGGTGCCGCCCGAGTACGACCTGGTCGGCGATTTCAAGGAGCACAGCGGCTACCAGCTCACGCTGTCCCTGCTGTCGCTGCCCGAGCCGCCCACCGCCATCTTCGCCGCCAACAACCTCATGACGCTGGGCGTGCTCAAGGCGCTGCACGACATGCGGATCGACATCCCCGGCCAGATCAGCCTGATCGGCTTCGACGACCTGGACACCGGCCCGCTGCTCAGGCCGCCCCTGACCGTCATCGACCGGCCGATGGTCGAGCAGGGCGTGCTCGCCATGCGCCTGCTGCTGCGCCGGCTCGACCCCGACGAGGCCGGCGGCAGCGCCAGCCGCATCGTCCTGGACACCAAGCTGATCGAACGCGCCTCCACCGCCCCGCCGGGCGGCTGGCCGGCCCCCTCACGCACGAGAAAGACCCGATCGCGATGAGCGTAGCGACCACCTCGCTCGCGGACGTGGCCTCTTCGGAGGCGGCGTTGCGAGCTTTCCTGCACGGCCTGCCCGGGGTTGACCGGGTCGGCGCGGACCAGCGGGCGGCGATGCTCGGCACCCGTTCGATCAAGACCACCGCCAAGGCACAGGCCATCGACCTGGCCATCTCCATGGTCGACCTGACCACCCTCGAAGGAGCCGACACGGCCGGCAAGGTGCGGGCGATGTGCACCAAGGCCGTTCACCCCGGCGGCGGCGCCGGCCCGGTGGCGGCCGTGTGCGTCTACCCCGACCTGGTCGAGGTCGCGGTCCGGGCGCTGGCCGGGACCGGGGTCAAGGTGGCCTCGGTGGCCACCGCCTTCCCCAGCGGCCGTTCCTCGCTGGAGGTCAAGGTCAGCGACACCGCGCTGGCGGTGGCGGCGGGCGCCGATGAGATCGACATGGTGATCGACCGGGGCGCGTTCCTGTCCGGCCGTTACCTGAAGGTGTGGGAGGACATCGTCGCGGTCAAGGCGGCCTGCGGCGGCGCGCACCTGAAGGTGATCCTGGAGACCGGGGAGCTGGCCACCTA